>NZ_JBQKGL010000040.1:0-311 GCF_052118825.1 Bilifractor sp. LCP21S3_A7 | reverse complement strand
AGAAATCCAAAGCACAATCGAAAAATCGAAAGATTTTGAAATTGTTCACGAAGATAGGAAGACATCCGAGGCGTTACAGAGGAAGCAGAAATGATTCCGATGAACGTTTCATGGATAACATTCTTTTGCCGGAATGTTATCCGAAATGCAATTTATGCAGAAGCCTGAAGATCAGAGAAATCTGAAGATCAGGAGTGCCAGAAAGATCTACGCTAAGATCTGAAGGCACGGCCATTTTACAATAGGTCAAACATAAAGGGCGCAGGGCGGATGCCTTGGCACTGAGAGCCGAAGAAGGACGTGATTAACTG
>NZ_JBQKGL010000039.1:0-317 GCF_052118825.1 Bilifractor sp. LCP21S3_A7 | reverse complement strand
TGGGCTTAATTTCTTAAGTCCAAGTGGGCTTAAGTAGACTCGAACTACCGACCTCACGCTTATCAGGCGTGCGCTCTAACCGGCTGAGCTATAAGCCCTTTTCTGTTTTGATGCATATGTGATTCATATGCAGTGGAGATGAAGAGATTCGAACTCTCGACCCCCTGCTTGCAAGGCAGGTGCTCTCCCAACTGAGCTACATCCCCGTAAGGATGCTGGCGGCCGCCTATCTTTCCATACTGTCTCCGGCATAGTATTTTCGGCCGCCCGGGTCTTAACCATCGTGTTCGGAATGGGAACGGGTGTCTCCCCCGGGC
>NZ_JBQKGL010000038.1:0-353 GCF_052118825.1 Bilifractor sp. LCP21S3_A7 | reverse complement strand
TAGATCTTTCCGGCACTCCTGAACTTCAGATTTCTCTGACCTTCAGGCTTTTGCATAAATTGCATTTCGGATAACACTCCGGCAAAAGAATGTTATCCTTGAAACGTTCATTGGAATCATTTCTGCTTCCTCTGTAACGCCTCGGATGTCTTCCTATCTTCGTGAACAATTTCATGATCATCCGCTTCCCCTCTCCTGTTCCGTTCTCCCGAACTTCTCTTTCAAGATCGAAGCTTCAAATCTTTCGATTGTGCTTTGGATTTCTTTTTGGAATCGTTTGTGTATTCAGTTTTCAAGGTACGTATCTGGCTTTATCAGCCATACCAGCCGAAAAGTTTATCTTCTCAGCTCGT
>NZ_JBQKGL010000037.1:0-391 GCF_052118825.1 Bilifractor sp. LCP21S3_A7 | reverse complement strand
GGGAGACACCCGTTCCCATTCCGAACACGATGGTTAAGACCCGGGCGGCCGAAAATACTATGCCGGAGACAGTATGGAAAGATAGGCGGCCGCCAGCATCCTTACAACAAAGAATTTACAATAGAGTAAGCGAAAATCTCTCATTTTATAGGAGTAGTGAATCACCTGCTGCTGGAAAAGCAAAAAGCTTTACCGGTGATACGAGCTGAAAAAGTTCTGAGATAACGGATTCGATTCATTATAGAATTGATGAAAGCCTGTTAAAGATCAGATCCCTTTTCGGCTGGTATGGCTGATAAAGCCAGATACGTACCTTGAAAACTGAATACACAAACGATTCCAAAAAGAAATCCAAAGCACAATCGAAAAATCAAAAGATTTTGAAATTGTT
>NZ_JBQKGL010000036.1:0-443 GCF_052118825.1 Bilifractor sp. LCP21S3_A7 | reverse complement strand
TTTCACACCGCTCCATGCTCATACATGTTAGCGTCGTTCAAGCATGCAGTTTTCTGTGCATGCTTCGCATGCCCAAAAACTGCCCGCTTGACGACGGCTTTATACAGTAAAAAAGGAACCCAGTTATACTGGATTCCTGAAGAGGCGTGGGCCGGATTTGAACCGGCGCATACTGGTGTTGCAGACCATTGCCTTACCACTTGGCTACCACGCCATATAATATTGGGATGACCCGGACGAGAATTGAACTCGTGTTACCGCCGTGAAAGGGCGATGTCTTGACCGCTTGACCACCGGGCCACAGAAACCAATCATTACCCTTTAACAAAGGTAAGCTCCCCCTGGTGGACTCGAACCGCCGACATCATGATTAACAGTCATGCGCTCTACCGACTGAGCTAAGGAGGAATATTTCATTTCTTTATTATGAAAAGATACATACC
>NZ_JBQKGL010000035.1:0-523 GCF_052118825.1 Bilifractor sp. LCP21S3_A7 | reverse complement strand
AAACGGAGTGATGTTGGAAAACATACGTATACGGTATCGGAGAAAATTCCGGACAAGGCCGTTGAGAAGAAGGATGCGCAGGGTAATACTTATTATGAGAAGGACGGCATCCGCTACAGCAGCCAGACATACACCGTAACCGTCGATGTAAAAGATAACGGTGACGGCTCGCTGAATGTAGAGGCAAGCGAAAACGCGAATGCCTTGAACTTCACGAACACGTACGGTGCAGCCGGCAGCGTCCAGTTTGCAGGTACGAAGACTATCACGAATAAACCTGCGGATATGAGTCTTGCGGGGTATATCTTCAAGATAGTTGACAAAGATAGCAAAGAAACCGTCGCAACGGCAAGCAGCGACGCAGATGGCAAGATCGCATATCCGGTGATCAATTACACGCTGGCCGATGCAGGCAAGAGCTTCACATATGTTGTAAGTGAGGAGAATGCGGGCAAGACGATCGGTGGCGTAACGTATGACAGCAACAGCTACGAAGTAACAGTAAAGGTAGAGGATAACAAGA
>NZ_JBQKGL010000034.1:0-565 GCF_052118825.1 Bilifractor sp. LCP21S3_A7 | reverse complement strand
GTTATACAATTGAGATCAACTCTTTCTATAATAGAGGTGTCCAAGCCACTATTTAAAAGAAAGAGGTGATCTCATGGCGAACCAGGCGAATAGCCTTGCGCATACCAAATGGCTGTGCAAGTACCATATCGTGTTCACACCAAAGTATAGGCGAAAAATCATTTACAATCAATACAAGCAAGACCTTGCAGAGATACTTCATCAATTATGTACATATAAAGGTGTCACAATTATCGAAGGTCATCTGATGCCAGATCATGTACATATGCTGGTTAGCATACCACCTAAGATCAGTGTGGCGTCATTTATGGGATATTTGAAGGGGAAAAGTGCCCTTATGATGTTTGACAGGCACGCAAATTTAAAATACAAGTTTGGAAACAGACATTTTTGGTCAGAAGGATATTATGTCAGTACAGTAGGGTTAAATGAAGCTACCATCAGAAAATATATCCAAGACCAGGAGCGGGCGGATATCATACAGGACAAGCTCAGCGTAAAGGAATACGAAGACCCTTTTAAGGGTCAGGGTAAGTAATACGGATGCCCCTTGAGGGGCAGCGAC
>NZ_JBQKGL010000033.1:0-586 GCF_052118825.1 Bilifractor sp. LCP21S3_A7 | reverse complement strand
TACAACAAACAGCTGTGTAGCCGTTATGGAAGGTGGAAAACCCACCGTTATCGCGAACGCGGAAGGAAGCCGTACGACCCCGTCCGTTGTCGCGTTCACAAAGACAGGAGAGCGTCTGGTAGGCGAGCCGGCAAAGCGTCAGGCAGTTACAAACGCCGATCACACGATTTCATCGATCAAGCGTCACATGGGCTCCGATTACAGAGTTACCATTGACGGCAAGAGCTATACTCCGCAGGAGATCTCCGCAATGATTCTGCAGAAGCTGAAGAGCGACGCGGAAGGCTATCTGGGAGAAAAGGTCACAGAGGCCGTTATCACCTGCCCGGCATATTTCAATGACGCACAGCGTCAGGCGACAAAGGACGCCGGCAAGATCGCCGGACTTGATGTAAAGCGTATCATCAACGAGCCGACAGCGGCGGCGCTGGCTTACGGCCTGGACAATGAGAACGAGCAGAAGGTTATGGTATACGATCTCGGCGGCGGCACCTTCGATGTGTCCATCATCGAGATCGGCGACGGAGTCATCGAGGTACTGGCTACCGCCGGCAATAACCATCTGGGCGGCGACGACTTTGATAAG
>NZ_JBQKGL010000032.1:0-588 GCF_052118825.1 Bilifractor sp. LCP21S3_A7 | reverse complement strand
CACGTGTAAGTTCAACATCCTCATCCAAATCTTTCTCTTCATCCATTTCTTTCAGAATACGAAGGTATTCGTCCGTATGTCCATCAAGCCATTTGATCCTGTCATCAAGCTTGTTCTTAGTAAAGTTGTTATTCTTGGAATTGTTTGCCTGAAACTTACTGCCATCTATTGAAGAAAACCCCCACTCGACCGCTCCGGCAAGTCTTCGATTGAACTCATGAAACAGTTTCTTCAGAACATCAATGTTGTCCTTGCGGAAATCAGATATCGTCCGAAAATCTGGTTTTGCTCCGCCCATCAGCCAGATCACTTCAATGTTAACTTCGCAGGCTCGTTGAAGCTTTCTGGAAGAACGGATCTCGTTCCGGCATCCATATATATACAGTTTCAACAGCCCTTTCGGATCATAAGTGGGCCGCCCTTCTTTGGCAGCTTCCTTGACTCCGTATTTCTGAAGATCAAGACTGTTAACAAAAGCATCTATGAGACGTGCTGTACTCTCGGGATCAACAAACGAATCCATCGAGCAAAACATCATTTGATTTCTGTCACAGGTTTTAACGTATGGCATTCTTGACTCCTGAAATC
>NZ_JBQKGL010000031.1:0-604 GCF_052118825.1 Bilifractor sp. LCP21S3_A7 | reverse complement strand
AATCGGCGCATCGATTCAGGGAGGCAAGCTGGCCGGAGATGCTGGAGCCGGAGACGTGCTTCTGCTCGATGTCACACCGCTGACCCTTTCCATCGAGACCATGGGAGGAATTGCGACACCGCTGATTCCGAGAAACACGACAATTCCGACGAAGAAGAGCCAGATCTTCTCCACGGCTGCGGACAATCAGACCGCAGTGGATATCAACGTCGTACAGGGTGAGCGTAAGTTCGCCAGAGACAACAAGTCCCTCGGTCAGTTCCGTCTGGACGGAATCCCGCCGGCAATGCGCGGCGTTCCGCAGATCGAGGTGACCTTCGATATCGACGCGAACGGTATTGTAAATGTATCCGCCAAGGATCTCGGAACCGGCAAGGAGCAGCACATCACGATCACTTCCGGATCGAGCATGAGCGACGCGGAGATCGACAAGGCAGTGAAAGAGGCAGCGCAGTACGAGGCTGAGGACAAGAAGAGAAAGGAAGCCGTAGACACGAAGAATGAAGCGGATTCGACGGTATTCCAGGTAGAGAAGGCTCTGAAGGAAGTCGGCGACAAGGTGCCGGCGGATCAGAAGAGCGGCGTTGAGGCAGACCTGAACGCA
>NZ_JBQKGL010000030.1:0-635 GCF_052118825.1 Bilifractor sp. LCP21S3_A7 | reverse complement strand
GATCTCGGCGGCGGCACCTTCGATGTGTCCATCATCGAGATCGGCGACGGAGTCATCGAGGTACTGGCTACCGCCGGCAATAACCATCTGGGCGGCGACGACTTTGATAAGAGAGTTGCCGATTATATCGTAAGTGAATTCAAGAAGCAGGAAGGCATCGACCTCTCCGGCGACAAGATGGCGATGCAGAGAATCCGTGAGGCGGCAGAGAAGGCAAAGATCGAGCTTTCCAGCGCGACCACCACGAACATCAACCTTCCGTTCATCACCGCTACGGCGGACGGCGCAAAGCATCTGGATCTCAACCTGACAAAGGCAAAATTCGATGAGCTGACCGCAGATCTTGTGGAAGCGACCGCGGAGCCGGTAAGAACCGCTCTGAACGACGCGGGACTTACCGCATCTGACCTTACGAAGGTCCTTCTGGTCGGCGGTTCCACACGTATCCCGGCGGTACAGGACAAGGTAAGACAGCTGACCGGACATGAGCCGAGCAAGAACCTGAACCCGGATGAGTGCGTGGCAATCGGCGCATCGATTCAGGGAGGCAAGCTGGCCGGAGATGCTGGAGCCGGAGACGTGCTTCTGCTCGATGTCACACCGCTGACCCTTTCCATCGAGACCATGGGAGGAAT
>NZ_JBQKGL010000029.1:0-829 GCF_052118825.1 Bilifractor sp. LCP21S3_A7 | reverse complement strand
GCAAGAGCTTCACATATGTTGTAAGTGAGGAGAATGCGGGCAAGACGATCGGTGGCGTAACGTATGACAGCAACAGCTACGAAGTAACAGTAAAGGTAGAGGATAACAAGAGCGGTAAGCTGACAGTAACCGCAAGTGACAACGCGAAGGCACTGAACTTCACGAACAGCTATGCGGCGAACGGAAATGTAACCTTCAGTGGAACGAAGACGCTGGAAGGCCAGGCACTGACCGCCGGTGAGTTCAACTTCCGGGTAACGGAGGGTAGTGATACCAACGTGGTGTCCACAGGAAGCAATGATGGTGATGGCAACATTGTCTTCACATCGATCCCCTACACGCTGAGTGATGTGGGAACGCATACGTATACGGTATCCGAGGTCAACGGAGGACAGACGAAAGATGGCATCGCATACAGCAGCCAGACATACACCGTAACCGTCAGTGTAACGGATAACGGTGACGGTACGCTGAATGTACAGGCAAGCGACAACGCGAATGCCCTGAACTTCACGAACACGTACGGTGCAGCCGGCAGCGTCCAGTTTGCAGGTACGAAGACTATCACGAATAAACCTGCGGATATGAGTCTTGCGGGGTACATCTTCAAGATAGTTGACAAAGATAGCAAAGAAACCGTCGCAACGGCAAGCAGCGACGCAGATGGCAAGATCGCATATCCAGTGATCAATTACACGCTGGCCGATGCAGGCAAGAACTTCACATATGTTGTAAGTGAGGAGAATGCGGGCAAGACGATCGGTGGCGTAACGTATGACAGCAACAGCTACGAAGTAACAGTAAAGGTAGAGGATAACAAGAGCGGTAA
>NZ_JBQKGL010000028.1:0-904 GCF_052118825.1 Bilifractor sp. LCP21S3_A7 | reverse complement strand
CCGCAAGGGAGGGAGCAGTCGAAGGCAGGGCCGGTAACTGGGGTGAAGTCGTAACAAGGTAGCCGTATCGGAAGGTGCGGCTGGATCACCTCCTTTCTAAGGAATGAATGAGTACGTGCATGAGCACTTAATGAGAACGACTGAAAGGGAGTTCGAATTTAGTGCGAGCCGTGCAGTGCCCTTAGCGAAGCGGAACGCTGAGCTTAGTAGCACTGCAGAGGATGTGTTTTACTGTTGAGTCGTCAATGTGATGACAAAACTTGCTGGTGGCGATGCGCCCGGGGGAGACACCCGTTCCCATTCCGAACACGATGGTTAAGACCCGGGCGGCCGAAAATACTATGCCGGAGACAGTATGGAAAGATAGGCGGCCGCCAGCATCCTTAAAACAATAAGCACAGGGTCCCTTCTTACAAGCTGTTGAAAAGAGTGGAAATCCCCTGTTACTGGGAAAGCAAAAGCTTTACCGGTGATACGAGCTGAAAAAGTTCTGAGATAACGGATTCGATTCATTATAGAATTGATGAAAGCCTGTTAAAGATCAGATCCCTTTCCGGCTGGTATGGCTGATAAAGCCAGATACGTACCTTGAAAACTGAATACACAAACGATTCCAAAAAGAAATCCAAAGCACAATCGAAAAATCAAAAGATTTTGAAATTGTTCACGAAGATAGGAAGACATCCGAGGCGTTACAAAGGAAGCAGAAATGATTCCGATGAACGTTTCATGGATAACATTCTTTTGCCGGAGTGTTATCCGAAATGCAATTTATGCAAAATGTGTTTTCAGGTCTACGCTAAGATCTGAAGGCACGGCCATTTTACAATAGGTCAAACATAAAGGGCGCAGGGCGGATGCCTTGGCACTGAGAGCCGAAGAAGGACGTGATTAACTGCGAAAA
>NZ_JBQKGL010000026.1:0-2447 GCF_052118825.1 Bilifractor sp. LCP21S3_A7 | reverse complement strand
TTAGGTCAGTTTACAAGGAACTACACGCAGACCGTGAAACGGGCTGCTGACAACAAACGGCGCTATGCTCCCGGCTGGGTGCATAGCACCTGTTTGTTGCGGGGGTTTCCAAAGGGGGCAGCGCCCCATTTGGCACACGACTTTGCGGAGCAAAGTGTAGTGTGTTATACGCTCTGTCGGCGTTGCCCTGAAAATACCGTTGCCGCCGGGGAGGGCAAGGGCATTTGACGCGGCAGGAAAGCAGGGCTTTGTTTGGGGCTGGTAAGCCGGAAACAAAGGGCTGATTTCAGCAGCAGACAGGGCGTATTATGAAAGCCCCCGTCCCTCGTCCTCCGCCCCCGGCCTATGGGACAAAAAGTCCCAAAGCTCTGGACACCGTGACCAGATGTGTGGCCACACTCCGGGAAAAGTAGCAGGACGGCAGGAAACCGTCAAGGCTGAAATGAATGGGCTGACGCCCGGCCTTGACCGTTCCCCGCCGCCCCGCTGGATGGGTGGACAAGGTGGCCAATCCCTAAAAGTGTTTGGCCGCACTCGTTCATTTTGGGGCCTTTCTTCTCCCAAAATTGAAATGGGCGGGAAAGCCCTAAAATGGCTTTCCCGCCTTGATTACCCATTAGCAAAGACGGGCGAGACTGTCAACGGCGGCGCTGAAAGCGCCGTTCATCTTGACCGTTGACTGGCTCGCCTGGCTTTGCTACTGCCCGTAAGAGATGGAAAAACAAGATGGAAAACAAGGTTAAAAATGGTTGGCAAGTCTATCGGATGTGTGTTATACTGTGCGACAGTTTGAGATTGGAAGGAGGCTTACGTGTGTTAATTTGTGTACGCTAATAAGCAATAAAAAGTAGAAGTACCTTTCCACATGATGGTGGGCTTTTTTTGCGTGCGTATGCAAAGGAACACGTAGGTTTGACACGAGCAGTCTTTGAACTGTATCGTGGTGTTTTTTCGTGCTTTGTTGTTATGCAGGCGTCTGCCCTCTCTGTGGGACAACGCCTGCTTTTTATTGCAGAAACAAAGGAACAATGCAATAAAAAAGGAGGTTCGCATTATGACCCAAAACAACAATTCATGGAGAAAAACTTATTTTACACTTCTTGCCGGACAAGCAATATCCTTTATTAGCAGCGGTATTTTGCAAATGGCCATTATCTTTTATTTGGTTGCGAAAACTAATTCTGCAATCATATTGACGGCGGCAACACTGATTGGATTTTTGCCGCAAGCCTGTTTAGGCCCGTTTGCAGGTGCTTTTGTTGACCGGCACAGCCGTAAAAGCGTAATGATTGGTGCGGATTTGATAATTGCCGCCGCTGGCGGTATTCTGGCGCTGGTGGCGTTTTACATGGAATTGCCCGTATGGTCTATTATGGTTGTCCTGTTAATCCGAAGTGCGGGAACTGCTTTTCATTCTCCAGCATTCAGCGCAGCAACACCTATGATTGTGCCAAAAGAGGAACTTACAAAATGCGCTGGTTACACGCAGACCATGCAAGCAGTAAGTGCGATTATCAGTCCAGCTGCCGCAGCGTTTTTATATGCTGTTTGGCCTCTTAATGCAATTATATTGTTAGATATTGTGGGTGCAATCCTTGCCTGTGTGACTGTTGCGATTTCGTCCATACCAACGCCTGAACTATGTCCAGAAACGAAAAGACAACAGTTTTTACAGGATATGAAAGAGGGGTATGTGGTATTAAAGCAAAACAGGGGCCTCTTTGCTCTGCTCTGGATTGGTGTAATTTATATGTTCTTTTATATGCCAATCAGTACGCTTTTTCCTCTCATCTGTATGTCATACTTCAAAGGAACACCGGCCCATGCCTCTGCCGCTGAAATTGCTTTTGCGGTTGGTATGCTGCTTGGCGGAGTCATTCTGAGCATTTGGGGCGGTTTTAAGAAACGGCGGTACACCATCGGTCTTTCCGTTCTCCTGATGGGCGTTAGCAATATGCTCTCCGGGCTTTTGCCGCCAGACGCATTTCTTGTCTTTGTTGTGTGCTGTACTGTTATGGGAATTTCCGCTCCATTTTACGGTGTGCAAAATGCGATTTTTCAAGAAACGGTCAAACCAGAATATCTGGGGAGAGTTTTTTCTCTACTGACAAGCGCCGCTTCCCTCGCCATGCCGTTTGGCCTTGTCATTTCCGGGCCTCTGGCGGAGCGGCTGGGAGTTGAGAAATGGTTTGTCATTTGCGGAATTGGCATTATCATCGTTGCGCTTGCCGTATTTTTACTACCCGGTTTGAGAGAGATTGACAATACGCAATAATCAACTGCACCTTTTTCTATTACTAAACAAAATGCCTGGATGGTGGTTCTGAAAAACCAGAACCGCCGTTCAGGCATTTTTTATCTTCGTCCTCTCTGCGGTTTTGGATTCTTCAGCAAGTCGGATTTTTCCGCAATCTTTTTCAGCCACTTCCGTTCTTCTACTGACAGCT
>NZ_JBQKGL010000025.1:0-2931 GCF_052118825.1 Bilifractor sp. LCP21S3_A7 | reverse complement strand
AGGTCAAACCCTCGACCGATTAGTAACAGTCAGCTCCATGCCTTACGGCACTTCCACCTCTGCCCTATCAACCTTATCGTCTTTAAGGGGTCTTACTTCTTTCGAATGGGAGTTCTCATCTTAAGGGGGGCTTCACGCTTAGATGCCTTCAGCGTTTATCCCTTCCAGACTTGGCTACCCGGCCATAGACCTGGCGGTCTAACCGGTACACCAGTGGTCTGTCCATCCCGGTCCTCTCGTACTAAGGACAGCTCCTTTCAAAACTCCTCCGCCCACGCCGGATAGGGACCGAACTGTCTCACGACGTTCTGAACCCAGCTCGCGTACCGCTTTAATGGGCGAACAGCCCAACCCTTGGGACCTACTACAGCCCCAGGATGCGATGAGCCGACATCGAGGTGCCAAACCACTCCGTCGATGTGAACTCTTGGGAGTGATAAGCCTGTTATCCCCAGGGTAGCTTTTATCCGTTGAGCGATGGCATTCCCACTTAATACCACCGGATCACTAAGCCCTACTTTCGTACCTGCTCCAACCGTCGCTGTCGCAGTCAGGCTCCCTTCTGCCTTTGCACTCTTTGGATGGTTTCCAACCATCCTGAGGGAACCTTTGGGCGCCTCCGATACGCTTTCGGAGGCGACCGCCCCAGTCAAACTCCCCGTCTGACTTTGTCCCCCGCCCGGGTAACGGGCGCAGGTTAGAAGCCCGGTAACGCAAGGGTGGTATCCCAACAGCGGCTCCGGAAATACTGGCGTACTTCCTTCATAGCCTCCCACCTATCCTGTACATGCATTACCAGACCCCAGAATCAAACTGGAGTAAAGCTCCATGGGGTCTTTCCGTCCTGGCGCGGGTAACCAGCATCTTCACTGGTACTTCAATTTCACCGGATGCATTGTCGAGACAGTGCTCAAATCATTACGCCTTTCGTGCGGGTCGGAACTTACCCGACAAGGAATTTCGCTACCTTAGGACCGTTATAGTTACGGCCGCCGTTTACTGGGGCTTGGATTCAGAGCTTCACATTTCTGTTAACCCCTCCTCGTAACCTTCCAGCACCGGGCAG
Organism: Bilifractor sp. LCP21S3_A7; assembly: GCF_052118825.1. Taxonomy (NCBI): domain Bacteria; kingdom Bacillati; phylum Bacillota; class Clostridia; order Lachnospirales; family Lachnospiraceae; genus Bilifractor; species Bilifractor sp. LCP21S3_A7. The sequence continues at coordinate 1,865 of NZ_JBQKGL010000025.1, read as the reverse complement.
GCGTCAGCCCATATACCTCACCTTTCGGTTTCGCATAGACCTGTGTTTTTGCTAAACAGTTGCTTGAGCCTGTTCACTGCGGCCCTCTTTCAAGGGCACCCCTTCTCCCGAAGTTACGGGGCTGTTTTGCCGAGTTCCTTAACAATGCTTCTTCCGTCGGCCTTAGGATTCTCTCCTCACCCACCTGTGTCGGTTTACGGTACGGGTATCATATGAACAATAGCGGCTTTTCTCGGTACATGGCTCACCGGCTTCCCTACTTTATTTCGGTCCGCATCACGGCTCTGGCTTATGTGACGGATTTGCCTGCCACACACCTCTTCGCTTGCACGCGGCTTTCCATTCCGCGCCCCGGCTCTCCACATACGTCCCCACAGTTCTGTCATATCATAGTGCAGGAATCTCAACCTGCTGTCCATCGGCTACGACTCTCGTCCTCGCCTTAGGCCCCGACTTACCCAGGGAAGATCAGCTTTACCCTGGAAACCTTGGATATTCGGCCGAGAGGATTCCCACCTCTCTCTCGCTACTCATTCCGGCATTCTCTCTTCCATACCCTCCACAGCTCCTTACGGTACTGCTTCCCCAGGTATGCAATGCTCCTCTACCAATGTATAAATACATTCCCAGGCTTCGGTGTTGTGTTTCAGCCCCGGACATTTTCGGCGCAGGACCTCTCGACCAGTGAGCTATTACGCACTCTTTAAATGTGTGGCTGCTTCTGAGCCAACATCCTGGTTGTCTTGGAGATCCCACATCCTTTACCACTTAACACACACTTTGGGACCTTAGCCGCGGGTCTGGGCTCTTTCCCTTTTGACTGCCCAACTTATCTCGTGCAGTCTGACTCCCGTCCATCGGTCACGTGGCATTCGGAGTTTGATATCGCTTGGTAAGCTTTGACGCCCCCTTGCAAATTCAGTGCTCTACCTCCACGGATCTCGAACGAGGCCAGCCCTAAAGCTGTTTCGAGGAGAACCAGCTATCTCCGGGTTCGATTGGAATTTCTCCCCTACCCACAACTCATCGCCACCTTTTTCAACAGATGTGCGTTCGGCCCTCCACTGGCTCTTACGCCAGCTTCAGCCTGGTCATGGGTAGATCACCCGGTTTCGGGTCTGCCTGTACTGACTCATACCGCCCTCTTAAGACTTGGTTTCCCTTCGGCTCCGGACCTTCAGTCCTTAACCTCGCCAGCACCGGCAACTCGCCGGACCGTTCTACAAAAAGTACGCTGTCCACCGGTCATGTATCGGTGTCCAACAGTTTGAAGACACAGGGTTTCAGGTTCTCTTTCACTCCCCTCCCGGGGTTCTTTTCACCTTTCCTTCACAGTACTATGCGCTATCGGTCACTGAGAGTATTTAGGCTTGGAGGGTGGTCCCTCCGGCTTCCCACAGGGTTTCCCGTGTCCCGTGGTACTCTGGTGCAGCCTTGTCTGCTTCCGGTTTCGCCTACGCGTCTCTCACGCTCTATGGATAAGTTTCCCAAACTTATTCGGCTGCCTTCTTCAGTACGTTCTGGCTGTCCACAACCCCGGAATGCATGCACTCCGGTTTGGCCTCTGTCCGGTTCGCTCGCCGCTACTTGGGACATCGAGTTTTCTTTCTTTTCCTCTGCCTACTTAGATGTTTCAGTTCAGCAGGTCTCCCTCCATACACTATGGATTCATGTATGGATGCATGAGGTTTGCTCATGCGGGTTTCCCCATTCGGACATCCGCGGATCAATGACTATGTACGTCTCCCCGCGGCTTTTCGCAGTTAATCACGTCCTTCTTCGGCTCTCAGTGCCAAGGCATCCGCCCTGCGCCCTTTATGTTTGACCTATTGTAAAATGGCCGTGCCTTCAGATCTTAGCGTAGA
>NZ_JBQKGL010000024.1:0-5239 GCF_052118825.1 Bilifractor sp. LCP21S3_A7 | reverse complement strand
GTTACTAATCGGTCGAGGGTTTGACCTGAAGCATAAGTTGGAAGGAAAAGAGGGAATCCGGAGACGGATTCCCGGGAAGAGTTTGTGTGTTCAGTTTTGAAGGTATGTGTTATGATTTTTATGTTGGTACATTAGCCAGGTCATTTACATATCTTGAGTAATACAGGGGATTGGTCAAATGGCATGACAGAAGTCTCCAAAACTTTTAGCGGGAGTTCGATTCTCTCATCCCCTGCTTTTTAAATAAGCAGATGAAATCCGGCAAATGCTGAGAAATCAGTATTTGCCGGATTTTTTTCACCCAACATGAAAACTGAATGTGAAAACTTGTGATCTACGAATCAGATGGATTTTCAAGGAGTCTGGAGATGGCATCATCACAATTAAACTGATAATATGTAACCTTCTCCGGGAACAAAGATGTGAAAAGGAAGTTCCGGATGCAGGCGGTGGGCGAGATCCACAAAGGTTCCCGGGTTGATCTCGTTCACGTGGTACAGGTCCCAGTGCACGGGGATAAGCATGCCAGCATGCGTGTCTGCGGCAAGGGTAATTGCTTCCGTGCTGTCAAAGCAGCCGATAATGTCTTTCACGTTCCTCCGATAGTAATCCCGCCCGTTGACGGGAAGAATCAGTGCGTCGCAATTCATGATCCTGGATTCCAGGCCGTCGTATGGGCAGCAGTCGCCTGAGTGATAAATGGTGGCATGCCCGAAGGATATACGGTAGCCGACTTCCGCAAAGCCGCCCTGTTGATCCGGGTGGAGTTCTTCATGCGCGGCCGGAATCATCGTGAATGATATTTTATGACCGGGATCGAGTACGGTTGGACTGTCTATGACGGGCTGCAGGATCTGTTTCGCTGGAACGCTGCAATCGGAATAGACGCTGCAGACAGAGGAAGGACCGATGAAGATGGCTTTGTGGTTCACTTCTGCGATTTTATGGATTGTCCAGGGATCTGCGTGATCAAAGTGGGCGTGAGTGCAGAAAATGAAATCAAGAAAATCAAGATTCTCCGCCTGTATCGGAGCGGGATAAAGCCGTTCCCATCTGACGAGAGCGGAGCTGCAGTTTTTGTCCACGTAGTCTGACAGATAGCCGTCAATCATAGTATAGGTGTTCTGGTATTTGATGATGAAACCGACCTGTCCGATGTAAAACAGAGCTGCCTGATTCGGCAGAAGCTCCATATTTAAAATTTTGTCACGCAAATCTGATCTTAATTCTTTCACTTCTGATTCCTCCTGATACTATTATTTGAATCTGTTTTCTTGAGTGTACCTGTTGCCACTGGTTCGAGCACGGCGAGCCGTATCTCAAGCAGTTCCAGCTTTTCATCAAAACATAGGATTCCGTCCTCTGAGGCGGAGGCGATTCTCAGTTCTTACATGCAAAATTTTAGGCTCTTTGTTGGCAAAGACGGTGTAACGGTCCGTTCTTGTCATGTCAAATTTTTCCCCATTTGCGTATAAGTTGAAAAATGCTGATAGTTGTACATAAGGATCTGGTAAGTGCCGTTTTCTTCTGTCATAAAATAGCCGTCGCCTCTTTCAACGAGAGCGGAGCCAAGCTTTGCCAGCAGGAAGAAAGCAAAGTAGCTTGCCTTCGGGATTCCCTTCCGGGTAAAGAGTCCGCCGCCGCCGAAGAACGGCAGCTCCGGAATCGGCGCATCGGACATGAGATCGGTGAGAGACCAGAAAACATAGATGCTTAGCCGGTCATAGTTATCCAGAATATTTTTCACGCGGGGCTGTCTGACGTTGTCGTTGAACAGGTATTTATTCGGATGCAGAGCAAGGACCCGGGGCATGAAGGATAACTGGATCCAGGGCCTGAGACCGATGGAATGCAGAAAATCCAGCACCATATCGACATAGGCAAAATTGTAAACAGGATTTTCGGATGCATCGGCAGCAGTGACGAAGAGGCGGTCGGAAAAAATACCGTTGAAACGCAGGTATCGCACGCCGGTATCCTCCCGGAGGCGTCAGAGCATCTGCTGGACATTCGGGAGAAGAATGTCGCCGGCGGAACCGACGGTCGCCAGATTTTCCCTTGATCATATTAAAACATAAATGATAAATGGTTTTCAAGACATAAGAGCGGCAGAGAAACTCAAATACCGTATCAGGGACTGGCTGACAGTGGTGCATCAAGAGCTGGTTGACATCGGTGCATCAGGGATCGATTGACAGGTGTGTATCAAGAATCAATTGACACCTGTCAAGTACAGATTGATTTCTTTTTTTGAAAAATGGATATATATTATGAGCATCGAAGACAAAGGCGTCGGGAGAGGGAAACCTCACCGGTGCCTTTTTCTTTTATCCCGGGAGAGAAAAGCATGAGCAATGTCAGCAGAATCTGGTAAAGGAGGAAATCAATCATGGCAAATTATCCGAAATACAAAGTAGCGGCAGTACAGGCGGCACCGGTTTATCTTGATCTTGCGGCAACGGTTGAAAAGTCCGTAAAAATCATTAAGGAAGCTGCCGATAATGGTGCAAAGCTGATCGGTTTTCCGGAGGGATTCCTGCCCGGATATCCCTGGTTTGCTTTCCTTGGAAGAGCACTTGACTATGTCCCGAGATTTTACCATCAGCTTTACCTCAACGCGGTAGAGGTTCCCAACGATGCACTTGCAAAAATCAGCCAGGCCGCAAGGGATAACGATATTTATGTATGCATCTCCGGATCGGAAAAAGACGGCGGATCCCTTTATCTCACACAGTTCTGGTTTGACAACAAGGGAAATCTGATGGGCAAGCATCGGAAGATGAGAGTGTCTGTCGCAGAACGTCTGATCTGGGGCGACGGTTCCGGTTCCCTGATGCCGGTATTCGATACGGAGCTTGGAAGACTCGGCGGATGCCAGTGCTGGGAGCATGATGTAGCTCTGGATATCGCAGCGATGAATGCCCAGAATGAGCAGGTTCATGTCGCTTCCTGGCCCGGATATTTCGATGATGATATCGCAAGCAAGGCATATGCGATACAGACCGGCGCATTTGTCCTGATGACCAGCTCCGTGTATGATGACCGTCTGTATAAGATGCTGTGCACCGATGAAAATGGCAAACTTGAGGAGGACCGTCTGGCATATTTCAAGACATTGAAGCAGGGTCATACCGCGATCATCGGACCGGATGGAAATCTCAGAAGCGATTATGTTCCGTCCGGTGAGGAAGGCATTGCGTATGCGGATATTGATCTTGAAGATATCATCGATTACAAGTATGGATTTGATGCTGCGGGACAGTATAGAAATCAGTATTTGACGCTGAACTTCTACAGAAAGCCGCATCCGTTCTGCAATTTCATCGGAGAGGGAGATCCGGAGCCGGTTTCCTATGATGAACTGCAGCCATACGCGGAGGATGAACAGAAGTAATTCTCAATGTATGCCTGAACCAGGATTTTTGCCGTCAGAATGGGTTGCATAAAGGGTGAACAGAAGCAATTCCCAATATATGCCTGAACAGGAGAAATCCGCTGTGTTGACAGGTTTCTGACAGTGGAATATATTGAAGACAGGGAAAAGAAAGAGGCAGTTCTTATACAAGGCTGCTTCTTTTTTGTAATTTACGCGAACAGCGAGCCACAGCCGAATGCAAAGCATTCGTGTGGGGCAAGCGTCGCGATAGCGAGATAAAACTCGCGCAGCGTGTTTTATCTCGTTTGGAAGGGATTCCCGGCAGTGCACGCACAAAATCACAATTCAGCAGAGTTCCCGGAGATTTTTTTCGTGTTGAGCATTTAACAGGAAGTGGGCAAAATGAATCTGAAGGATATGGAATGTTTCATTGAGGTCTGTGAAAAAAAGAGCATTACCGCAGCCGCGGAGGCAATGTTTCTCTCCCCGCAGGCGGTGAGTCAGACCATTCGCAGAATGGAGGAAGAAGTTGGCGCAGAGCTTCTGGTCCGTTCCCAGAAGGGAGTGGCGCTGAATGAGTATGGAAAGATTTTTTACGGTCATGCGTGCCGGATCATCGCGGATTACAATGGAATGACGGATTCCATCAGTGATCTGAAAAAACAGGAAAAGGGTTTCTTGCGCCTGGTTTCCGCGTATGGGGTTCTGCGTCTGTTGTCGCCCGAGTTCATCCATACATTCACGGATCAGAATCCCGGCGTGCGGCTGGATTATATGGAATTTCCGGATATATATATTGAAGAAAATGTCAGAAACAGGAAATATGATCTTGGATTTGTTCCGTATGTGAAGAAAGACCCGGAATTGAAATATATACCGCTTTTTTCGCGAGAGATTTTTTTTATTACACACAGGAAGAGCAGATATTACGACAGAAATGAAGTGTCTGTAAAGGAAATCAGCGAGGAGCCGGTGATTATCGAAAATGGTAATTTCATGATTCACCATATTCTGGAGGAAACCTGCAGAAAGGAAGGTGCTGATCTGGACGTGTATTTCAACACGAGTGGCTTCAGCCTTTGCTACAAGCTGTGCCGGGAGCAGGAAGGCAACACGGTCTCCATGGACTTTATTTTTGAGGATATGGGAAGCGATGATCTGCGGAAAATCTCGTTCGAGGAACATCCGCTCTGGAAGGTTGCGGCAGTTGTGAGGAAGGATATGCCGCTGACGGACAATGTCCGGAAGCTGATTGACTTTGCTGTGGAGTGGTGTGCAACGATCTGACGCAGTTCTCGATTCGGATTTTGTAATCCCTTCCATTGAGACACCGGTCAATGAAAGGAACAGTCCATCCCGGATTTTCCAAATATAAGAGCTGTATCATTTGATGTGCAGAGGATATGCCAACAAAATGAACGAATTGACGACACAATACATACAATAACCACGATATATAATAACAGAAGTGAAAAAACCGCGTAATTAAAGGATAAACGGACGCTGAAATTTTCTTCAAAAAATCTACAATTTCCTGTTGACAATCCTATAACCGGGTGGTAAAGTATCATTTGTCGCCGAGATACAGCGACAAAACAAAAGTAATACAGTTGTCGCTGAGTTATGGCGAAAGTATTACAGAATGAACATTGACAACTGAACAGTAAAACACATCCTCGAAAATTCAAATGAAGTTTTATAAAATTTTTGTTTGAACGATCGAAAGTATTCAACGGGTTATTGAACTGCCTAGCAGGGAGATAACGAATTGATTACGATCCTTTAAAACAGTAAAAAGGGATGAATTAGCCAAGTGTTAATTCTGAACGAATCAATCTTTTTTATGAGAGTTTGATCCTGGCT
>NZ_JBQKGL010000023.1:0-20456 GCF_052118825.1 Bilifractor sp. LCP21S3_A7 | reverse complement strand
AAAGAAACTTCCCGTAGCCATAAAGTGAAAGCCAGCGCCTTGAGACGCTGGCCTAGCAACACGGGCTTATAGCCCGGACCGAACCACCCGTTTCACGGGTGGCGGCGATTTGTTGTTCGGATTTATAAAACAACATCTGAAAAAAAAGACAACATGCATGAAAAAATTGAATTCCTAATAATATTATAAAAGATTACAGTAGATATAACATTTGCAGGAGCGCTGTTATTAAATTTTTAATTTATTCATGAGGAGGAAATGGAAAATGAAAAAGAAGCTGCTGGTTACGTTACTATCTGCTGCAATGGCACTGACGATGGGAGCTTGCGGCTCCTCCGGGAAAACCGCGGACAGTTCGGCAAAGGCATCCTCCGATACGAAGGAAGCGTCGGAGAGCACATCGGTATCCGCAACTTCCGCGGTAGAAGCTGCTGCGGAGGTAAAGAAAGCCGAGACCGGAGACACACCGACCATCGCATTTGTGCCGAAGGTCATGGGCCAGGCATGGTGGGATTACGTGCAGAAGGGCGTTGAAGAATGGTCGAAGGACACGGGATACGATGTTATTTACAAAGGCCCGACGGAAATCGACGCGGCGGCACAGGTTCAGATCATGACGGATCTGGTAAATCAGGGCGTTGATATCCTCTGCTTCTCGCCCAATGATCCGGACGCGTGTGAGGCGATCTGCAAGCAGGCCAGAGACAAAGGAATTATCGTGATCTCGACAGAGGCTTCCGGAATGGAGAATATCGATTATGATGTGGAAGCTTTTGATGAGGCCGGAATGGGCGGCTTCCTGATGGATCAGCTGGCATCATCCATGGGTGAAAAGGGACAGTATATCACCATGGTCGGATCTATGACGATGGAGTCACAGAATAACTGGGCAGATGCAGCAGTTGCGCGACAGGAAGAAGCATATCCGGACATGGAGCTTGTAGCGGATAAGAGAGTGGCGGATGATTCTGATGCAGAGAAAGCTTATGAGCTTACCAAGCAGCTGCTGCAGAAATATCCGGATCTGAAGGGAATTCTGGGAACCGGTTCCTTTGATGCACCTGGTGCAGCGCGTGCGATTCAGGAGCTTGGACTGCAGGGCAAGGTATTCGCAATTTCCGTTGCAATGCCCAGTGAGGTAAAGGATTATCTGGCAGACGGTACGCTTCAGAGTGTCGCGCTCTGGGATCCGTCAATATCAGCTAAGGTTATGCTGAATGCCGGTGTAGATTTGTTCAACGGAAAGAAGATTGAAGACGGAATGGATCTGCAGGAAAAAGGCTATGAGGCGGTTAAGCTGAATGATAAGGTGATCGTTGGTGATGGCGCAATTGCAATCACAAACGACAATGTAGACGATTTCGGATTCTGATTTACGCGAACAGTGAGCCGCAGCCGAATGCGAAGTATTCGTGTGCGGCGAGCGTCGCGATAGCGAGATAAAACTCGCGCAGCGTGTTTTATCTCGTTTACGAAAAGGAGATCCGGCCTGGTTCTGCATTTGGCAGGATGGCCGGATCTCTGCGATATAACACCCGGCTTTCTTAACGCGAACATCGCGACAGAGAGGTAACATCGCGAAGGGCGCAGAATCCCGCTGCATTCTCTTCCTGTTCTACGAAGTGAAGCCTGTGATATCAATAGAGAAGGAGCTTGAATCAATGTCAGAATATTTACTTGAGATGTCCGGTATCTGCAAAGCGTTTGCCGGAGTGCAGGCACTGGATCATGTGAATTTCCATATCCGTCCGGGAAAGGTAATGTGTCTTGCCGGGGAGAACGGATGCGGGAAATCTACCCTGGTAAAAATTATATCCGGTGTATACGTGAGGGATGAGGGAGAGGTCATTTTTCAGGGACAGAAGCTGGACAGAATCACACCGGCTGAGGCGACCCGGCTCGGAATTCAGGTTATCTACCAGGATCTTTCCATTTTTCCGAATCTGACGGTTCGCGAGAATCTGGCGATCAATTCAGAGATAACAGACCGCAGGAAAATCGTTGATCGTAAACGGTGGACGAAGACCGCTGAGGAGGCACTGGCCAGAATCGGATACCAGATTGATCTGGATGTAAAAATGGGAGAGCTGAGCGTGGCGGATAAACAGCTGGTGGCTATCTGCCGGGCACTTCTCTTCAATGCCCGTTTGATCATCATGGATGAGCCGACGACAGCGCTCACCAAGAGAGAGGTAGATGCTCTTTTCCGTACTGTGAGAAAACTGAAGGAAGAGGGAATCGCCATTATGTTTATCAGTCATAAGGTGGAAGAGATTTTTGAAATTTCGGATGACGTATGTATCATGCGTAACGGAAAGAATGTCTTTGAAGGGCCCACCACAGAGCTGACTGCGGATGATTTTTCCTATTATATGACCGGAAGAAGGATTCAGCCGGACCCGTTTGTTCCGGAGCACATCCAGGAAAAACCGGTGCTCGAGGTAGAAAAACTGAGCGCAGATCCTTATTATCACGATATTAGTTTCCAGCTGAGAAAGGGAGAAATTCTGGGAATTACCGGACTGCTTGGTTCGGGCCGCACAGAGCTTGCCATGAGTCTGTTTGGCCTCATCCATCCGGATTCGGGGAAAATTCTTCTGAACGGACAGCCGGTCAATATCAAATCGCCGGTAAAGGCAAAAGAGCTTCGGATTGGATATGTTCCGGAGGATCGCCTGACAGAAGGACTGTGTATGCGGCAGCCGATCGCGGACAATATCATGCTTGCATCTCTTGATAAGGTTTCCAGAAGAGGAATTCTGAACCATCGTAAGCTTTTTTCAGAGGCCTGCAAGTGGGTGAAGACATTTTCGATCGCAACGGATGATCCTCACAAATATGCACAGACACTGTCCGGAGGCAATCAGCAGAAGATTGTTCTCTCAAAGTGGATGAACAATAATCTGGATATTCTGATTCTGAACGGGCCGACTGTAGGTGTTGACATCGGCGCCAAGCAGGATATTCACCATCTTGTGCACGGTCTGGCGCATAAGGGGCTGGCGGTCATTATTATATCGGATGATATATCTGAGGTCGTGACGAACTGCAGTCGGGTCATTGTCATGAAAGAAGGCTCGATTGTCGGAGAGATGAAATCAGAAGAAATCACGGATCAGAGGATCACGGAAATCATTCACTGAGGGGGCATCTGCAATGAACAAAACAGCTTGGAAACGTCTGACGAAACGGACGGAATTTTATATTTTTATTGTTCTCATCGCCTTGGTGGTGGGGGTTCAGATCATCTCTCACGGGCAGCTGCTGGAACCGACGACGCTCGTCACGATTCTCCGGGGCATGGTAGTAGATGGTATGTTCGCGCTGATCTGTCTGATCGTTATGATTTCCGGCGGATTTGATCTGTCATTTCCGGCAATTTCCGCATTTGCATATTCGGCGGCAACGACGATCTGTGTCAATCAGGGGTGGTGTGAGACAAATCCGCTTGCGGGATTTCTGCTTGCAATACTCTTTGGAGCAATACTTGGAGCCTTTAACGGCTGGATTATCGCGAATTTCAAGCTCAATACGATGATCGTTACGCTGGGTACACAGACATTTTTCACCGGTCTGACCATGGGATTATTTCAGATGAAGGAAATAACCTCGACTCTTCCCGCATCGTTCCGGGCGCTTGGCGAGAGTTATTTCTTTGAGGTTTACAATTCACAGGGACAGCGGTCGACGCTGACAACTTCAATTGTTTTTCTGATCATCATGATCGCCGTAACCTCGTTCATTCTTCGGAAAACAATGTTCGGCCGTGCGCTTTACGCAATCGGAGGCAATGAAGTATCCGCGGAACGGGCAGGATATAATGTGAAGCGCACAAAATTTATCCTGTACGTTGTAGTCGGCGCACTCGCGGGATTCATCGGAATGGTACGGGTTTGTCTTGCAAGACAGTCCATCCCGAAGGCCATGGTCGGTAAGGAAATGGCAATTATTCCAGCGGTTATCCTGGGAGGAGCGAGTATCTTCGGAGGAGAAGGCACTGTGTTTGGAACAATCTGCGCGATCGGGCTGATCACGGTTGTGTCCAACAGCATGCTCCTGGTAGGAATCGACTCTTATTGGCAGAATTTCTTCAATGGACTGGTGATATTGATCGGCATTACGATCTCAGCCGTACAGGCAAAGAGACAGCGCAGATAAGGAGGCTGGGACAGATGAAATTCAAGAGTTTCGCAAATAAAAACCAATACACGGTCATGCTTCTCGTTATGCTGGCTGCAGTTCTGGTGTTTTTCTCCATTACCAGGGGAAGCCTTCTGTGGACTGGCGATGCATGGTACGGAATGGCGATGCAGTTTCCCGAGTACGGTCTGATGACACTCGGCGTAATGTTTTGTTTTTTAACCGGCAATATTGATATGTCATTTGTGGCATTGGGAAATTTTGCAACGATATTTGCCGTGCGGTTTATGGCGGCAAACGCACCGGAGGGAGCGTCCGAAGGGCATGTACGTGCTGTTATTCTGGCAGGAATTCTGATCATGCTTCTGATTTGCCTGATTGGCGGCTGTATTAATGGAATACTTGTCACAAAACTGGGAATTCCTCCGGTCATGGCTACGATAGCCATGCAGCTGGTATGGCAGGGCTTATCCACGGCCCTCACACAGGGAAATACCGTTACCGGCCTTCCTGCTATGTATACAGAAATCGGGCACTCACAATTGTTTGGTTTTCTTCCGTTTCCGCTGTTTATCTTTATCGTCGCGTTTATTGGCTGTGCATTGATCATTCGCTACACGGTGTACGGAGAGATGATTTACATGATCGGAACGAATGTTAAAGCGGTGCGGTATTCCGGCATCAACACCGACCGTGTGGTCATTCTTACATTTGTGCTCACAGCATTGATTTCCGGTGTAGGCAGCCTGATCATGGTATCGACAATGGCATCCGCCAAGGCGGATTATGGTTCGTCCTATGTGATGCGGGTGATTCTGATCCTTGTCCTTGCCGGTATTCTGCCGGACGGAGGAATGGGAAAGATCTCCGATCTCCTTCTGGCAATTGTTATCATTCAGATCATTGCTTCCGGTGTAAATATGTTTGCAAATCTTAATACATATTATGCAAGCCTGATCTGGGGAGCACTGCTTCTGATCGTGCTGATCATGAGTACAAAGCTGTCTGGAGGCATTTTCCGGATTCGTGATGATAAGAAGAAAAAACAGGTGAGCACACAATAAACATAAATGCTGTAAAATTCAACGTGCTGCACAGCCGGGTAATCCTGCAGACATTAATATTCTGAGCGTTGTGCTGTATTTGAAGTTGATATTTGAAGTTGTTATCACATTGTGAAACATACGAAGTTCTGAAACGTGTGAATTGAAACACATGAAGTGGAACGTACGAAGTGAAATCTACGAATTATATTTTGTGTAAGAGAGGTCCAGAGAATGAATAGCATTGAAAGATTTTACGCAACCATTGAACGCAGACCGGTAGATCGTCCCGCCTGCTGGCTGGGAGACCCGACACTTGCCGCTGTGCCGGCGCTTTGCGAGTTTTATGGAGTGGACAATGTCAATGAGTTGAAGAAGGTGTGCGGAGATGATTTCTACGCTGTGGATATCCCATACGAGTCGCCGCATTGTTCGGCCATCTTTGCAGCGTTTGACTGGTACATGAACGGAAGTAATGTGGACACGGAGCACAGGACACTTACGGCTGACGGGTGCTTCGCACATTGTGAGGATCTGGACGATGTGAAGGCAGTCAATTTCCCCTGGCCGGATCCGGAGAAATATATCAGCGTTGAAGAATGCAAAAGAAGAGTAGAAGAGGCACCGGCGGACAAGACGGTTTTTGCTCTGATGTGGGCCTGTCACTTTCAGGACACATGCGCGGCGTTCGGAATGCAGACTGCCCTGATGAATATGATAGAGGATCCGGAGATGGTACATTATGTGGATGACCATATCGTGGACTTTTATTTAAAGGCACAGAAGATATTCCTCGAGGCGACAAAGGGGAAGGTTCATGCGATGCTGATCGGAGATGATATCGGAAGCCAGCGGGGCCTTATGGTCAGCCCGCAGGTTATCCGGGAGTTCATTCTTCCCGGAGCGAAAAAGCTGATTGATCAGGCGCATTCTTACGGTGTAAAAATCATATATCATTCATGCGGATCCATTGTGGATGCGATCCCCATGCTGATCGAGGCAGGTGTAGATGCCATCCACCCGATTCAGGCACTTGCCGCAGGCATGGATGCGAAGAACCTGAAGGAAAAATTCGAGGGTAAGGTATCCTTCTGCGGAGGCGTGGATACACAGGATCTGCTTCCGAACGGAACCCCTGAGCAGGTTCGTGCAAAGGTCCGGGAGCTGCGGGAATTGTTCCCCACCGGACTGATTATTTCACCGAGCCATGAGGGTCTGCAGCCGGATGTTCCGCCGAGGAATGTAAAAGCTCTGTTTGATGAAGCAACCAAAATTTACGACTAACAGATTGTGAGAGCTTGACTCTGTCAGGAGGTGGAGATACTGATGAATAAGAGATTCGGACAGATGATCCGGATAAAGCCGGGTGATCTGGAACAGTATAAAAAATATCACGCGAATCCGTTTCCCGGTGTCAACGAGATGATCCGGAAATGTCACCTGAAGAATTATTCGATTTACTCGAGAGGAGATTATCTCTTTACTTACTTCGAGTATGACGGAGACGATTACGACCGGGATATGGCAATGATGGCAGCAGACCCGGCTACACAGGACTGGTGGGATCATGTGAAGCCGTTGATGCAGCCGCTGGATGACAGAAAAGAAGGGGAATTCTGGTCAGATATGGAGGAAATCTATCATCTCGACTAAACCCTGACCATATATTTTTGTATTTATTCGCGGGGATCCTTCCATGCGCGTCCGTATATCGGCCGGTCGGGCATGGGAGGATCCTTTGCATTGATGTGAAGTGGTTACAATTTTATTCTTGTGATATTATCGTAAGGAGAAATTCTTTTGCAAATATGATGAGATGACTGGGACGTATATGAAGGAAGATCCGGTTTCCGCTTAGCAGCGGAGGTGTGCAAGGGCAGAAATACAGCTGTAAACAATTATGCAGCGGAGGTGTGTATGGATAGAAAGACAACCCGGAAAGTGGTAATGATCTTGATTGCGGTGTCGGCGGCGATTTACCTGCTGCAGATTGCGATTTTCCACGATGAGAGAACGACAGCGTTCTACATTCTTCAGGACCTGGCGTTTATGCCGGTCACGATAGCGATCGCGACCCTGGCTGTCGGGGAGATCATAAATGATCGGGAGAAAAAAGACCGCCTGGAAAAAACGAGAATGCTGACAAGCTCGTTTTTCACAGGTATGGGAGCTTACCTGATGCACGAGATTCTCGGGATGACGAACGCGGATGCTTTCATCCACGAGGTCGTGAGGTCGGGAGCAGATCTGCCCGGAACGGAAGAGGAGATCCGGAAAAGAATACAGGAAGTAAAGCTGGCGGTTCACATTGACGCGGCCGGGTATACAAAGGCGCGGCAGATCATAACGGCGAACCAGACCAATATTCTGGTGATCGCATCCAACCCGCTGATCATCGAACATGAATGCTTCACGGAAATGCTGTGGGGCGTGTTTCATCTGATGGATGAATTCCGACTTCGTGGAACCTGGGATGATCTGTCAAAGGAGGATATCTACCACTTTAATCAGGATTTTGAAGAGGTTCTTCGTCTCATGCTGATGAACTGGGTCGGAAATGTGCGGTATTTGAAGGAAACGTATCCGGCGTTTTATGCTGCGGCATCATCCAGAATCGAGAAATGAAAGGATACTTCCGGCAGAGGGCTTATGGATCGGGAGATGAAAAGATATCGCCGGCAGAGGGGTTGTGGATCGGGAAATGAAAAGATATTGGCAGCAGAGAGCTTGATGAAAGAACCTCAGAGGTAAAAAGATGACGTTGACATAAAAATTGAAAAACGCATAATGGTGGTACATTTGACATTAAAGGAGCGGCAGACATGGAAAAACTGACAATTGATGAGGCAAAACGGATCAATGATACGATGGTTTCGGAGGAACATCTGAAGCTGCATGCGGCGAACGTGGCGGCGTGTATGGGTGCGATGGCAGAGCATTTCGGGGCGGACAGGGAGCACTGGGAGGCGGTCGGGTATCTCCATGACTATGATTATGAGAAATTTCCGGAAGAGCATCTGCAGCATACGGAAAAGGAGCTTCTCGGCGAGGGGGTTCCGGAAGAGGATGTGAGAGCAATCATGAGCCACGGGTACAGCATCTGCACGGATGTGAAGCCGGAGACCGACATGGAGAAAAGCCTTTTTACCGTGGATGAGCTCAGCGGCATTATTCAGGCAGCGGCACGGATGCGGCCAAACGGAATCACCGACATGGATATTAAAGGTTTCATGAAGAAGTTTAAGAGTAAGAGTTTTGCGGCCAAATGCGACCGCGCTCTGATCATTTGCGGCTGTGAGATGCTTGGGATGGATGTCCGGGAAGTGGCGGAGATTTGCATTCGCGGTATGAAGGATCATGCGGAAGAGCTCGGGCTTGCGGGCGGTCATTGAGCTGAAATAATGTATTATCACTTGAAACGGGCATAACTCTAGCTTGAATTGTAACGTATATAGCGTTACAATGAACAAAAGGAGTGGATAATATGGAGAAAACGGCAACACTCAATTTACGAGTTAATCCTGCAACGAAAAAGTCAGCTGAAGATGTGCTTTCACGTCTTGGAATTCCTATGTCTACAGCTATTGATATGTATTTAAGGCAGATTACGCTCACCGGTGGAATCCCTTTTAGAGTTGCATTACCTCAGGCACCAGATGATCTTAATGCGGATTTAATGACGACTGCAGAGATTCATACAAAATTGCAGGAAGGCTTTGAGGATATTGAAGCTGGACGAGTACAGGATGCAAAGGCGGCATTTACAGCATTTAGAGAGAGTCATAGATGAGAGAATATCCGGTAAAAATTACTGAGAAAGCATTGCGTGATATGGATGGGATATATGAGTATATCGCGTTTAATTTGCAATCACCGGAAAATGCTATGGGGCAGTATGACAGAATAGCGGATTGTGTACTTGGACTGGGCTGCTTTCCAGAGAAATTCAGGCTGGTAGACTTTGAACCGGAGCACTCGCAAGGCCTTAGGCGAATGTTAGTAGATAATTACTCAGTATTTTATGTGTTCAAGGAAGAGGCTGTCACGGTAACCAGAGTATTATACAGTGCCTCTGATATTGAAAAGAGACTGAGAGAAGACTATTAGCTTTCGGCTGTGCTTTGGCTGCAAAAAGTTAGAATCTGAATCTTATTTTCGAACAGGAATACTTTACAAAGATGCTGTGGGACGTATTCATCTGAGGGATGAATTCCGTCTCCACAGCATCCGGGATGATCGATCAGGGGGCATTTATCGTGCCGCGTGATGAATCTTTTTGCAGCGGTACATGTCCTCGTCGGCATCGTGAATATATTCTTCGATGCGTGAATAAAGCTGGTCTGGCGGGCAGTCCAGGACCGGGTAGCTGGTGCCGATGCTGGCAGAAATCTGATCCTGCGCCAGAAATTCAAGAATACGCCTGCGGCTTTGTGCGATGGTTTCCTGGTTCTGACAGGAGATGATCGCAACAAATTCGTCGCCGCCGTATCGGTACGTGAAATTGTCCGGCGGGACGGCGCGCAGAATAGCGGATGCGGTCACCTGAAGAATGTGATCACCGTAGGCGTGCCCTCTGGTGTCGTTGATCTCTTTGAAGCCGTCAATATCCAGGAAGAATATTGCAATGAACCTGCCTTTGTCAAGCTCGCCTGAGAGCCATGGAAGAAAGCGCGGTTCAAAGGCGTTCTTGGAGTACAGACCGGTCAGCAGATCACGGTAATAAATCTCGCGAAGGGTGGAGAGGGAGTTCACCAGCTTTCGGTTTGTATCCCATTCGGTGAGCGCGTGGAGCACGATATCCTGAAATTCATAAAAACGCCATTCTTTTATGATAAAACGAGGATTGCGGAGAATGACGAACCCTGCGCAGAGGCTTCGGATATGAAGCGGCAATACAAGGGTATAGGATCCCTCCCGGATCGCGTCAAGGTGCTTGCTCAGAGCATCTATATTTTTGAACCGGATGGGCCGCATGCCCGGTTCGTTCTGCACTTCCAGGATACGTTCTTTGTCCGCACAGTCCGACCGCAACCGTCCCGGCTCTTTTTGCGCTTCCGGGACATTTTCTCTGGCTTCGATGAGATTCAGGTGTTCCATGGTAAAACAGCCTTCCTCTAATTCCCCGCTTCCGATCCGATCGTCGAGAACGATGTAGGCACCGTCGAGATCCATTGAGGCATAAGAGTCCGCGATGCGCTGCATCAGTTCCGGGAGAGACAGGGAAGGATCCAGCGAGGAGACCATCGCGGAAAAACGTTCGTTTCGGTCATCGACATATATGCTGTCCTCGACCTGCCAGGCCAGGTACGCCCGGTAGTTGATCTCGGAGGAGGTCTGGCAGCCACAGCTTTCTGCATAGATGATGCGGGCAGGGGTGTGGACATTTTCAGGCACCTTTTGACCGTTTATCATGCGGTCGAGAATCTCCATTGCATGATAGGCGATCCGCTCCCGGTCAAGGGTAACGGTTGTGACCTGGGGCTGATAGTACATGGCCTTGTCGAGGTTGTCGAAGCCCGTAACCTTGAAGTCCCGCGGGCAGAGCCAGCCGTGTTTTTTCATTTCTATGAGAATTCCAATGGCGATGTTGTCATTGGCGCAGATGAAGGCATCCGGGATTGGGCGGATCGGTTCATCTTTGCCTGCATTGGTTCCTGCGTCGGTGGACCCTGTGCTGCCAGATCGGAAGAACAGCCGCGCTGTCTGAATTCCGGTGGTGACGCTGAAATCATTTTCCAGGAACATATCCTTTGTGAGTGGAATATTGTGTTGGGAGCAGCAGTCGATAAATGCCGCTTTGCGCTCTGCGGACTCTGACATTTCACCGCTGCTTCCGGCAAAAAAGAAGCTGCGGCAGCCATGTACAGTCCACAGATGGTTGAAGAGCTGTCGGACGGCGTTATAGTTGTCGCTGCGAACGCAGGTCATCCCTTTCTCCTGGTTGCAGAGTGTAATGGCGGGGACACCGCTGTTCACAATCATCTGTGCGATGCGGGAGCGCACAATCGTATCCTGTATGCAGGTGAGATCAGCGATAATGCCGTCATAGGAGGAAAAATCCGGAAGGGTGAAGATGGAATACTCGCCCTTGTTGAACTCCGGATCATGGCTCCAGTTGCCCCAGCTGTGAAATTCGGAAAGTGAGAATCCGCCGTGCTCCTTCATGTACTGCATGATTCCGGTGCTCCAGGCGGATATGATGAAACGGCGCCAGCCATCTGAAAGAAGCAGAATGTTTTTCACGACACAAATGGTTCCTTTCTCAAGAATATATGGAAGAAGAATATACGGGAAAACAGTACCGGAACCTTACAGCGTGGCGGCGAGGCGTGAAGAGGGAGGGTACTGATATTTACGAATACAGTCAGTATACCATCTTTTGACGAGGATGGAGAAAGAAACAGCAATCCTGTGGTAGAATCCCGGCGTGTCAATCCTGTGGGAGAATCCCGGCTAATAAAAACACAGCAATCCTGTGGGAAAAGTATGGCATTGACAGCACGGAATGAAAACAGCATAATACAGTGAAGGAAATATACGCGAGCAGTGAGCCGCATCCGTTCACACAAGGTACGAAGCGGTAGCACAATTTATCTATAATCTGACACAGGGAGCAGTTGAAAGCGGGTATGAATTTTTTTACAAAGGCAAACTCTTTTTTCGGAGTCGATTTTTCAGAAGAGGAACATGCGGCGCTTGTAAAACGTATTCAGAAGGAAAATTACGAGAATCTGGTGTTTCTGTCCGGTGTTCTGAGTGTACTCTCCGTGCCGGCGATTGTTGCGGTATACTTCGTCTACCGAAGCCGTATGTTCTATTTCTGGATTTATTTTTCGCTGATGATCTGTATCTTTCTGGTTTTCTTTGGTGTCCGTTTTGCCGGGAACAAGGCCGGGAGGAATACGACGCTGAAGATGTACGGCTTCATCAGCATCCTGATGGGATACAGCATAGTACTCAGCACATTGATGAATCCGGATATGATGGCGGTGAAATATATCGCGTTCATTCTGGTGCTGCCGCTTTTTTTCACGGATTATCCTGTTCGGATCGGTTCTTATATTGTGGG
Source organism: Bilifractor sp. LCP21S3_A7 (assembly GCF_052118825.1). NCBI lineage: Bacteria > Bacillati > Bacillota > Clostridia > Lachnospirales > Lachnospiraceae > Bilifractor > Bilifractor sp. LCP21S3_A7. The sequence goes on along the minus strand of NZ_JBQKGL010000023.1, from coordinate 8,204 downwards.
ATGTACGGCGGTATTCATCGTCTTTGCGGTATTTCACGATTCAAGAAGTATCTTGGCAAAGGATATCATTCATGCCTGTTTCTTTGCCGCGCTGAGCATCGCGATCAGCACCTATGTGTCAAAAATCAAGATTCAGAGGCTATATTATGAGAAGAAGTGGAAGTATCTCAGTGAAACGGATCTGATGACGGGCCTGAACAACCGGAATCTGTATGAGAGGAGGCTGAAATCCTATGCGGACCGCTGTGAGAATAATCTGTCCTGTGTGTTCGTGGATGTGAACCGTCTGCATGAGGTGGATGTTGAGCTGGGATATGAGGCCGGTGATCGGATGCTGAAGAGTGTCGCCGGGGCATTGCGGGAGCAGTTTGGTGCGGATGATACGTACCGGATCGGCGGCGATGAATTTGTTGCCTTTGTTATAGATGAAGAAGATCCGGCGGAGGTCCGGAAAAAGGTCGCGGAGATGAATGCCCGGGTGGAAAGAGAAGGATTCTCGGTATCTGTCGGAGTCTCGAGCATGCGAAAAGAAGAGATCGACATGAACAAACTTACCACAACGGCAGAGCGTGAGATGGGCGATGTGAAGCGCCATTACTACGAACAAACCGGTAAGGACAGAAGATGGAGGTTGTGAGTGCGGCTCGGCATCGTCCGAATTGCAGATTCTGGAAGCCGCGGGATGCCCGGCTTCTGCCGGATTGCAGAAGATGCAGGCTGTGAGACGCCCGGCGTCAGCCGATTTCATCGTTCTGGAACCGGGAGAGATGCTCGTAGGGCAGGATCAGCCGCCCGTGATACAGACCGCACCCGTCATTGATGCGATAGTTGTCAATCGCGGCGAACATATTTACATTGATTTTTGAAAGATCGAGATTTTGCAGGTTCAGGATACGTTCATATGCCTCGTCAAAGCAGGGGCATTCGCCCACGGGGATTTCTCTCCGGCGGCTGCGTTCCTGTTCCTGCCTTTTTTCATAAAGACCGTGATTTGCCTGCCCGATTTCGGCAAGATCGTCCATGTCCTTCGTGCGGAGCTGAATTTCTGTATAGCTTCGCGCCAGGTTGTCGAAGAGGGTGAGATGAAGAGACCGGTAGCCGCCCTCCTTGGGATTGGCAATGTAGTCCTTGTAGTATGGACGTACGTTTTCATTCAGAAGAGGTGAGGAAACCGGCTGGTCTGTGTGGGAAAGCTGTGCGGTAAAGCCCCTCTCTTCGAGAAAATCCGGCAGAAGATTCGCAATTTCATACAGCGTTTTTTCCTCGAGAGACGTCCGGTCCGTGCCGGGCTTCAGATGGCAGGCGGGAAGAGAGAGGACGATGCGATAGGCAATCAGGTCTTTGAATCGATTGATTTCATCGCGAAGCTCGGAAACGGGCGGATATGTTCCGTGTTCGGAGTGATAATTGTAGATGTGGCTCACGATGTAGCCGTTGAATTTTTCCTCGGTGCGGATGAGCGATTTGATCCGTCCGCGGAATGTAAAGGAGTAATTGCCGTAGTGCTCCGCCATATACTGATAGAATTCACGGATTCTCTGCGACTGCGAGGTGAGGAAGTTGTTGTGCTCCAGCAGCTCCTCCATCTGCAGCAGAAAATTCGCGTGCGAGCGGTCCAAAAGATTATGGGTTTTTGAAGCACTCTCCATGAGATCTCTTGAGTAACTGCGGATGATATGAAGAACGGTATCTCCGGAGTACAGGTAATCGGTTAACTGAATCATTGGCAATCCTCTCCGGAACCGGGGAAAATGCTTCCGGCTCCTGGCGCGCAGGCTGTTTCTTTGTAGTATATTATTCCGATGAGAAATGTGCAAGTGCTGAGAAATGTGCAGGTGCTGAGAAATGTGCAGGTGCTGAGAAATGTGCCGGTACGCCCGGCTGAAATATATGACGGTGTGCCTGCCCTGTCAGGGAACCTTGCCGGTGCGGAAATTTCAGTATTATCTGCGTTTTTGTAACGCTTTCCGGGACAGCGGACCGGGGGAAACCGACAGTTCCGCCCCGTTTGCAATCGCCTTGGGATATGCTAAAATGGTAGCAGTCAGATTATCTGTATGGAATCGCCCGGACCGGGCAGGAGTAATGGAACGTGTATAAAATTGCAGAATTTCTGAATAAAAACAGGATATGGATCTGCTTCATCTGGATGGGAGTCTGTGTCCTGTGTGTCTTATTTCTTCTTGCTCAGCTGAGTCCGTATCTCAAGGTGGATGATTTAAGTGGTGGCGGAATTGTTGTTCAGAAGCTGGATACAGCAGAGGTTACCGTGAATGGTTCCACACAACAGATGACGCTGCCGACAAATCTGTCTGACCTTGCTCCCGGCACGGAGGCAGAGGTCAGTTTTACCTTTCGGAATCAACGGGCAGACAGCTACATGGAGGTGCGGACGGCCTTTGCTCCGATGACCGTGGAGATTAACGGCAAGCAGGTTTTTTCCTGCGGCGAGAGGGAGGATCGGCCATCCTTTATGAAGGATCCGGGAACGATTATTCATTTCGTTCCTCTGCAGACGCTGGGCAATGTGCGGATTACTCTGCACTACATATCCCCTGCGTCGAGGAATTCGCTTTCAATCTCTGCTCTGCGCGTGGCAAACCAGTCCGGTCTTTTCCGGGATTTAATGATGCGTATGGGCGTCGAATTGGCGGGAAGCTTTGTCATGCTTTTATTCGGAATCCTTCTGACCATCGTCTCCTTCATGGTTGTGCAGCTCGACCGGAGCGGCATGATTCTACTCTGGCTCGGTGGGTTCATGGCACTGACCGGGCTGTGGGGATGTTCCGGATCTGACATGTCGTACTTCTTCTTGAATGTTCCGAATCTCTGGTATCTGCTCAACTACCTCAGCTTTTTCTGCATGCTTCTGCCGTTGGAGTATCTGGTGGAGGAGAGTGTGAAATTCCGCTATAAAAAGCCCGGTTTTATTTTGAGAGTGATTCACATGATTGCCATACTGACCGCCCTGGTTCTGCAGATGACAGGTACTCTGATGTTCCCTCAGAGTGCGCGTTTTTTCCAGGTGTTTCTTCCGGCGAGTGTATTTTTCTATACGGCAATGGTTATCTATGAGGCAGTCTGGCGCAGAAACAAGGCGGGGATGCTGTGGATGATGCCTATGCTGATTATGTGTGTGTCATGCATCATGGAGCTGGTGTACTACGCGAACTGCATTGCGTATGCCACATCCCGCTATTTCCTCATTGGGTCCCTGATTTTCTGCATCTTTATGTGTATGATCGGCGGCGTTCAGATCCGGAGGTCCATTCAGGTTTCCCGCCGGGAAAGGGAGCAGGAGTATCAGCTGTATCTGATGAACAGAGAGGTCGATGAGCAGAAAAAGTACCAGGACAGCCTGCTGGAACATGAGAGAGAACTGCGGAGGCAGCGGCATGATTACCGCCATCAGCTGACAGTTCTTCAGGAGTATCTCAAGGAGGGAAGGCTGGATGAATTGAAGAGCTACCTGGAGGAACTGGGTCGTGCCATTCCCTGCCACAAGGATATCCGATACACGGAGAACATCGCCATCAATGCGGTTATTACCTATTATGTGCAGATGGCAGAGAATGCCGGCGCAAAGGTGAAGATCAATATTGCGCTTCCCAAAGACACCTCCCACAGCATGGAGCAGAATCTGTGTGTGATTTTCGGAAACCTGCTGGAGAATGCCGCGGAGGCTGTCGGAAGGATGACGGGAGATAATTCTGAAGGCGGGAAGACGATTGCGCTTTCTGCTTTGGTTCATATGGGAAAACTGGTTATTCATATGGAAAACAGCGTAGGCGAAAAACCCAGAAAGTGGGGGAGATTCTTTGTCTCCAGCAAGAGAGCAGAGGTGGGTATCGGATTGACCAGCATTGCCAATATCGCCTCACAGAACCACGGAGATGCTGAATTCTACTGTAGCAACGGGCTATTTATTTCGGATGTGTATTTCGTTTTTGCCGGAGACAGTGAAGGGAGGCTCTATGGCGGTTCATGACAGCGGGAGCATCCGGATTCCGGAGGAACTTCCGAAGGACCGGATTCTTCTGTGGACGGAGGGAGCCTCGATGGGACTCTCCTGTCCACTGGTGAGCAAGCTCCCCGTGGGCCAAGAACATTGCGACTGGACTTATACAGTAAACAGAGAAAGGAAGACAGTTATGGATCACAAGGTAAGTTTTGCAATGGATATTTTTGAACAGTTTGATAAGAAGTGGGCGCTGCTGACGGCAGGCTCGATGGAGAAGTTCAATACCATGACCATCAGCTGGGGCGGTCTTGGAACGCTCTGGGGGAAGCCGGTGGCGACGGTCTATGTCAGACAATCCCGTTACACCCATGAGTTTATGGACAACGGTGAATACTTCACGGTCAGCTTCTATCCGGAGTCCTGCAGAAAGGTTCTGAGCGTTCTCGGATCGAAGTCCGGAAGAGAAATGGACAAGATGAAGGATTCCGGCCTCACCCCTGAGAAGGCGGGGGAGACGGTGACGTTCCACGAGGCAGAAGTGACGCTGGTCTGCCGGAAGCTGTTCCGTCAGACACTGGATCCCGCAAATATCCCGGCGGATATCGTGAAGCAGTACTATGAGGGGCAGGCGGATCACGACATGTATATCGGCGAGGTTGTGGATATTCTTTGTTGATATTTCCGGGAGTATTTGTGCCGGGCAGGCAGTATCCATACGCATTCCGGCGGAAGATTGAACAACAGGATCGATTTCTTTGAGGGGAAAAGACTATGAATCGCAGTGAGTTGGAAAAACTCATTACATTACTGAAAAAAGAGCCAAAGAAAAATGAGAGCATTTTATTTGACTTGAAGGAGCACGGTGAGTGGATGCTTGATCAGCCGTCTGTGAAGGCTGTTTATGATAAGAAAACAGAGGCGGATCAAAGTTTTGATCCCGGCGGTTTTGTTTCCGAGATGCCGGACGATACAGGACTGGCTCTTCACACGGTTGTGGATGCGGATTCCAGCCAGATTGAGGCAATTGAGGCGGCGAGATCCGGAAAAAGTCTGGTTATTGAAGGACCTCCGGGAACGGGGAAAAGCCAGACAATCGCTAATATGATAGCGGAATTTTTCGCGGAGGGGAAAAAAATCCTTTTCGTGTCCGAAAAACGGGCAGCGATGAATATTGTGTACCATAAATTGGATATGGTGGGTCTGGGAGACAGCTGTCTTCGGCTTCATTCTCAGAGAGCGGAGGAACGCAAGATCCTCGGTGATATCTATCACACGATGCATCTGCCGCAAGGCGCTGCTGAAGAGGATGAAGATGAAAATAAAAAGCGCTGTGGAGAGACCATGCGTGCGCTGAATGATTATCAGGAACAGCTGCATCAGGTGGATTCCCGTTGCGGAAAGTCTCTGTGGCAGCTCTATGAAGAGTTCGCCGGGATGAGTGAGGTTCCGGACGTGAATTATCTGCCAGAGAACATCGAGGATTTGAGCAGTGAGGATGGGGATATTACAGAGGGCCTGTTGACCGAATATGCGGATCTTGTTCCTGATGTTGCATATGATTATCATTTATGTCCATGGTATGGATACATCGAAGCGGATGTTTCTGCGGAAAAAAGAAATCTTATTCGACGCTTACTGCAAAATACCTGCGGTCGGCTGAAAGAACAGATCCGTTTGGTCGGAGAGGTCCCCAGATTGCTCGGCCTGACAATTTCTACCTGTGCGGAACTGTCACGAGTCAGAAAAGTGATTGATTTCATGGCAGAGGATGATCTGGTGACGCGGGAGTTTTTGGATCCGTCACAACTGATGCAAATCAGCGATGCGTTGTCTCTGATGGAAAAACTGGCAGAGGAACAGCAGGAACTGGAAGATAAAATTTTTTCCGATTATCGTGCAGAGGTTATCAGTCTGAACGGTCAGGATTTGCTGCAGGAATTGCAGCAATATGGAAGTCCTGTGTCGAGGATAATGAACAGAGAATATAAAGCCTTGCTGATAAGGCTGCGTACATATCGTCTGGATGAGAGAAAACCGTCGTTTTCGGAAGCGGTCACAGACCTGCAGCGTTTGAGCGATTATCGGAGAAATCTAGAAAAAGCAGAGGTGGCGAAACACATTCTTGAGGGGCGCGTCGGGAAGATGTACCGGGGAATGGATTCGAACTGGCAAGAAATAAAAAAGGAATTGGACCGGTTCAGGGCGCTTGCCGGCTCAGGTGTTGATTTCGGACGTTTTGCGTCGCTTGAAGGGACCCGGTTTGAAGGCCTGAAGCGAATGTGTAAAATCTGGTCAGCCGGACTCAGGGAGATAGACAGGCGCTGGCCGGAGGGAGAAATGACGCTTCAGGATTACTTTGATCCCGATATTGTATCATTTAGCGAGACAAATATGAAAAAACTGCTGGCCAGATTGGAGAGCTGCCTTGACCGGTTTGGCGTTCTGGACAGCTGGACGCGAATGCAGGCTGTACTGGACAGAATGAAGAGCCATGGCGATCTGGATTATCTGAATGCTCTGATTGATCAGGGCTTTTCAGAGAAAAAATTTGCTGAATGTTATCGCAAGACTTTTTTGAGAGGCTGGATAGATGAGCTGCAGCATTCTCTTCCGCAGATAGAGGCTTTTACACGAGAAGGACATGACCGTATGGTAAAAGAATTCCGGATAGAGGACCGCGTGCAGTTCGACAGGAACCGTCGTTTTATCAGCAAGTCGCTGGCGGCTCGGAGGCCTTCTGTGGATGTAAGCGGTGCGGGAAGTCAGGTAAGCGGTTTTTTGATTGAGGAGCGGAGCGGAAGATCTCTGCAGGAGATTCTGTCGATATATGGCGGTATGGTGACAGATATCAAACCATGTTTCATGATGTCCCCGCAAAGTGTATCCCGTTATCTGACGCCTGAAGATATTCATTTTGACACGGTTATTTTTGATGAGGCATCCCAGATCACAATAGAGGAAGCCTTGCCGTGCATCAGCCGGGCAGACCAGGTAATCGTTGTAGGAGATCCAAGGCAGATGCCTCCGGAATCATCAGGACTGTCTCTGCTTGATTTCAGTGCCATGTCACTGCCACAGCTTCGCCTGAAATGGCATTATCGGAGTCGTTCGGAAGATATCATTGCGTTTTCTGATCACTACTTCTACAATGACAGCATGACAACTTTTCCAACACCTGCTTTGCAGGGAAGAACGGAGGGCGTGCATTATCAGAATGTGAAGGGGAACTATGACGCGAGACACAAGGTGAATACAGAAGAGGCGGAAGCGGTGGTTGAACTGGTTATCGAACATGTTCGGAAACACCCCGGAAGAAGTCTGGGGGTAGTATGTTTTACCGGTGAACAGGAGAATCTGGTCCGAGAACTCCTTGAAAAACGCAGAAGGGAGAATTCAGATCTGAATCCGCTTTTTGAAAGCAATCGGGTAGAGCCCTTTTTTGTAAAAAATATTGCGTCGGTACAGGGAGATGAAAGAGATACCATCATCCTAAGTATTGTATTTGGAAAGAACGCCTCGGGACAGATGACGTCTTCATTTGGCTCATTGAATGAAAAAAATGGAGAGAGACGTTTGAATGTCTCTGTAACGCGGGCAAAATATGATATTTATATTGTCGCTTCCATAAACTGCGAGGATATTCGCCTGACACAGAAGACTCCTGAAGGGGTAACTCTTCTCCGGCATTATCTGGAGTATGCGGAAAAAGGTATTGGAACCCTGAACAGAAGCTGTCCGGTAGCCTTCGAGACGAAGACCCCTCAGAACATGGAGACGGAGGCGGAAAAATTTCTGCAAGGGTGTGGATTTGAAGTGTTCAGAAATTATGGCTATTCAGAGGTCAAGACAGATCTTGCGCTGCGACGCAGAGGCGAGACGGACTGCTTTTGCTGTATCGAGTTTGACGGAGAGAATTATCATCATATCAGAAACACCAGAGACAGGGACCGCCTGCGCCAGGAAGTCATGGAAAGGATGGGGTGGAAATATATCCGTATCTGGTCGACGGAATGGTATCTGCATAAAGACCGTGAGATGTCAAGGCTGAAGAGATTGCTGGGCTGTCTCGACTGAAGAAAATGCCGGGCTGTCGCAGCCGTTCATAAACAGCCTGCAATCTGTTGGACGATACCCCCCCTCAGGCCGTCCGAAAACCTTGATTTTCTGTGGCCTGACAACCAATTCTGGCATAAAATATGCCCATTTTTCATGCACATTGAAAGCTGAATAAAGTACACAGTTT
>NZ_JBQKGL010000022.1:0-24759 GCF_052118825.1 Bilifractor sp. LCP21S3_A7 | reverse complement strand
TAAAGACGATAAGGTTGATAGGGCAGAGGTGGAAGTGCCGTAAGGCATGGAGCTGACTGTTACTAATCGGTCGAGGGTTTGACCTGAAGCATAAGTTGGAAGGAAAAGAGGAAATCCGGAGACGGATTCCCGGGAAGCGTTTGTGTGTTCAGTTTTGAAGGTATGTATGAAAATCTATACAGATAATCCGCCGATCATTTGTTATTGCAGATGATCGGTTTTTTTTACGCGAACAGTGAGCCGCAGCCGAATGCGAAGTATTCGTGTGCGGCGAGCGACGCGATAGCAAGATAAAACTCGCGCAGCATGTTTTATCTCGGTGGGTTTGCCAGAAAACGTCAGAGGTATTAGACTAATACCAAAAGACAAATCAGAATGAAAATAATGAAAAGATATATCAGAGTGGAAATGATGAAAACATACAGTTGGAGGTATTAATCATGGGCTGCAGGATTCTTGTATACTGGAAAATAACAGAGGAGCAAAAGCGGAAAATCCGGACAATCGCGAATAGACATGGCTGCGAGGCCATTTTTGTTACGGATCCGCGGGAGGCTGAAGAGGAGGCAAAGAGTGCGGACGTCATGTTCGGGGCGGATCCGGGACCGTTGCATGCGGCCGGGAATTTGAAGTGGTTTTGTACCTGCTGGGCAGGAGTGAATCATTATCTCCAGGAGGGCGTTCTTCCAAACAGCACCTGCTTGCTGTCCAATTCTTCGGGGGCATATGGGGTCTCCATCTCCGAACACATCATTATGACAGCGTTGATTCTGATGCGCCGGTTTGAGGCTTATGAGAATATAATGAAGAATACCGCAGTGCGAGAATGGCGCCACGACATTCCGATGTATTCTCTGTGCGGAAGCCGGATTACCACTCTCGGAACCGGTGATATCGGAAGCACTTTTGCTAAGCGTGTGAGGAGCTTTGATCCAAAATCGGTTATCGGGGTAAGTCGCAGTGGAAGACAATTAAAGGAATATGATAAGGTCCTTCGGGTGACAGAGCTGGATTCTGTGCTTCCGCAGACAGACCTTCTCGTCATGAGCCTTCCGGAGACCCCGGAAACAATTGGAATCTTGAACAGAGACAGAATCGCGCTTCTTCCGGAAGATGCTTTTGTGGTCAATGTGGGGAGAGGAAGCGCAATTGATGAGAAAGCACTCACAGACGCTTTAAACGAGGGAAAACTTGCCGGAGCAGCTCTGGATGTCATGCAGACGGAGCCTGTGCCGGCAGATAGCCCGCTTCGCACTGCGAAAAATATCCTGCTGACACCGCACTGCGCCGGTCAGATGACACTGGATTATACGCGCGAAAAGAGTGTGGAAATGTTCTGTGAAGATCTGGAGAATTATCTGAGCGGAAAAGCGCTGGTCTATGGTGTCAGCAAAGAAAGAGGATACTGATGTATTTTCCGGTAAGCGGTCAGATGTAAAGATAATGAAGAAGGATACGGTAAATATCCGGGCGTATATTCAGAATGTGCCGAAGATATCGGAGGCAGGGTGAACGATAGTGGAGCGTACTTATATTGCGATCGATTTGAAATCCTTTTACGCATCAGTAGAATGCCAGGAGCGCGGGCTGGATCCGCTCACAACGAATCTGGTGGTTGCCGATGTGTCACGCACAGAGAAGACAATCTGCCTTGCGGTCTCTCCTGCGCTGAAGGCACATGGGATTCCCGGGCGTGCCCGGCTTTTTGAAGTTGTTCAGCGGGTCGGTGAGATAAACCGTGAGCGGATCCGGAGAGCGCCGGGAAATGTTTTTTCCGGGGCATCGTCTGATGCGGAGGAGCTGAAGCAGAACCCGGCTCTGGAAATGTCTTATATCGCGGCCGTTCCCCGGATGGCATATTATATAAAGTACAGCACACGGATTTATCAGATCTATCTGAAATACATTGCGCCGGAAGATATTCACGTATATTCGATCGACGAGGTTTTTATCGATGCGACGGATTATCTTAAAACTTATGGAATGACGGCACATGAGCTCGCAATCACGATGATTCGTGATGTGCTGAAGGAGACCGGTATTACGGCGACGGCAGGCATCGGGACCAACCTTTATCTGGCGAAGATTGCGATGGATATCGTCGCGAAGCACGCGGAGGCCGACGCGGACGGCGTGCGGATCGCTGAACTGGATGAGATGAGCTACCGCAGACAGCTATGGATGCACCGGCCGCTTACCGATTTCTGGAGAGTTGGCAGGGGCTATGCGAAGAAGCTTGAAGAATACGGCATGTACACGATGGGCGATGTGGCCCGCTGCTCGGTCGGCGGAGCAAATGATCTCTGCAATGAGGAATTGCTGTATAAGCTTTTCGGTGTCAATGCAGAGCTTCTGATCGACCATGCCTGGGGATACGAGCCGTGTACCATAGATCTGATCAAAAAATACAGACCGGAAAATAATTCCGTCAGTTCCGGACAGGTGCTGATGTCACCTTACAGCTTCGAGAAGGCAGCAGTAGTGGTACAGGAAATGGCGGACGTGATGGCGCTGGATCTGGTCAGTAAACGGATGGTAAGCGACCAGGTTACGCTGACAATCGGATATGACAGGGAAAGTCTGGACGATCCGGAGATTCGGAAGAAATATCGTGGCGCGGTCACCAGTGATCACTATGGGAGAAGAATTCCGAAGCATGCACATGGTTCTGCGAAACTTTCCGGCGCAACTTCCTCGGGACAGGAAATTACGCGCGCAGTGATGGAAATTTACCGTCGGACGGTTGATCCATCTCTTCTGATCCGTCGGATCACAATTTCTCTGGAACATGTAATTCCGGAGGATGAGGTGCCGGATACAAGCTACGAACAGATGGACCTTTTTACGGATTACCATGCGCTTGAAGCGAAGAAAGAAGAAGATAAAAGAGAGCATGAAAAAGAGCGACGCATACAGGAGGCCATGCTCTCGATCCGTGAGCGATTCGGAAGTGACGCGGTTATCCGCGGGCTGAATCTCCGGGAGGGCGCGACCGGACTGGATCGGGCAAAGCAGATCGGAGGGCACAAGGCTTAATCATCAGGAATCGGGAGCATAGTCATGAATCATGGGGAAAACGGAGTAAATTCGGAGGGCACAAGGCATGAACAATGAGAAAGAGGAGCCTGAAGTGCAGAATAGAATGAAATCGGGATCTGCAGGTGGAAAAGAGAGAAGTTCGTTCCCTTATGAGGACATCGTTAATCTGTCGCATCCGGTTTCACCCTATCACGTGCCGATGCCGCTCCTCCAGCGCGCGGCGCAGTTTGCTCCATTCGCAGCCCTCACCGGATACGACGAGGCGATCGAGGAGACAGGCAGGAAGACGGATGACAGAGTTACACTCTCCGAGAGCGAAATCGCGATACTGAATCGAAAACTGCAGATGCTGGAGCAGATCCTGGACCGCAGGCCGGAGGTTACGATTACTTATTTTGTTCCGGATTTGCGGAAAAAAGGAGGATCGTATCACACCGTAAGCGGATCTCTGGAAAAAATTGATGCGCAGCATCAGCGGATTGTGATGCGCTCCGGGGAAGTGATTTCTATGGGCCAGCTGATCGGCATAGAGGGAGATATTCCCTGGAATGGTTTTGCATGATTCAGTATAGAAGGAGATAAAACATTTACATAATATTAATCTAAAAATGACCCGGAGTATCGGGACGGCGGGTCATACAACAAGCCAAAAGGCAAAGGCAAACCCTGTGGATTCTGTAATGTGAGGAATCCACAGGGTTTTTCTATGTTTACACATACAGGCGACGGGGCTGATTTTTTTACTTTATCTTTACCTGCACAGGATAACGGAATTAACGAGGCACGAATAAAATGGAAAAGAACAAAAAAATTAAAATTATTCAGGAAAGCAAGAGAATTAAAAATGGCAGGAATTACATTATCTCACATTTCGAAAACCTACCGCAACGGGTTCCAGGCGGTCAAGGATTTTAATCTGGAGATCGGAGACCACGAATTCATTGTATTTGTCGGCCCTTCCGGCTGTGGAAAATCCACGATGCTTCGCATGATCGCCGGACTGGAGGATATCTCCGAGGGAGAGCTCTGGATTGGAAACCGGCTTATGAACAGTGTGGATCCCGGAAAGAGAAATTTGGCGATGGTTTTTCAGAACTATGCGCTCTATCCGAACATGACGGTATATCAGAATCTGGCATTCGGGCTCAAGGCTCATAAGGTGGATAAGACAGAGATTGAGCGCAGAATTCAGAAGGCATCCGCGATGCTTGAGATCAGGAGCCTTCTGGACCGAAAACCTGCGCAGCTGTCCGGAGGACAGATGCAGCGTGTGGCAATCGGAAGTGCAATTGTCCGGGATGCAGATGCTTATCTGTTTGATGAGCCCCTGTCCAACCTGGACGCAAAGCTCCGGACGCAGATGCGTGTCGATTTGAAAAAAATATACGATAAGCTCGGTTCTACCGTTATCTATGTCACCCATGATCAGGTAGAGGCAATGACCCTCGCGACGAAAATTGTTGTCATGAGGGATGGAATGGTGCAGCAGGCAGGAACACCGAAACAGATATATGAGAAGCCGGTGAACCGGTTCGTCGCAGGTTTTCTGGGACTGCCGCAGATGAACTTCCTGAATGCCGCCGTGGAAATGGAAGCGGGACTGGCATTTCTGAATACCGGAGACTTCAGGATTCCTCTTCCGCTGAGATTTCATCGCAGCCTGATGGAAGGATTGACAGAAGGTACTAAGGTGGAGATCGGAATCCGGCCGGAAGATCTGATGACGGAGGGAGAACCCTCTTATGCAATTCCGTTCGATATCGAGAGGATAGAAAACCTCGGCTCGCATTTTTATCTGCACGGGCGTGCGGGCAGTCAGAGTACGACCGTAAAGCTTGAGACCTACGATTCAAGGCGCAAAGGAAAACAGATAAAGCTGTACATTGATCCGGAGAAGATGCACCTGTTCGACAAGGGAACGGGAGAGTCGATCGAAGAATTTCTGCTGGGATAAGCGGAAGGAGATAAGCAGTGACGATGAAGAAAAAACAGCATACGTGCTGTATACAGGATACACAGAAAATACAGGATATACAGAAAATACAGGATACACAAAAGATACAGGTTACGCAGAAGATACGGGCTACGGAGAAGATACAGGGAAACGGAGGTGCTGAACAATGACAGGAACCGGACAGGTAAAGAAAAAGGCGGGACCGTACTGTTATCTGATTCCCTCCGCGATCATATTTGGAATATTCCTTTTCTATCCCTTTGTAAAGACGATTTACCTGAGCCTTTATAAGACCAACAAGCTGGGACAGGCAAAGCTCTTCGTCGGATTTGGCAATTACAAGGATCTGCTTACCAGTGCCAGCTTCGCGAATTCACTGGCAGTAACCGCAATCTTTGTTGTGATCGTTGTGATCGGAGGAATGCTGCTGGGACTGATCGGCGCGGTGCTTTGCAACAAGACATTTCCGGGCATACGGTTTTTCTCAACAGCATATGCGCTTCCGATGTCCATAGCATCGAGCTCGGCTGCGCTGATCTTCCGGATCATGCTTGACCCGACCATCGGAATTGTCAATAAGCTCGCGCACACGAACATCAACTGGCTGAATGATCCGAAATACGCTCTCGTGTGTGTGGCAGTGCTGACAGCCTGGCTGAACAGCGGAATCAATTTCCTGTATTTCAGCGCGGGACTTGCCAATATCGATGAGGAAATTTATGAGCGGGCATCGATCGACGGCGCGGGTCCGGTGCGGCAGTTTTTCCAGCTGACACTTCCCGGACTTCGGCCGATCATGTTCTACACAATCGTCGTGAATATCATCCAGGCCTTCCAGTCCTTTGGTCAGGTAAAGATCCTGACGCAGGGCGGACCAGGAGAATCAACCAACCTGATTGTCTATTCGATCTACCGGGACGCTTTCTTCAATTTCCGATTCGGCAGCGCGGCGGCGGAATCAGTTGTACTCTTTCTGATCATCATGGTACTTACCCTGCTGATGTTCCGCGCAGAGAAAAAAGGAGGTAAAACACATTGAACAATACAGATGGATGCATTTCGCTTTCGCCGCAGGAAATTGAGGCGATGCGGGAGGAAAGCATCAGATTAAACGAAAAAGCAATCCGGGTTAAGAAGGGGAGGAAGGCAGCACGGCTGATCATCAATATCGTCGTGGCATTCATCATTCTGCTTCCGCTGCTCTATGCGGTAAGTATCGCGTTTATGCCTTCGTCGGATCTTTACACCATGAATCTGAATCTGATTCCAAAACATCCGACGCTTGAGAATTTCCATCAGGCACTCAGCAAAATCCCTCTGATCCGGTTCATCATAAATTCGTTCCTTGTAGCCGGCCTGATCACGTTCGGACAGATCACTTCCTGTTCCCTTGCTGCGTTTTCCTTCTCCTTCCTGGAGTTTAAGGGGAAGAAAATCCTGTTCATGCTCGTTATGGCAACGATGATGGTGCCGGGAGAAGCGACAATCATTTCCAACTATCTGACCGTTGGACAATGGGGATGGCTGAATACGTACCGGGTTTTGATCATACCTTATCTGACAAGTGCGATGGGCATCTTCCTCTTCCGGCAGTTTTATCAGTCTTTTCCGATTTCAGTGTATGAGGCGGCAAAAATTGACGGCTGTTCCAACCTGCGCTTCATTTTCCGGATTCTGCTTCCCCTGACAAAGGCGGCAATCGGAGCAATGGCGGTATATACTTTCATCAACGCATGGAATATGTATATGTGGCCGCTGCTTGTAACCGGAGATGAGACCATGAGAACGGTTCAGATCGGACTGAGCATGCTGAACAGCGTGGATTCCCAGTCGATCACGATGATGATCGCCGGCGTAGTCATGATTATTCTGCCGTCGATTTCAATCTTCATTATCGGACAGAAACAGCTGATCCGCGGTATGTTCTCCGGAGCAGTAAAAGGCTGACCGCTGATTCTTCATCTGCTTTTTCAAGGGTCATAACCGCCGGAAACGGCGGATGACATATATCACTCATTTTTTTACATTAGGAGGAAAATATGAAAAAAAGGTTACTGACACTAACTGCCGCTACACTCGCGGCAACTATGGTATTCGGCGCATGCGGATCCAGTACCGAAAGCTCTTCTTCTGAGTCTTCCGCCGCATCGCAGGAGAGCACAGAGCAGGCAGCAAGTACAGATACCGCGGAACAGACCACGGCGACTGCTGCAGATTCTGCGTCATCTGCGGCATCAGACGGAAGCACAGCAAGCTCTTCCGGCAAGACGACCATCACCTTCTGGCATTCCATGGGCGGTGTAAACGGAGATGCGCTTACACATCTGGTAGATCAGTACAATAAAGAAAATAAAGATAATATCTATGTAGACGCAGAGTATCAGGGTGAATACGATGATACCATCAATAAGCTGAAGAGCGCGCAGATCGGAAACATGGGTGCGGACCTTGTTCAGGTATATGAGATCGGAACCCGTTTCATGATTGATTCCGGATGGGTTGTTCCGATGCAGGATCTGATTGATGAGGACGGATGGGATGAGTCTCAGCTGGAGCCGAATATTGCGGCTTACTATACGGTAGACAACAAGCTTTATTCCATGCCATTTAACTCCTCTACCCCGATCATGTACTACAATAAGGATATGTTCGAGAAGGCAGGCATCACAGACATCCCGGATTCTCTTCCGAAGATCGACGCGATCGCAAACGATCTGGTACAGAAGGGCGGAGCCGGTGAGGCAATGTCCATGGGAATCTATGGATGGTTCTTCGAGCAGTTCCTCTGCAAGCAGGGCGCAAACTATGTAGACAACGATAACGGACGTACCAAAGCTGCTACAAAGGTTGAATTTGACAGCAACGGCGCCGGTGAGAAGATTCTCTCCCAGTGGAAGAAGATGTATGATGACGGCACCGCTCCGAACGTAGGCCGCGGCGGAGATTCCGGTCTTGCTGATTTCACAGCCGGAAAGAGTGCGATCACTCTCGGATCTACCGCTTCTCTTGCGCAGATTCTGCAGGATGTAAACGGCAAGTTTGAAGTAGGAACCGCTTACTTCCCGAAAGTAAGCGACGATGATCAGGGTGGCGTTTCCATCGGAGGAGCTTCTCTGTGGGCACTTGATAACGGTGACAAGGCGAAGCAGCAGGCAGTATGGAAATTCGTGAAATTCCTTGTTTCACCGGAAAGCCAGGCATACTGGGCAGCACAGACCGGTTACTTCCCGGTTACAACAGCTGCGCATGACGAGCAGGCATTCAAGGATAATATCGCAAAATATCCGCAGTTCCAGACAGCTATCGATCAGCTGCATGATTCCAAGCCTGAGTACGCAGGTGCTCTGATGAGCGTCTTCCCGGAGGCAAGACAGGATGTAGAATCCGGGATTGAGAACATGCTGAATACGAATCAGGATCCGGCAGAAGCCACAAAGAGCATCGCGGACAGCATTAACAAGGCTATCGGGGATTACAACGTTGTAAACAGCTGATATCTTCTGGCGTGAGCAGGGCGCCTTCCGGTCCCAGGGGGCGGGATGCGTCCTGAGGCAGTAGATGCCGTCCGAATGGCGGCTCCGGAAATGATACGCATCAGAAAGAAGAAATAGAACTCCATGACAGGCAGGCCTGAAGGCACCGGTCATGGAGTTTTTTTACGCGAACAGTGAGCCGCAGCCGAATGCGAAGTATTCGTGTGCGGCGAGCGTCGCGATAGCGAGATAAAACTCGCGCAGCGTGTTTTATCTCGCTCATGAAGTGGTTGACGGTCATGAGATAGAAGAGTAAAATGTGCTTTGCTACATAGTTAACAGTGTTAATAATTGCCATAGATAAATATTATCATTGCCAATAATTGCACCGGCCAACTATTTATCTGTTTCATGCATGCACTTGCTTTCAGATGAGCATTGTTTCATATAGAGAACCGCGGATAATGGCGCTTTCACAGTTTATGGCTGTTTCTGAGTTGGAACAGTTCATGCAGAGCGCTTACAGATCATAACCGGATATTAAGCATTGTATGTAAGCAGCAGGGATTGAAGGCTGTACAGCCGTATTCGAGGAAAGGAGTAAAGGATGGATCAGCTGGAGGAGGAATTGATTAACGCCATGCATCAGTTTCATAAGATGCGCCCCGTTTTCTGTTTTTCAGGAATCAGCAGGGGCAAAACCATTGTCGTGGGAACAGCGTGGCAGATTTATAACAGCAGAGAGGATCACAAGGTGCGTGTGAGTGATATTGTTTCACGAATAGGAATGCCGGCGCCCGGGGTATCGCGCATCCTGAAGGGCCTTGAAGAAGAAGGAATCCTAAGACGCAGCCTGGATCCGAATGACCGGCGTACAACACTGGTTTCCTTCACCGACAGGGGGCTGAGCGAGATACAGAAAAATATCCGTTCAATTGAGAAAGCTCTTCATGAAATTATTGAGGGTATGGGAGAAGAAAAAGTCCGGACGCTCTGCTGTCTGCTGAATGAGCTGTACGCACAGACGGAATCGGTTTTTTCAAAATCTGACTGGAAAACGGAAAGGGAGAATTCATGAGACATATTTTCGGAAATTTGAAGAAGTACTGGAAATCGGTGCTGATTCTTGCTGTGCTGCTGATTGTTCAGGGCTTTTGCGAGATGTCTATGCCGCAGTACACGCAGAATATTATCGATGTCGGAATCCAGAATAAGGGTATTGAGCACATTCTTCCCGCCAGAATCACGGCGGACGAATACGACGAGGCACAGATCTTCATGGACGGGGATCAGCGGAAGGAGTGGCAGGCATCGTATGTTGAGGACGGAGAGAACTATACGATCAGAGATCTCGGAAAAGAGGAGTGGAAGAAGCTTGATAAGGACCTTCTGACTCCCGTGGTCATGGCTTATCAGCTTGGGCATATGAGTGAGGAAGCTTTCCGTGATATGGTTAAAAAACAGGCTGAATCGGCACCCGTGACTGCAGGGCAGACGGATGCGATGACCGGCGCGAATGTACAGGCGAACAGTACGGATGCGATGGCCGGCGCGAATGGCCAGGCGACCGGCTCGGATGCGATGACCGGCGCGAATGGCCAGGCAGATGCTGCGGATGCGATGGCTGCCGCGGAGAGTCAGATCGATTCTATGTCTGCGGAAGAGCTTGCCAAGGCATTTCATCTGGATGTACATATCTTCGAGGCGAAGGATGAGAATGGCAGGAAAGCCACATATGTTGATGTGAGACCAGCAATCCGTCAGATGATAGAAAGCGGACAGATGACAGACGATCAGATTTCCGGAATGAGAGAGGAGATCAGCAGTGCCATCAGCAAAACAGGTGAACAGACAATGAAAGCCATGGCAATCCGTTATGCGGCAGATGCGGATCAGGAAGCCGGTGTGGATGTGAACAGCCAGCAGAAGCACTATCTCTGGATCAGCGGAGGGAAAATGATGCTGATCGCGCTTCTGATGGGACTTACCGCGATCGCAGTCTCCTTTTTCGCTTCAAGGGTCGGCGCAGGGGTTGGCCGGGATCTGCGGTATAAGGTGTTCCACAATGTCATCGGATATTCCAGCGCAGAGATGGAAAAATTCCAGACATCATCTCTTATCACCAGGGCGACAAATGATGTGCAGCAGGTGCAGATGGTGACAACCATGCTGCTTCGCATGGTTCTGTACGCACCTGTTCTTGCCGTATGGGGTGTCGTAAAGGTTTACCAGTCTCATGCGAAGATGAGCTGGGTGATTGCGCTTGGAATTGCGGTCATCGTGGGAATCATCCTTGTTCTGGTCGTGCTTGCCATGCCGAAATTCAAAATTATGCAGAAACTGGTTGACCGTCTGAATCTGGTGTCCAGGGAGATCCTGACGGGGCTCATGGTTGTACGGGCATTCGGTAGAGAAAAAACAGAGGAGGAACGGTTTGACGAGGCCAATATCGATCTGATGCGTACGCAGCTGTTCACAAACCGTGTGATGACCTTTATGATGCCGTCGATGATGTTTGTGATGAGCGGACTCAGCGTTCTGATCACCTGGGTCGCTGCGCATCGTGTGGATGCAGGCACGCTTCAGGTCGGAGCCATGACATCCTTCATTACGTATGCGATGATAATCATATCCTCATTTATGATACTGACTGCGATGTCCATCATTCTTCCGAGAGCAGGCGTAGCGGCGGACCGGATTCATGAAGTAATTGCCACAAAACCTTCTATTGTGAACCCGGAACATGAGGAGAAGCCGGAGAGCAAAAAGGGCGTGATCCGCTTTGATCATGTAAGCTTCCGCTATCCCGGCTCGGAGTTGGATGCCCTGACAGATATTTCCTTCACAGCGGAGCCGGGAAAAACTACGGCAATCATCGGAAGTACCGGTTCGGGAAAGAGTACGCTCGTGAATCTGATTCCGCGGTTCTATGATGTAACAGGCGGATCTGTCACGATAGACGGGGTTGATATCCGTTCCATGAATCTTCATGAACTGCGGGAAGAGATCGGATTTGTGCCGCAGAAGGGAACCCTGTTCTCCGGGACGATTGCCTCCAACATCCGTTTTGGACGCCCGGATGCATCGGACGAAGAGGTCAGACGCGCAGCGAAGATCGCTCAGGCTGACGACTTCATCGAGGAAAAAGAAGATGCCTATAACAGCTTCATATCACAGGGCGGAAGCAATGTATCGGGAGGGCAGAAGCAGCGGCTCTCGATTGCGCGGGCGATCGCGAAGAAGCCTCTGGCGCTCGTTTTTGATGACAGCTTTTCAGCTCTTGATATGAAAACAGATGCGAAGCTCAGAGAGGAGCTGTCACGGGAAGAAAAGGATGCGACAAAAATCATTGTCGCACAGAGAGTCAGCACGATTCTGAATGCAGATCAGATCCTTGTTCTGGATGAGGGAAAAGTGGCAGGGCTCGGTACACATGATGAGCTGCTGGACAATTGCGAGGTTTACAGACAGATCGCTGCTTCACAGCTTTCACAGAAGGAACTGGAGGGAACGCGCCATGCAAAATGACAAAAATCAGAATCTGCGGGGATTCGGGAAAAATCAGAGACAGCAGGAAGAGATGAACGCAGATGCGGAGAAGCGGGCGCGGGATAAGCAGCTGGAAGAGTATCGCAAAAAACAGAAAATGGCAAGACCGATGGGACACGGTCCCGGACGTAACCAGGTTGCAGAAAAACCGAAGAATTTTAAGGCATCATTTGGAAAACTGATGCATTACATCGGCCGCTATCGGATAGCGGTTATCCTTGTCATGATTGTTGCGGTACTTTCGACGATCTTCAATGTTCTTGGGCCGAAGATCATGGGAAATGCGACGACCGAGCTGGCGGAAGGACTGATGCGTAAAATCCAGGGAACCGGTGGAATCGATTTTGAAAAGATCGGCAAAATCCTGATTTTTACACTCGCCCTGTATCTCGCATCTGCCGGCTTCAGCTTTATTCAGGGATGGATCATGACGTCGGTCAGCCAGAAGGTTGCCTATCGCATGCGCCGTGAAATCTCTGAAAAGATTGACCGTATGCCGATGAAATATTTCGAAAGCCGGCCATACGGAGATGTACTTTCCAGAATTACAAATGACGTAGATACGCTCGGAACCGGTCTGAACCAAAGCATTACGATGATCATATCGTCTGTTGCTACGATCGTCGGTGTTGTGGTGATGATGCTGACGATTTCCCCGCTGATGACATTGATCGCGGTCGTCGTTATTCCGGTGTCCGGAGCCTTGGTTGCCTTCATTGTAAAAAAATCACAGAAATATTTTATCCGGCAGCAGGATTCTCTCGGAATCATCAACGGACAGATTGAAGAGGATTTCTCCGGTCAGCTGGTGATCAAGGCGTTCAACAGGGAGAAGATCGTTATGGGCGACTTCAACCGGACAAACAGCGATCTGTATGATTCAGCGTGGAAGTCACAGTTTATATCCGGAGCGATGATGCCGGTTATGAATTTTATCAGCTATCTCGGGTATGCCGGTGTCGCGATTTCCGGAGGACTCCTCGCGATTCGCGGTGTGATCGGGGTCGGAGATATTCAGGCATTTATTCAATACGTGAGCAATATAAAGCAGCCGCTGGCACAGATGGCTCAGGTTATGAACCAGGTGCAGTCCATGACAGCGGCGGCGGAACGTGTCTTCGAATTTCTGGAGGAAGAAGAGGAAGATCCTGCATGGATGACACAGGCAGAAGAAGGGCAGAGTAAAGCTTTCGGAATAAGCGAGTCGGCCGGGAGCGGAGAAGCTTGCTGGACAGAAGAGTCGGGTGAAAAGAGCGGATCTATCGCTGCATCCGGGACGGGAAAAATTCGTGGAGAGGTTGATTTCGAGCATGTTCGTTTCGGCTATGATCCGGATCAGATTGTCATCAAAGATTTTTCCTGCCATGTGGATCCGGGACAGAAGATCGCCATTGTCGGGCCGACAGGAGCAGGAAAAACAACCATCGTAAAGCTTCTGATGCGTTTCTACGATGTGAACAGCGGAACAATCCGGCTGGACGGACAGGATATCCGAAGCATAGACAGACATCAGCTTCGAGAGAATTTCTCTATGGTGCTGCAGGATACCTGGCTGTTTTCCGGCACTATCCGGGAAAATATCCGCTACGGCCGGCAGGACGCAACGGATGAAGAGGTCGAGGAAGCGGCAAAAGCCGCTCATGTGGATCACTTTATCCGGACACTGCCCGGCGGATACGACATGGTTCTGAATGAAGACGCGACAAATGTGTCACAGGGCCAGAAACAGCTTCTGACAATTGCGCGGGCGATGCTTTCAGACCGCAGCGTCCTGATCCTGGATGAAGCAACATCGTCCGTAGATACAAGAACCGAGCAGCTCATTCAGAACGCTATGGATCAGCTCATGAAAGGGAGAACAAGCTTCGTCATCGCACACAGACTGTCCACAATCCGAAACGCCGACCGGATCCTGGTACTCAACCACGGAGACATCGTAGAACAAGGGACACATCAGGAACTCCTCGCGCGCAACGGATTCTACGCCGATCTCTACAACTCACAATTTTCTGTATAAGTCCAGTCGCAATGTTCTTGGCCCACGGGGAGCTTGCTCACCAGTGGGCGAGAACATTAGCGACGACAACAGGAATGAGCATGGAGCGGTGCGAAGCACCGCGAGAATGCGAATGCATGTGGCAACTGCGAGAGTTGCGAAGCAACGGAGCAGTTGGCTTTATACAGAAAATGGCTCGATGCTCATTCCTGTTAGCGGCACGAAAGCTGCGAAGCAGCGAAGTGACGCGGGGACTTATACAGAAAATGGCTCGATGCTCGTATCCAATGTTACGGAACTTTTTCACAGGATGATCCAAAATAGGTAAAAACTATAGAAAGCATTAAAAAGAGAATCCCTGCCGATGGCAGAAATTCCCAGAAAGTGTGAGATAATGACAATAGAGGAGATCAGAGAGAGACTGGAAACGGATGAGAGAAATCGTTCGTACACCGACCGGGGTATTCATCCTATCTTCCAGGTGAGCAGCAATGCCAGGATTCTGATTATCGGTCAGGCTCCGGGGCGGAAGGTGGAGGAATCCGGCATACCGTTCAATGACAAATCCGGAGAAACATTGATCCGGTGGATGGGAATTGACCGGGAGACGTTTTATTCTTCGAAGATCGCAATCATGCCGATGGATTTCTATTATCCCGGGAAGGGCAGGTCCGGAGACCTGCCGCCCAGAAAATTTATCGCGGAGGAGTACCATTCAGATATTTTACGTCTGATGCCGGAAGTAGGACTCACGATTCTGATCGGCAGGTATTCCATTGATTACTATCTGAAAGATCGCAAGAAGAAAAATCTGACCGAGACTGTTGCTGCCTATCGGGAATATCTGCCGGAGTATTTCCCAATTGTACATCCGAGTCCGCTGAACTTCAGATGGCAGCGGAAAAATCCATGGTTCGAGGAGCAGGTCGTTCCGGTGCTTCAGGAGAATGTGCGGCGCCTTTTGTAATCATCGTCCTTTCCAGATCATGCGAAGTACCTCTGCCGGTTTCGGCGTGGTTCCATACAGGAGAACACCAACACGGTATATCCTGGCGGCGAGCACGCCGGTTCCGCATACAGAAACCGCGAGAATTGCAATGGAGATGGTGATCTGCCAGGAAGGCACCGTACTCATGGCGATTCTGGTGAACATGGCCATGGGAGATGTAAACGGGATAAAGGAACACACCATCATCGGGAGATTGTCCACTTCTCCGCTTCCAAGTGCGGTCATCACAACGATAAAAGCAATGATGAAGAGGAAGGTGATCGGCATGATGGCGGTATTGATGTCCTCGAGCTTCGAAACCGTCGATCCGACTGCCCCGTACAGAAAGGCATAGATCAGGAAGCCGAGGATAAAAAATATAAGCATAAACAGCAGCAGATGGAGCGGAATGTCAAAGATCGAGGTCACAATTTGATTATCCGCCCAGTCATCCCTGGTGAGGTTGAAGAGCAGGAAAGCAGTTCCGAAGACGCAAAGAAGCTGGACAAGACCCGCCAGGCAGGCCGCCAGTACCTTGCCGAACATCATTTTTACCGGGTCGGCACTGGTGACCAGAAGCTCCATGGCGCGGGAGCTCTTTTCTGTCGCAACACTTGTGCTGACCATCTGTCCGTACAGAAGGATCACCATATACAGGGCAAAAATCATAATATAGGTGTAGAAGAAATTCTGAGACTGATCCTTTCCGGTGGCCTCCACCGTGTGTGACACCTCTGTTGCAAGAATGCTTCCGGCCCGTTCCGGAGAAAGACCGGCTTCGGTCATTGCCTTTATTTCAGAGATTCCGCGGAGAATCTGGTCGGCGATTTCCGGGTTGGCATCATACATGGAGAGATTTTTGACAAAATATGTGTAGTTCTGTGCATCCTGAAGCAGAAAGCCGCAGTCTGCGGTCCCATCGTTGATTTTGCTCCGAATATCAGCGGCGTCCGGATCCGTGATGGTTATCTGATAGTCGGGGAATGCCTTCTCGAAAGCTGTCTGCGCCATCTGTGTGAGTGTGGGATCTTCGGAGGAGAGGAGGAGAATTTTCTGTTCTCTGTCATCAGAACTGCCTTTAACCAGTCCGGAAATCTTCGGAAAAAACATGATGACGGAAAGCAGAATCATCAGAACGATTGTGGTGCCGACGAAAACCTTGTTTTTGAAATAATTTCCAAGCTCAAACCGGAAAATTGTCTTGAACTGATTCTTAGAATTCATGGACTCTCCCTTCAGATCTGATCTCTGGTGGTCTGTACAAAAATATCATTGAGTGAGGGTTCGAATATCCGGACTTCATTCACGTCCCATTTCGTGGTCAGAAGCTGCATCTCCCGGCGGCAGTCCTCCGTATCGTTCAGCTTGATCCGGATGGCACCATCCTCAGTGAGAAAAGCCCGGTCTCCGTAATATTTGAGAATCTGTTCCTGCATAGAGGAACGGACAAGAAGGTCATTGCCTGCCATTTGGTGCCGGATTTTCCGAAGATTTCCGGAGAGTACAATGTGACCTCCATTCAGAATTGCAATCTCGCTGCAAAACTCTTCGATGTAATTCATCTGATGACTCGAAAAAAGAATGATTTTTCCCCGCTTCATCTCGTCTCTTACGACTTCCTTCAGAAGCTCCGCATTTACCGGATCAAGACCGGAAAAAGGCTCGTCCAGAATCAGAATATGCGGATCATGCGCGAGAGCAGTGACGAGCTGGATCTTCTGCTGATTTCCCTTTGAGAGGGCATCCAGCCGTTTGTTGCTGTATTCAGACATGCCGAGGCGTTTCAGCCAGCTGTCAATCGCTGCGCGGGCATCTGTTCGCTTCATTCCCTTGAGTTCCGCGAAGTACAGCAGCTGATCGGCGATGATTTTCTTCGGGTAGAGGCCCCGCTCCTCCGGCAGATAGCCGATTTTCACCGATTTGTGGTCGATTGGCTTTCCGTCAAGCAGGATCTCACCCCTGTCTGCCGGAAATACATTCATCAGAATACGTATGGTGGTTGTCTTTCCGGCACCATTTCTTCCCAACAGCCCTAGAGCAGTACCGCTTTCCGCTGTCAGGCTGATTCCCTTAAGCACCTGATGCTCGCCAAAACTCTTATACAGATCTCTTAGTTCCAGTTTCATACGGTTCCTTCCTTTTTCTCATTTTTTATGATTGATGAAGTAATATTTGTGGGTTCGGGCTCTGGTATTCCAGAAATGTAATTTCCTAATTGAGGAGGCTTTTTCTGAAGAAGTTACTCTTATAGAGTCTTTTTCATCTTTAAATAAAAATAAGCAACTGGAATGTTTCTTGTATATTCTCAGTATAAGGTGTATATATTTCTTATGGCAAGTTTATTATGAAACACACGCTATATTGCTGCAATAATGTTATGCTTCATTACAAAAAGAAGCGGACTATGTTTCCATATTCCTCCAAATTGTGGTCCTGGAGAGGGCATGTTGGGAACGAGGGAACTACCAGGGCGAAAGGATTACAGGAGGAAAAGACCAGCATGGATATAATAAGAGCTGATGTGCCGGAGCATGTTGACCAATTATGGAATCGATACCACGAGGATTTTGATCTGATTGATAGCGGGGTTTGTTTTGTCCTTGCGGATGGAACGGAGCGGATTGTTTTTGCTAACAGGAAGATTGCATCTCTCTATGAATGCGAGAATTCAGAGACATTTCTGAAATATTGCTCTTACAGATATGTGAATATGATGGAAGACGAGGATTACAAGCCTCTTGCTGAGCTGGTCAACGGACATCCGGAGCATATCCCTCTTACTTTTCATTATCGTACGAAAAATGGTCATTTTCGGAAAGCTGATGGAACAGGCACGTTGAAGGACACTCCTTTTGGGAAGGCCTATGTTCTTCTTCTCTTTTCCGCCGAGCAGCTTGCAAGTGATATGCGAGTACAGGATAATATGGGAGTGCTTGGTATGCATGACTTCTTCCGGGCGGCGTTTGAAGAGGCGGAAAAGCGGAAGGGTTTCTCCGCAGTGCGTAAATTTTGTCCGACGAGTTTTGATTTGACAAGCTTTAAAGAGTATAACCGTTTGTATGGCATGAAGCGTGGAGATCTGTGTCTGAAGAAAATTGTTGAAACCATCACAGAATGCTTCCCTGGGGCGCTTGTGGGACATATGACGGCCGATCATTTTGTCGCACTTCTGCCATCTGAAGATCTGGAGACTAAGCTGGAAGATGTGTGCAATGAGGTAAACGGTTTCATCAATGACGATGGTGTCCGGTTGAAGGTGGGAGTCTATAAGCCGTCGGAAAAGGATTCGCTGGACATCCTGAGAAATGCCTTTGATTCGGCAAAAATTGCCTGTGACTGCATCAAAGAGGATGGGAACCAGAGTGTCGCTGTATATAATGCCGCGATGGGAGAAACCATCGCCAATAAGACTTATGTTTTGCGCCACTTCAGCGAGGCATTGGAGAAGCATTATATCAAGGTGTATTACCAGCCGGTGATTCGTACGCTGACCGGGAAGCTGAGCGGTTTTGAAGCGCTGGCACGTTGGGAAGACCCGGAGCATGGGATGATTTTTCCAAATGTGTTCATTCCGGTGTTGGAGAAAGCTCAGCTTATCAACCGACTTGACCGATATATTTTGGAACAGGTCTGCAAGATGTTTCGTGACCGGGTGGACAATGGCTTGCCTCTGGTTCCTGTCTCCATCAATCTTTCCGCATATGATTTTGAAGTCGCGAATCCGATCGATACTATTGAAAAAATGGTTCAGTATTACCGGATTCCCAGAACCGTGCTTCACATTGAGATTACTGAAGGGGTCATGCTTCGAAACCATAACAGTATGTCAAAGACCATCCGCCAATTCCAGCAGGGCGGCTATCAGGTGTGGATGGATGATTTCGGAAGTGAGTACTCCTCATTGAATTCTCTTCACAACTATTATTTTGATGTCATAAAAATCGACATGGGTTTTTTCAGTCACTTCGATGACAGAAGCAGGCAGATCATCACTTCGGTTGTAGCAATGGCGAGGATGCTGGGGATACGGACACTGGCGGAAGGCGTGGAGACGGAGGAACAGGTCTCCTTCCTGAAAAGGATCGGCTGCGGTCGGATTCAGGGATATTATTATGGAAAACCGATGCGGTATGATGACACCTTTACCTTCATACACAGCAAGAGCTATCAGTTCGAATCGCCGGAAGAAGATCATTTGATGAATACGGCGGAGAGTGTCAACATAATTTCCGATTTCCCAACCGCGTTGTTCGATTTCGATGGGACGAACATATCGCTATTAATTGCAAATGATGCTTATAAGAGGGAACTGAGAAGTACCGGAACGCAGGGCGTGTCGGAAGCAAATACGAACCTTTTGGATGAAGGATACCCGTTTCGCGGAAGATTTCAGCAGTTAATGGGGAAGGCATTCCATTCAAAGGCACAGGAAACTCTGAGCTATGCCGACAATGGACAGTACATGCGGCTCAGCGTCCGATGGATTGCCGGAGATGAAGATTACTGGGTAGGCGAGGCGCATATCTACAATATCAGTAATAATGAAGCAATTCAGCAGGCAAAAACGATGGACAGCATGCTGCGCGATATCTTCCAATTTTACAATGGATTTTACCTGATAGATCGTGGAAAAAATGAAGTTTTGAATCTGCGGTCCAATCATCCGGAAGTGAATGGAGGAGAGGCGCCAGATACCATCCGTGATTTTATCCGTATTTTCTCTGAAAACCTGGTTTACCCGGATGACAGGCAGCGTTTCCTCGCGTTTATCCGTCCTGAGAATGTGGAGGCAAAGGCCAATAGTGGGGGCGGAGCTTCTGCAGCGGAGCTTATTCGGATCAAAGGCGTGGATGGAACGTATCGATGGGAGGTATTCGAGGCACTGCTGATCTATAAAAGCACGACGAAGAATATCCTGCTCTGTGAACGGCAGGATATCTGGGAGAGAAAAAGCGACAGGAACACACTTCTTCCTGAGTTCTGCCGGTCTTTTGGATTATCAGAAAATGGAACGGTCAGAGCGGAGACACTGACGGAAAGCAGTCTCTTTCGCACACTGCGTGAAAATTCGCCGTTTTTGTTTTACTGGGAAGACAAAAAGGGACGGATTCTTGGAGCAAGCAGGACCCTTAAAGAAACAGAGGGGATTCAGGACGAGACAGAGTTCCATGGAAAAACGGAACAGGAGATTGGCTGCCACTTCGATGCAGAGGACCTGGATTTAAAACGGGAAACTGTGCAGGATGGCGCAGGACAGACTCGTAAAGTGAAAGAGCTTGCGCTGACTGGAGGTAAAATTCAGGAAGTAAGTGTTACCCGTGTTCCCTGGTATCAGGAGAAGAAAAATGCGGGAACGCTGGTCATGGTAAATGGAAACGACCGGAAGATCGGAGATGAGGAATCCCAGCTGGGGTTGGTCGATCATGAGACAGGTTTTTTGAGCTTCCGTGGAGCGATTGAGGCTGGTCTTCTTTTTGCGGATCATTATCGTCTGCATAAACTGGATTACGTTGGTCTTATCATCGATGTACCAGCCTTTGCGGAGGTGATGCAGAGCAGTGTTGAGTATGCGAAAGTGATTCTGGATCACATCTCGGCTGCACTGCGGAAATCATTCACGCCCGGGTGGACAGTTTCGAGGATCGGGCTGTGCTGTTTTCTCTGCTTCTGCAGAAGGGAGAGCGTAAAAAAACTTGAGGAAAAGCTGGCAACTGTCTCTGATGTTCTCCCTGAACTATGGAAACGTTTCAGCATCCAGACAAATCCTGTTTTAACGCATGCGCTTGCTTATGGTTCTGAGGTTTTAAGTCTTGACGAAATGCTGCAGCTTCTGATTCGGAGAATGAGCAGCGCGGAAAAAGAGGCATTTGGGGAAAAACCTTATACAGAGGACCGGATTTATGTCAGACGCGTGTTGCTGGATCATCTTCCTGAACCGGTTATCATAAGTGATCCGAAAACCTATGAGCTTGTCTATCTGAATGAGGCTGCGCGGAATGATTTGAAAATTAATTCTGACAGCAGCCTTAAGGGCTGTCTTTGTTATCAGGTGCTCGAGGGTTTTGATGCGCCATGCAGGGATTGTCCGAATCTGATGCTTCGAATGGACCGGGCGTTTGTCGCGTCCCGTACGAGCCGTATAGCCGGGGATAATCTGATTGTTCATTCGTTTCTGACCACATGGGAGAGACGTTCGCTTAAGGTTACAATTGCTTTTAAACCGGATAAATACATTGATGCGCTGGCGGGAGACCGCGAACAGTTTTATCAGGAGATGAGCGCAAATGATGCGATATCCCGGGGAATGGAAGAATCGGATCCTGAAAAAGCAGTTAATAAGACCATGACAAGAATTGCGGAAGACATGCATCCGGAGCGGTTCCTCATATTTGAGGAGCGGGATGACGAAACGGTCAGCGCGACCTATGAATGGACTGCACCAGGGGTGGTTCCGCTGAAGGAGGAATTGCAGAGTATTCCGAAAACTGAACTACGGGAGCTGTATACACGGTTCATATCAGAGGGAATCGTCATGGTGAAGGATATGGAAGTATTCCAGAAGGAACATCCGGATTTTTCCCTGAGGATCCATGGTGTACGCAGCTTTATCTCGGGTCAGATGATCCTGCAGAACCAGATGGAGGGATTTACACTGGTTATTAACCCGTCAGAAGAAAGCTTCCGGAGAGGAACCGTTACGTATTCTACACTGACCGATTTCATTGCGGTGATGGTTCGCAACAGAAATATTCTGCGTGCGCTGGAGAAGGAGAGCACGATTGACCCTATGACCGGTGCAGGAAACCGCAGAGCACTGGAACGGCGGATTCAAACATGGCAGGGGGATGGTGTGCTTGGTGTGATCTCGATCGATTTGAATGGATTGAAGAATACGAACGATACCAAGGGACATCATGCTGGCGACATCCTGATCGAGAATGCGGCAAGGATCCTCATGGAATGCGCGGGGGCGGATGACGTTTTTCGGACAGGCGGGGATGAGTTTATCGCTGTGACAGAGAATCTTGAGGAGCGGGACATCCGCCTGCTGATTCGACATATTCGAGAAAGTGCGAACATTAATGGTATCAGTATTGCGATTGGATATGCATTTACACGCGGCAAGGTAACTAATTTTGACGCTCTTTTGACGAATGCAGATCTTAACATGTATCGGGATAAGGGGCATAGCTCCCGCAGAAGAAGGGACGATTGCTAGACAAAATCGGACTGCTGCGGAATGAAAGATATTGATGAAATTCAGTAAAGGAATATTTTTGCATGACAAAACGACATATATTTCTTGCTGCAGGTAAGTTTGTGTGTTATAAGGTGTATATGCATTTTCTGGCGAGAGGCAGTACGCCGGACAAAATAAACGTTAAGGATGAAAAACGATGAGAATAATGATAGCTTCTGATATTCATGGATCTGCATATTACTGCGGAAAAATGCTGGAGGCGTTTGAGCGTGAAGAAGCGGAGCGGCTGATGCTGCTCGGAGATATTTTGTATCATGGTCCGCGAAATGATCTTCCGAGAGAATATGCGCCCAAGAAAGTCCTGAAGCTTTTGAACGAGAGAAAAGATGATATCTTCTGCGTGCGTGGAAACTGTGATACAGAAGTGGATCAGATGGTATTAGAGTTTCCTATCATGGCAGATTACTGCATCCTGACGGCGGGGAGAAGACTTGTTTATGCTACGCATGGTCATCGTTTCAACAGGAGCCAGCTCCCTCCGATCCGTCAGAATGATATCCTGCTCCATGGCCATACCCATATCCCCGCATGGGAGCAATTCGGGAGCAATAACCTTTATCTGAATCCTGGCTCTGTGTCCATCCCAAAAGAGGATTCTCCTCACAGTTATATGATCCTGGAAGATCATACATTTATATGGAAGGATCTGGATGGAAACGAATATCACAGGACAAGAATCTGAGGGATATTGGTTAATGTATGATGAAATCCCAGCTGCAGAAATAATTGAGGGCAGACTAATAGCTGCTGAATAGTGGACAGAATAGTAGCTGCTGAATGTTGGATAGAATAATAGATGCTGAATGGTGGACAAATAGTAGCTGCTCTATGGTGGACAGATCAATAGCAGCTGAATGGAGGTCAGATCAGATGGACATACCTGAGACCCTGGAATTACTGCGAAAAAAGGCACTGGAAGATGATGGACTGCGTAATAGACTTCTGGCTACAAGAAATACCGAAACCCCTCTTGCTGATTTCTGCAGAATCAGCACAGAACAGGGATTGCCAATGTATGAGATGGATCTCCTGGAGTATGGGGAAAGCTCATATGCCGCTATGCGCAGAAGTACAAACGGGGGAGGGGAGAATTCCCCGCTTCTACAGTACGAGGACGACTATTACGAGCTGTTTCTGAGCGAACTGGAATAAATATGAACAATATCGAAAGGCAAACAATATATAAATAGGAATAATATTTAAATACGAAAAATGTCTAAGGGCGAACAGTATCTAAATAGGAATAATATTCATACACGAACAATATCTAAATACAAACAATATCTGAGGTGAATGAAATGAGCATAGCAGACAAACAGAATATCCTGACTGATATCAGAGAGGCTGCTCTGGAAGCAGGGGCAATTATGAGATCTGCACATGAGGGCCAGGATGAGATTTCTCCGGACAAAATAAAATCCGGTCACGCAAATTTTGTCACCATATATGACAAAAGAGTACAGGAGTTTCTGACCGGGCGGCTCGGTGACATATTGCCGGAGGCACATTTTGTAGGAGAAGAGAACGGAAAGGATGCTTTTGATGAAAGCTTCCGGCGGGGATTTACCTTTGTAGTAGACCCTATAGACGGCACTTCAAACTTCATGAACAATTATGGCCCGAGTGTCACATCGATCGGACTTTTCAAGGATGGAATACCATTCATCGGGGTTGTATACAATCCCTGGCAGGAGGTAATGTTTTCAGCCGCGGAAGGCGTAGGCGCTTTTGAAAATGGAAAAACTATTCACAGCTCAAACGAGCCGCTGTCGATGAGCCTGGTTTCCTTCGGGACCGCTCCATACTATCCGAATCTGCGGGATCAGGTCTGGAAGGTCGGATCCTTCTATCTCGACAGATGTGTAGATCTCCGGAGAAGCGGAAGCGCGGCCTGGGATCTGTGCATGGTAGCTTCCGGAAGAACCGGTCTTTTCGTGGAACCACTCCTGCAGCTGTGGGATTATGCAGCCGGAGCAGTGATTCTGACGGAAGCAGGAGGCCGAATTACAGACCTTGCGGGAAAAGAGCTGGATTTCTGCGGGGCATCATCCATAGCAGCAGCATCTGCGGGAGTCAGCAGGGCAGAATATCTTCCGTTGGGGATAGCGGATTGATCCTGGATTTCTCGAAATACAAAGTTGAAAAAAGTTGCACAAGAAAAGTTAAAAAACTCTGAACAAGAAAAATTGAAAAAACTCTTGACGCAAGGCAAACATCGTGATAAAGTAACATATGTTGTCGCGGAAAACAAGAAATCCAAGACAACATAGTAGTAATACAGAATGAACATTGACAACTGAACAGTAAAACACATCCTCGAAAATTCAAATGAAGTTTTATAAATTTTTGTTTGAACGATCGATGAGTATTCATGGATGTAACGTTCAAATGAACGATACATGAAGTGATTACGATCCTTTAAAACAGTAAAAAGGGATGAATTAGCCAAGTGTTAATTCTGAACGAATCAATCTTTTTTATGAGAGTTTGATCCTGGCT
>NZ_JBQKGL010000021.1:0-30219 GCF_052118825.1 Bilifractor sp. LCP21S3_A7 | reverse complement strand
CTCTCATAAAAAAGATTGATTCGTTCAGAATTAACACTTGGCTAATTCATCCCTTTTTACTGTTTTAAAGGATCGTAATCACTTCATGTATCGTTCATCTGAACGTTACATGAAGTGATTACTCATCGATCGTTCAAACAAAAATTTATAAAACTTCATTTGAATTTTCGAGGATGTGTTTTACTGTTCAGTTGTCAATGTTCACTGCCTGCCGTAGATAAAATCATTTCTCTTGCGACAGCTCACTTAGAATACCACGGGTTCCAGGGAAAAGTCAACAGCCTTTTTAAATTTTTTCTCTTTTTTTAAAAACTTGTGTTTTTACCCAGAATTTAGCCCAATATATAGTAACTTTTATAAGAACATCATGCAAATACGGAATTCCTAATGCAGCAAACCGCCATACCCCGCAAGCAGACGTTTCAAACTGTATAACGCGTGCGTGTCAATGGTTACTTTTAGAAAAAGCAGTTTTCGGAAAACGGTCGCTTTCGAAATTAAGTGCGTCATGGATGTCGCTATATAAGCGTTTCCCTCAGCAGCTCTCGTATCTCGTCACCCGTATCCACTTCGTTAATCCGCCTGCGAAGGGATGCAGAGTTCGGGAATCCTGCCGTGTACCAGGAAATATGCTTCCGCATTTCCCGGATGCCAGTGTATTCCCCTTTATATTGAACCATCAGATCCATCTGGCGAAGAATCATGTCATATACTTCTTTCGGCGCTGCCTTTGAAATAATCTCACCCGTCTCTAAATAATGAATAACCTGATGAAAAATCCACGGATTTCCCCGGGCAGCCCTCGCGATCATAACGCCATCCACGCCGGTCTCCCGCATCATTTTTTCTGCCTTGCGGGGAGAATCCACATCACCGTTTCCAATTACAGGGATCGAAACCGCATTCTTTACCTGGCGAATGATCTCCCAGTCCGCCTCCCCGGAATAATACTGTTCCCGTGTTCTTCCATGTACCGCAATTGCGGAAACGCCGGCATCCTCCATCCGTTTCGCCACCTCTACCGCATTCACCGAGTCCAGATTAAATCCCTTTCGGATCTTTACGGTTACGGGTTTCCGGATTTTTCTCACAACAGCGGATATAATTGCCGCTCCACGCATCGGATCCTTCATCAGCGCCGAGCCTTCCATATTGTTAACGACCTTCGGTACCGGACAGCCCATATTAAAATCCAGGATTTCAAAAGGAAGATCCTCAATCATTGCTGCCGCCTCTGACACAGAGTCCGGATCACTTCCAAAAAGCTGGAGCGAGACAGGATGCTCCGTTGGATCCGTTCTCATCAGCGCCTGGGTATTCCGGTTTTTATATAGTATAGCCTTTGCGCTCACCATTTCCGTGCAGACAAGGCCTGCTCCCTGTTCATGACATAAAACACGAAATGGCAGGTCTGTGACACCTGCCATCGGTCCAAGTATTACGGGATGATCAATTATGACATTGCCGATTTTCAATGGCCGAATCTTCATCAGTTACCACCGCCCGCAAATATTTTATAAAACAGTTCCATAGATTCAAAGAGCTCCTGTTTCTCCTCGCGAAGCTTCTTCACTGCAAGACCTGCCCCTATGTCATCATACATAGCATCAGCCGGCTCCGCCTCAGTGCGAATTTCAAGATTGCCCTCCGGATCAAACTCCAGGACGATAATTCCTCCACACTGTTCAGTAAAGGTGACACAAGTGATCTGCAGTTCGTCACGGATCTTCTGGGGAAGAATGGAAAAACTGTCATTAAAATAGTATTTCTTATCGTAATAATTTGCTCCGCAGAGCACAATATTCTTGTTCTTATCTTTATCGTTCATTCTCTGTTTTGTTATGAAATTATTCCGATTTGACCGGTGTGACCGGATCTTTTTATCGGATTATATCCTCTGATTTCTGCTCTCAATTATATTCTGTACCATATGTTCTGTACCGGCTGTTTCGAATGGATGGATTCTATCTTATCCATCCATTCATCTGATGTCCGTTATCCCGAACCTGATAGTTGCCATTCTCTGTCCGCTTTTCTACAGACTTCATGTGCCAGTCCTCAGACATAACCGTAAATTCCACGAACCGATACCTCGCCGGCAAAAACCTTCTCTGTCGTTCCGGTATCTTCTCTCTTCACCAACAATTCACCAAACCGGTCGATTCCCAATGCGGTGCCGCTGTACGGATTGCTCTGATTCATGACCCTGACCTTCCTGCCCCGGTTTGCAAGGATCGCCTGGTAACGGTCCATCAGGCCTGTCAGATCACCGGTCTCAAGAAAAACATCGTAATATCTGCCAAATGATTCCAGTATCCCGGCCGCGATGCGATCGCGGTCACATTTTCTCCCCGTCTCGAGGAATACGGAAGTCGCTTTATCTCTCAGATCCTGTGAAAAACGGTCCATGTTCACATTTATGCCGATTCCGGGAACCAGATAATCCCCGTTTGGTCCCATTTCCGTGAGAATGCCGCAGAGCTTCTTTCCTCTGCACACGACATCGTTCGGCCATTTGATCCCGGTATCAATTCCGGTCACATCGCGGATTCCGTCCGCCGCTCCGAGCCCCATTACAAGAGTGATCATCGAAATCCTACTTATTTCAATTTCCGGACGCAGAACGAGGCTCATTGATATGGAAGTGCCCTCAGGAGATCCCCATGATCTGCCGCGGCTTCCCTTACCTGCCGTCTGCGTATCCGCAAGGTACACGCTCCCGCCGGGAGCACCTCCTTCCGCCTCCTGTCTGGCCCAGTTATTGGTAGAATCTACAGATTCCATATAGTGAATGATCCAGCGGTCCGTGCGTAGCATGCTTTGTATCCGGTCTGCACTCAGATGACTGTTTATTTCTTCCTCCAAGATCCGCACCTCTGTTTTTTCTTCAGTTGTCATACATCTGACTGTTACTGCTGCCACTTCTGTACGTTACGTTTCCAGGTCAGAGCAGTCCGCGGTCCGCGCCGAGAGTTGCAGCCATGACTGCTTTAATCGTGTGCATTCTGTTCTCCGCCTCGTCAAATACAAGAGACTGATCCGATTCAAAAACCTCATCGGTAACTTCCATGTCATTCAGACCATATTTATCATGAATCTGCTTCCCGATTTTTGTGCCGAGATCATGGAAGGACGGAAGACAATGCAGGAAAATTGCATCCGGTCCGGCTGTCTGCATTACTTCCTTTGTAACTTTATAAGGAGTCAGATCCCGGATTCTTTCTTCCCAGACAGCGTCCGGTTCTCCCATAGATACCCATACATCGGTGCAAACAATATCCGCGTCCCGTACGCCTACACTGACATTTTCCGTCAGCGTAATGGAACCGCCGCTTTCCTCTGCCCACTCTTCACACTGGGACACCAGCGCGGCATCCGGGAAATACTTCTCCGGCGCACATGCAACATACTTTAGTCCGAGCTTCGCGCAGACTACCATATAAGAATTGCCCATGTTGTAGCGCGCGTCACCAAGATAGACCAGCTTCAGCCCTTTCAGTTTTCCGAAATGTTCACGGATCGTCAACATATCCGCGAGCATCTGTGTCGGATGATATTCATTTGTCAGTCCATTCCAGACAGGAACCCCGGCATATTTTGCAAGCTCCTCTACGATATTCTGACCAAAACCCCGGTATTCAATACCTTCGAACATTCGTCCGAGCACGCGCGCGGTATCAGCGATGCTTTCCTTCTTACCGATCTGCGATCCAGACGGATCCAGATAGGTACTGCCCATTCCGAGGTCATGCGCGGCCACCTCGAAGGAACAACGGGTTCGTGTACTCGTCTTTTCAAAAATAAGCGCAACATTCTTTCCGCGAAGAGAATCTACCTGAATTCCTTTTTTCTTCTTCTCTTTATATTTTGCCGAGAGGTCAAGTAAATAGGTGATTTCCTCAGGTGTGAAATCTTTAAGCGTCAGAAAATTACGTCCCTTTAAATTCATCTCATTTTCCTCCTCCGGATAGATGCTGTGCGGTTTCGGCTCTCCTTCCGAGCCATATGGCTTGATTTTAACTCATATCAATTAAAAAAACAAGAAAGAGGCTGACTGCGCAGCCTCCTTCTGTCCCTATATCTGCTTGATTCATTTGGAAAACCTTGTACGAATTAATAGAATGTCTGATTTCCAATTGTGAGTCCGCTTCCGCCGCCTGCATGGAAGTAGAGACAGCTGCCCACGGGATTCGCACCGTTGATCGCATCCTGTGCCGCGGCATAACAGTCCGCATCGACTCCGGATGCAAGAGTGGCTGCGAGGGCTCCGCTCGATGCCGGGGTGAACTGCCCGCTCTGGTAAATAACCCCGGAGATGGTGTTCGGAAAAGAGGCACTGTTAACACGGTTAAGAACGACCGCTCCTACTGCAACCTTTCCGGTATAGCTTTCCCCTCCCGCCTCGCAGTGAATCAGTGCAGCGAGAAGATTGATATCATCCTGCGAATAGGAGCTGTCCACGGTATTCGTCGTGGTGTCCGGCACAATTCCGGTCTCCGCTTCAAATTCTGCAAGCGTAACCGCGTCATGCGTATCCGCGTTGACGGCAATGGCATCGGTAGAGATGTAACCCGTCTGGCCGTTTACCTTCACCTTGAACCAGCCGTTGTCTGCGCTGATCAGTGTCACACCCGCCTTGTCCTCCAGCGTCATGAGAACAGGGCTTCCCGTGCTCTCACCGGAATAGACCGGTGTACCCGCTATGTTCACAGTCCCATAGACCGTATTTTTCTCCAGGTATTCTGCCTCTGCTTCCGCGCCAGTCACCAGAAGATCGGAACTTACGTATCCTTCAATATTTCCGGAGGAGATCTTTGTCCAGCCATTCTCCTCACCCTCGACAGTTACCAGGGCTCCCGGGGTAAGAACCCCCACACAGTCGCTGGAAGAATCCTCTCCGCTGCGAATCAGTGTATAACCATTCGAACTGGTAAGATCCGCGACCGCCTTGTCCGCCCAGTTCTCTACAAAATACGGGTTGTTGTATACCGACGCATTCGTATCTGCGTACACCGGTGCTGTCATCGCCGTAGTCATTGCAAAAATACAGCCACATACTGCAATCGTTTTCGTTTTGTTTTTCATAAAATCCTCCTGTGGAATGAGATAATCTCCGGAATAAATCCCGGCTTGGCCGGCCCCGACAGACGCATCCCCCTCGTCTTTCGCCACAGCTCCGGCTCACGGAAATCCGCTCATAATATTGAAATCGGATTTAAGATTATTTCATATTTGTTAATATTTGTTACAAAATGGAAACCAACTACAAGTTCGGCATTATAGCATTGCGTTTTTTGCTTGTCAAGCCGTCCAAAAAACGGCCGGGTTTTGATATGATTAATTCAGAACACTCTGGTTTTATGTAGACATATCGGATATAATATCAGATATATTTGTGCGTTTGTCTTTAATATCAGACATATCATCTGCTTATATCTGTCGGTATTGATGGGAGTAATTATTACGACAAAGTATTATCTGGATTCAAAAGAGATCTGCAGATTACAGCATTTTCGGAATTGAAAAGAGGTCTGCGGATTGCAGCATTTTCGGGAATTGAAAAGAGGTCTGCGGATTGCAGCATTTTCGGAATTGAAAAGAGATCTGCGGATTGCAGCATTTTCGGGAATTGAAAAGAGGTCTGCGGATTGCAGCATTTTCCCGAGTTGAAAAAGAGACCGGATGATTCAGGCAAGTTTTCTGAAAGAGATATAAATCATATGGATAAAAATCTGCCTCGCCCCGCGAGATGAAACTTTTGTTTCTAAGTCACACGGGGCAGGATGGGTTCCGTCATCTCTGATCATGCGCCGCATACATCAAAAGAGCGGACGCGACAGCCGCATTCAGAGATTCTACCTTTCCCTCCATAGGGATCCGGATCAGCACATCAGCCTTCGCGGAAAGCACATCACTGAGACCGTTTCCCTCATTTCCGATCAGAAAGGCAGTTCCGCCGGTGTAATCCTCACCGCGATAGGTATTTTTCCCCTTGAGATGAGCAGCAAAAATTCTCACCCGCTTCTCCTTCAGCCAGCTGCAGACATCTGCGAGGTCGTCTTCTCTGCGGAACGGGACCCTGTAAATTGATCCCATTGTAGACCGGATCACCTTGGGCTGAAATACATCCGCAGTCCTGCTGCTCATAAAGATTCCGGTTACGCCGGCTCCTTCTGCAGTCCGAAGGATTGTTCCGAGATTCCCCGGGTCCTGCAGGTCCTCCAGGATCATCACGAGCGATGCGCGTCCGGATCCTCCGAGAAGCTGTTCCCGTGTGTACTCCGGCATTACGGCAACCGTAAGTATGCCCTGAGG
The DNA here is from genome assembly GCF_052118825.1 of Bilifractor sp. LCP21S3_A7. Classification (NCBI taxonomy): domain Bacteria; kingdom Bacillati; phylum Bacillota; class Clostridia; order Lachnospirales; family Lachnospiraceae; genus Bilifractor; species Bilifractor sp. LCP21S3_A7. Next base: position 23,904 of record NZ_JBQKGL010000021.1, on the reverse strand, counting down.
TGTCTTCGTATCACACATTCGTTCAAAAACCGCGTCCGAGACGGTTTCGAACGAGATTCCCTTCAACGTATCGTCTGATCTGTGTTCATTCAAAAATGTTTCGGAAACAAATACATTCTTCCGCAGTTTTTCCGGAGTTTCCCGAAAAAGCTTAAGGCCCTCCGCCACGAAGCAGTGATCCTCCCTGCGGACTTTGGATTTTTTATTTAATTGGATTACCCTCTTAACCTGAGCGTTTGTTATACTGGTGATCACCGTCATCTTCTCCTGCTTCTCTGTTCTGTTAATTTCATGAAATATTTTGGAGTCTCGTAAAGCATTCAGAAAATTATCAAACCAATCCTATTACAAGGCGGCACTTTGTAAAGCCGCACCCGGTACATCAATCCGGTCAGCGAGATAAAACACGCTGCGCGAGTTTTATCTCGCTATCGCGACGCTCGCCGCACACGAATACTTCGCATTCGGCTGCGGCTCACTGTTCGCGTAATTAAACAGCGCTCTGCCCGGCAAAGAAAGAATGTTCTGCTATGGCTGCATCAATTGCAGGTCACAGCGCTTTTGTCATGACTTCCCGCACGGAATGCAAAAAGGCTGCCACACGAAATGAGTCCGGAAGAGATCTCTCTTCGTATTTCGTGTGGCAGCCCCTGCAGTAAACAGGCCCTGCGCCTGTTATTTCATGACATAGTTATAAGAAAGGGTCTTGGCAAGCTCAACCTCATATTCAGACAGAGACTTCTTCATCGCAAGTGCTTCGTTGATATCGAAATCGACAAACTGTCCATTCTTGTATGCGACAACTCTTTTGGTTTTTCCACTGATCAGCAGATCCACCGCATATGCCCCCATAATGGTAGCATACATTCTGTCCTTGCAGCTCGGACTTCCTCCACGCTGCATATGGCCGAGGATGGTGGCACGTGTGCCGATTCCGGTAGCTGCCTCAATCCGCTTTGCCATAGCCTGCGAGTGGCCGATTCCCTCTGCGTTGATGATGATGTGGTGCTTTTTGCCCTTCTTACGGGTCTCAATGATGTGATTGATGATCGTCTGCTCGTCATAATCGTATTTCTCCGGCAGAAGAACATCCTCCGCTCCGGATGCAATTCCGCACCAGAGTGCAATATATCCGGCATTTCTTCCCATTACCTCAATGATCGAACATCTCTCATGAGAAGTCGAGGTATCACGTACCTTATCGATGGCTTCCATTGCCGTATTCACTGCAGTATCGAAGCCGATCGTGTACTCTGTGCAGGCAATATCCAGGTCGATGGTTCCCGGAACGCCGATGGCATTGATCCCTTTATCCGCAAGCTTCTGGGCTCCCGCAAACGAACCGTCGCCGCCTACAACAACCAGTCCGTCAATCCCGTATTTGTTGCATGTGGCAACCGCCTTGTCGATTCCCTCGTCGGTGCGCATCTCTGCGCAGCGCGCGGAATACAGAATTGTTCCGCCCTTTCCGATAATATCAGAAACGTCCTTGGCATTCAGGTCAACAATTTCTTCGTTGATCAGTCCTTCATACCCTTTCAGGATTCCCTTAACCTTAAGTCCCTTGCCGATCGCACGACGGGTAGCCGCACGAACCGCCGCATTCATGCCCGGCGCGTCACCGCCACTGGTAAGGATACCTATTGTTTTGACTTTACTTTCTGCCATTATCGTTCCTCCGATTCTACACATTAGATGTATTCGATGTATCAGAATAACTGTAATTCCTGATTTCCGGGCTGCCCTTACGTCCCTGTTCCGGCGATAGACCGGAAAAAGGCCAATGTCTGCCCAAGCATTTTATATTTTAATGCAAATTCTATTGCATTTCAATGCGCTTTTCAACAACTTTCACGTTGTCACCGCCGAATTTTTGCTTCAAAGTGACGAGAACTCCTCCGGCATCTTCCGCGTCAGTAAAACAGTTCATCCTCTTCATTGCGCGTTCTTTCTCCAGATAGACGATGACCCGGTCCGTTCCGGGGAAAGGTGAGACAATGTCCCGAATATCTTTTTCCTCCTGTTCAAAGGCATCTCTGTCCGGAAAACGAATCCAGATCTCTGCCGGAACCTCGGAAAAGGGAATCACTCTTTCCAGAATGAGCTTGCTTGGCCGGTCTTCTTCCACAGAAACCCTGCCGCGGATGAACACCTTTGCGTCAGTATCAATCATACCTGAATACTGCTCATAGCTTTTTGGAAATACGATGATTTCCATTGTGCCGAGAAGATCTTCCAGCGTCAGAAACGCCATCGTCTGATTTGTTTTAGTGTATTTGATCGTCTTGGCAGTGATCATACCGCCTACCGTAACCCGGTTTCCGTCTCCGACCTTCGGGATCCCGCTCTCTTCGTCCGGAAGGAAGTCCGTCGTCACCGCAGATACGTTTTTTCTCCACTTTTCCTCATATTTTTCGAGGGGATGACCGCTGATATAGATTCCAGTCACCTCCTTCTCAAAGGCAAGTTTTTCCTCTTTATTAAATTCCCCGACATCGGGCAGGCGTATCTCAAACTGTTTTCCGGCCTCTTCGCCCATAAAATCAAAGAGATTCATCTGCCCGGTCAGGTTGTTTTTCCTGTCCTGGCTGACCTGATCCAGGATCAGACTGTACACCTGCATATACTGCCTGCGGGTACCGCCAAAGCAGTCAAAGGCTCCTGCCTTGATGAAATTTTCCAGCGTCCGCTTGTTGACTTCTCTGCCGGAAAGTCTCTCACAGAAGTCTCTCAGGCTCTTGAACGGACCGTTCAGCGCCCGTTCCGCTTCTATTGCCTCCATCACCGGGCGTCCGATTCCCTTCACGGCCGAAAGAGCATAACGGATCTTTCCGCCTTCCACCGAGAACGAACTCTCGCTCCGATTGATATCCGGAGGGAGAATTTCAATGCCCATCTTCCTGCAGTGCAGCATATATTCAGAGCATTTCCCCGCATTGTCGATGACCGAAGTCATCAGCGCAGCCATAAACTCGACCGGATAATAGCATTTCAGCCACGCTGTCTGGAAGGTCACAACCGCGTAGCAGGCGGCGTGACTTTTATTAAACGCATACCGTGCAAAATCGATCATCTCGTCATAGATTTTATTTGCTGTCTGTTCATCGATTCCGTTGCGGATGCAGCCCGGGATATTTTTCTCCTCGCTGCCATAGACAAAATTCTGGCGTTCCTCCTCCATGACGTGCATTTTCTTCTTTGACATTGCCCGCCGCAGCAGGTCAGCGCTTCCGTAGGAATAGCCGGCGAGCTCGCGGACGATGTTGATGACCTGTTCCTGATAGATGATGCATCCATAGGTGGACTTCAGGATCGGCTCAAGCTGTGGGGTGTCATACCGTACCAGTTCCGGATGTTTTTTCCCTTTGATATAGTCAGGAATAAAGTCCATAGGACCCGGGCGATAAAGCGCCACACCCGCGACGATGTCCTCCAGAGAGGTGGGCTTCAGTTCCTTCATGAAGCTCGTCATTCCCGCGGACTCCAGCTGGAACACCCCCTCGCACCGGCCCTCTCCGATCATCTTCATCACCTTCGGGTCATTATAATCAACCTTTCGCAGATCAATTTTCAGTCCGGTTCTCCTCTCCGCCATATTTGTGGCATCCTGAATCACCGTCAGCGTCCGGAGCCCGAGAAAATCCATTTTGAGAAGGCCGAGTTCCTCCAGCTCCGTCATGTTATACTGTGTAGTGATAGTGCCATCCGCCGCTCTCTGGAGCGGTACAAACTCGTCTACCGGTCTGGATGAAATAACCACGCCAGCTGCATGCATGGAGGTGTGCCTTGGCAGTCCCTCCAGCTTTCTCGCCATATCAATCAGATGATGTACCTGTTCGTCAGAGTCGTATGCCCTCTTCAGATCCGGATTCATCGTCAGTGCCTTGTCAATCGTAATGTTTAACTCATTCGGTATCATCTTCGCGGTGGCATCACAGAGTGCATAGGGCAGGTCCATAACGCGGCCGACGTCACGGATCGCGTTTCGCGCGGCCATCGTACCAAAGGTGACGATCTGAACCACCCGATCCTTATGGTATTTTCTTACGACGTAATCAATGACCTCCTGTCTCTGTTCGAACCCGAAATCCACGTCAATATCCGGCATGGATACCCTCTCCGGATTCAGAAAACGTTCAAAAAGCAGACTGTACTTCAGCGGGTCCAGTTCCGTGATTCCCATCGTGTAGGATACCATGCTTCCCGCAGCGCTTCCTCTTCCAGGGCCGACAGGAATGTTATGCTCCTTTGCGAAATGAACATAGTCCCAGACGATCAGAAAATAATCGACATACCCCATGGTGCGGATCGTATTCAGTTCATATTCCAGGCGATCGCGGATTTCCTGCGTGACCGGGTGGTAGAGCCGTTCCGCGCCGTCATAGCACAGTTTCTGAAGATAAGTCCACGAGGTAAAGCCCTCCGGCACCTCGTATTTCGGAAGCTTCAGCTCATGAAAGCGGATCTCGACCTGGCATCTGTCTGCAATCTTCTGGGTATTGTCAAGCGCCTGCCTGGCATAGGGAAACAGAGCTGCCATCTCCTCCTCGGATTTCACATAATATTGCCCGCCCTCATATCGCAGACGGTTTTCATCGCTGACCTTTTTCCCAGTCTGAATACACAGAAGAATGTCATGGGCATCGGCATCCTCCGCTCTTGTGTAATGACAGTCATTCGTACACACAAGTTCAATGCCCGTTTCCTCACTCATCCGCAGCAGCTGTGGATTTACGATTCTCTGCGCGGGAATTCCATGATCCTGCAGTTCAAGAAAAAAATTGCCTCTTCCGAAAATATCCTCATACCGGAGAGCCGCGGCTTTTGCCTCCTCGTAACGGTTTCTTGCAAGGTTTGAAGCAACCTCTCCCGCCAGACAGGCGGAAAGCGCGATGATCCCTTCGTGATATTTTCTGAGAAGCTCCAGGTCTACTCTCGGCTTATAATAAAAGCCCTCTGTAAAGCCCCGGCTGGTAATTTTCATCAGATTGTGATATCCCTGCAGATTTTCCGCCAGCAGGATCAGATGGTAATAGCGGTTCTCACCGGATGCGGATTCCCGGTCAAACCTTGACCCTGGCGCTACATAAACTTCGCACCCGAGGATGGGCTTTATTCCCTGGGCCATGCACTCCTTGTAGAACTGAATACAGCCGTACATCACACCGTGGTCTGTAATCGCCGCGGCGTTCATGCCGAGTTCCTTTACCCGTGCGACATAATCTCTGATCTTATTTGATCCGTCCAGGAGGCTGTATTCCGTATGAACATGCAGATGTACAAAACTCATTCCGATCACTCTTTCAGATAAATCTGTCCGTCATCGAGCCGTATTTTTCTCTCCTTCAGGAGATGACCAACCGCGCGCTTGAATGCAGCCTTTGAGATTCCAAAGCGGCTGTTGATCAGTTCAGGATCCGCCTTGTCATCAAACGGAAGAACGCCTCCCTCCTCGCGGATGGCTTCTTCGATTCTCTCTGCGTCCGTATCCATCTGAAGATAAGCCTTCTGCTTGGTCGTGACAGTCAGTTTTCCGTCCTCCCGGATCTGTGTGATCCGAACCTTCAGTATCTCTCCCGGCCGGAATTCTCCCTGTGCGTCTTTTTTCGGGATGAGAGCAGAATATTTGTCATCTACGGCAACAAAAACGCCGAAGTTTTTGCTCTGTTCATATACCCTTCCCTGCACCACATCACCGACACTGTACGGGGAATCCGTATGAAGATAGTGATAGACCTTCATTGTCGCGCAAAGGCGCCCGCTCTTGTCTATATAGAGAGCGACCAGAACATCGTCATTTTTCTCAACCTTGCAGGTCTGTTCATGGAAAGGGAGCAGAAGATCCTTTTCCAGCCCCCAGTCAAGAAACGCTCCGATGCGCGTTGTATCCTTCACCCTGAGAACCGCAGTCTCCCCGAGTTCTACCTTTGGTGTGTTTGTCGTTGCAATCAGCCGGTCACTCGAATCCCGATATAAAAATACCTCGACAGGGGTGCCAATCTCCACTCCGGCCGGCACCTGTCTGGCAGGCAGGAGCACCTGCTGCTCCTTTCCAGCCTTCAGGTCATCGGAGAGATATACTCCGAAGTCCTGTCTCTTCAGCACTCTCAGCACCTGCTTTTTCCCCAATTCCAACATGTTGTTCCGTCCTTTCTGCAGCCGAAGCCCGAATTAATGCGACAATTATCTCCACGAATTGACAATCCGGAGACTGGTTCCGTTACTCCGAAAATTCGGAGATAAAATATTTCTCTCCCTGTTCATCATTAAACTGTACATAAAAGCTGCCATCCCGTTTTCCTACAATCGGAACAATGACATCGCCTTCCATGACCTGCCGAATCCATTCGACGCGAAGATGATGCACCTCAAATCCGACAGGAAGAAATCTCCTTGAGAGGCGCACGTACTGCGCATTGTTCATGTGACCGTTTACATCGAGATGTTCTTCACGGATTATGATTTTCTTCTGCTCCTCCCCGTTTTCGGGAATCCGGATCTTCCGTTTACCCAGGTCCTCCGGAATCTTCCACGACGGATCGAACCCGTATCCCTCGATCTGCTCTGCGGGAATCACCTCCGGTGTTCCCGTCTTCATATTCATGAATACCCAGTCTGAGGCTGCGAGAACCAGTGTCTCGCCATTCGCGCTTTCCATTGAGAAGTCACGGGACGCCATCAGGCTCCGGAATCCGTGAGACCAGGTTCCTACCCTGATCTTCTCGTTGAAAGCCGCATATCGGTAGATATGTGCCTGCATGTCTACGATCACCCACGCATGGTCCTGCTTTCGGTTATGAGCAATGCCAATTCCTGCGTCCTCACCATGAAAGGTTGCAGTGTCCTGAAAATAATTCAGGATCGTATAGGGAGTCATGCGCTGATTTTCGTCTACTTCGCTGAAGCGGACTCTTCCTTCATAATAGTATTTCATTGTTTTCTTCCTTTCATGGTATTCGCGTCGTTGCATGCATTCGCATCCGCTCTCTGACGCATGCTTTGCGGGGACTTATACAGTATGTGGCACAGCTTATCGTATGAGGTTTATTGTATAAGCTACGGATTGCTCCGTGCTCCGCACTCTCGCAATCCTACAGGCATTCGCACTTTTGTGCCGCTTACGCGTCACTTCGTGCTCATACCTGTTGCCTTCGAAATCGCATCCGGTCTCTTACGCGCGCTTCGCGTGCGACGAGCTCCGTCTGCGTTTTCGAAGAGCTTATACAAAAAAATAAGCGATTACATCACATGGATGTAATCGCTTCTTACTGGGCTACCTGGATTCGAACCAGGAAAATGACGGAGTCAGAGTCCGTTGCCTTACCATTTGGCGATAGCCCAATGCTTTGTGCATTGCCTTGCAACATGTGATATTCTATCAGACATCCCCAGGAAATGCAAGGGGAAATTTGATATTTTTTATATTCGTATTTTTTTCTGCGAACGCCATATTGTTCATGAATTCTTTCAGGCACTTTTCTGTTTTCTCCGAAAATAAAGCAGGAGAAAGCAGGTCACACAAGCAGCTGCTTCCGCAGCCAGACAGGATGCGGGAACAGATCCATGGAAAGTCTTTCGTATCAGACGGTCCCCGAACACAGCCCAGGCGTTGACGCTCATATGTGCCGCAACGGCAGCACGGAGGTCGCCGCTCCTTTCATAGACAAAAGCCAGAAGAAAGCCAAGCACGGACGCGTAGAGAAATTGAATCACATTTCCATGATAGATACCGAAACAAAAAGCAGAGAGCAGGATTCCTTTTCTCATACCGGCATAGTACGCCGCGCGGCGGAACAGCATGCCGCGGAAAATCATCTCTTCCGCTGCCGGTCCGAGAATCACTGTTCCGAGGATCAGCAGCAGCAGATTCTGGTTTTCGAAGGCAGGTGCGGCGTTCTGCGTGTAACCCGTGAAAACCCGTTCCAGACCGCTTCCCGTGATCAGGCTGCTCCACACGTGACCGGCAAATGTAACACACAGACAGCCACACACCATCTGCCATGCCTTCCACCCGCCGTCCCTCATCGGAAAGCGCATGGAGTCCACCCGGTAATTGTTCTTCTGCAGAAGAAGCGTGAGGCCGAATGCTGCGATGCTGATCCACATCGGGAGTGTCGGGACCCTGTCATAGATCTTCTCCGGATCATACTCTCCGACAATCAGCCCCGTCACAAGCAGAAGGACGACCGTAACCGCCGCCATGCACAGCCATATAAAGACCAGCGGAAAAACCACATCCCAGATTTTCTGTCTCTTTGTCATTTTCTTATCTCCGCAGCAGGACGTTTAAAGGCTCTACGTTTAAAAGACTCTGTTGGTCAGAAAAGCCTCAGCCATCTCCTCTGGCGTATCAAAAACCAGATCCGCCCCCGCTCTCTCCAGTTCCTGTCTCCCGCCGTATCCATAGGCTGCACCGACAGCCAGAAGCTTCTCTGCTCTCGCGCCCTCGATATCATATTTCCGGTCTCCGACCATGCATGCCGCATCTCTTCTTCCCGAGAAGCCAGTCCTGTCCAGTACCCGCTGAATCAGGCCGGCCTTGGAGATCGTCCCCTCCACCCCGGTCAGAGATATCCCGCTCACACAATCGAAGTACCTTAGAAATCCGCAGTCGTCAGCGATTTCCCTCGCAAACTTTTCGGGCTTTGAGGTTGCCATTCCAATCCGCCATTTTCTTTCCTTCAGAGAGCACAGCAGATCTCCGATCCCAGGGTATACCGTGTACTCAAGCTTACCGATCGATTCATACCGCTCCCGGAACAGACGGACTGCCTGAACACACTCCGATTCATTCATACCCATCTGTGCAAAGCTTTCATTCAGAGGCGGACCGACAAAGAATCCAAGTTCTTCCGCCTCCCGATGCTGCCATCCCATCTGATCCAGCGCATACTGGGCACTCCTTGTGATTCCGAGCCCCGTATCTGTAAGTGTGCCGTCAAAATCGAAGACGATCAGGCGCTCCATTTTCTCCTCTCCTCCCACGAACACATTTTCATCCATTTCCGATTTCCGGTCACTGACCGCATCGGACCTGTTGTGTTCTTCCGGATCTTCAGGTTTCCTCACATCTCCTCCGGGGCACTGAAACCGAGGACATCGATTGCATCCTCCAGTACCCTCTGAACAGTCTTCAGAAGAAGCAGCCAGGATTTCTTCTGCCCCTCATTCTCCTCGGTCAGAATCCGGGTCTCATGATAGAAGCTGTTGAAATTATTGGATAGCTCGTAAATATAGGCGCAGAGACGATGCGGCGCTTTTTCCTCAAAGGCACCGGTAAGCGCCTCGTTATATCGCGACAGCTGAAGCATCAGTTTCTTCTCAATGTCACTTGCGGCGTTCAGGATTTTCGCGTCTTCCAGACTTCCGCCCTCCGCTTTGAACTTATTCAGGATGGATTTGATTCTCACGATCGTATACAGGATATACGGCCCGGTATTGCCTTCAAAAGAAGTAAAACGATCGACGTCAAACACATAATCCTTGGACGCCTGATTCGAGAGATCTCCGTACTTGATGGCAGAAAGTCCTACAATCTTCGCGGTTTCCTCTGCGTCCTTATCCTTGACGCTCTTATTCTCCACGATCTTCCGGAACATTTCCCGATCGATATCCGCGATCAGAGTCTCCAGACGCATTACACCGCCCTCTCTGGTCTTGAACGGCTTTCCGTCCTTCCCGTTCATGGTTCCGAAGCCGAGAAATGTCAGTTTTGTCTCCGGTTTTACAAGACCCGTCTTCCGTGCGCAGCGGAAGGTCTGGATAAAGTGCATCTCCTGACGCTTGTCCACCACATATAGGATCTCATCCGGATCAAAATCCTGCATACGCTCGACAATCGTAGCCAGATCAGTAGTTGTATAAAGCGCTGCTCCATCGGATTTCAGGATCATGCAGGGCGGAACCTCCTTCTGGTCTTTTTCCTCCCTGACATCCACGATCAGCGCGCCCTGATCCTCGTAGGCGTATCCCTTGTCCTTCATCATCTGAACCATGTCCGGGATATAGGCCTGTGCATCCGACTCTCCCTTCCACAGATCAAAATGGACGTCCAGTTTTTCGTAGTTTTTCTTCAGATCGGTGACTGAAACGGAAATGATATGTCTCCAGAGAGCCCGGTATCCCCTCCTTCCGCTCTGAAGCTCCGCCGTCGCTTGAAGAGCCTTATTCTTGTAGGCGTCATCTTCCTTCGATTTTTTGCTTGCCGTCGGATAAATCTCCTCCAGCTCGCTGATGGTAAATGGCGCCTCCTTCGGATATTCTCCGGTATAGGAGTCATCGAAATAGGGCAGCTCCGGTTTTCTTTCATGAAGCTCAGTGATGATCAGGCCCATCTGAAGCCCCCAGTCTCCGAGATGAACATCACCGATCATGTGATGGCCGAGCCGGCGGCCCATGCGCCGGATACTTTCTCCGATAATTGCGGAACGCAGATGTCCGACATGAAGAGGTTTCGCGACATTGGGGCCGCCGTAGTCGATGACGATTGTCTCCGGGTCTGCCGTCTTTGCAACGGAGAGTTCCTGATCCTCCGCCATTTTCTGAAGGTATTCCGCAACGGATTTTCTGTTCAGCGTGATGTTAATAAAGCCCGGCATAACGGCTTCCGCCTTCTCGATCAGTTCGGAATCCTGAAGATACGCAACAACATCTCCGGCGATCTGTATCGGTGCCTTTTTGTACTGCTTTTTAGCTGCCATTGCTCCGTTACACTGATACTCACAGAGATCCGGGCGGTTTGAGACAGTGACCCGGGCAAATCCGGCATCATATCCCGCCCTTTCAAAGGCTTCTGCTACGACTTCACTGATTTCTTCGATTATTTTCTTCATTTTGCTTTTTCCTTCTTGGGTTCTTCACCGGAGGAACGCTGTTCCGTTCGTTGCTGCAATTCCTTCAGTTCATCCCTGTATTTTTTGAAATGTTCATAGCAATACTGGATGATGGCCTTTCGGGTGATAATCCCGATAAAGACGTTTTCGTCATCGACCACAGGTACAAAATTCTGACGCATCGATGTCTGAATCAGATCCTCGATATCGCAGTTGATATTGACCGGGTCCATCTTCCATCTCCGCGGAACGGAGGAAAGACGAATCTCCTCGGCGTCCCTGAGGCTGAGATCATACCTGTCCTTGATGATGCGCAGCAGATCTCCCTCTGTCAGCGTACCGATGTATCGTCCCCTTTCATCGAGAATCGGAATCGCCGTATACTTGTGGTATTCCATCTTCTCGATTGCCTGCCTTAGGGAACAGTCCGCACTGATGTACGCGCATTCCGCTTTTGGCGTGATAAAAAACAAGATATTCATATAATTTTACCTGCCCAGACTTCTGCAAAGCTGTTTAAGCGACGCCCGCGCTCCCAAAAGGATATTTCCTTCCGTCCCGCTCTGCAGATATTGCCAGACTGTGTTTTCGATGTCCTTCGTGCACAGACTGGATTTAATATAGTATAATGGAAACAACGATAAGTTTCAAGACAAGGGATTTTGCATATAAAGGAGGATTTCTCATGACACCGAAGGAACTAAATTACCGCCATCTCGGCGAGAGCATGATCAAAAAATTTGAAAAACGGAATATCGAAGCCTTCTACACCGCGACACGGGAAGAGGCAAGAACAAAAGTACTGGAGCTGATACCGGAGGAATCCTCGGTGACTTACGGCGGATCCGCGACACTGAATGAATGCGGAATCCTTGACGCGGTCAGAACCGGCAATTACTCTTTTATCGAGAGGACAGATGCGAGAACACCTGAAGAAAAGCGTGAAATGATGTCGCGGCAGATGATGGCCGACTATTTTCTGATGAGCACCAACGCCTTCACGAAGGACGGAGAGCTTGTAAATATCGACGGGAACGGCAACCGGGTCTGCTTTCTGATTCAAGGGCCCTCTCATGTTATTGTTGTCACGGGAATGAATAAGCTTGCCTTTGATATTCCCGAGGCTTTCCAGCGTATACACAACTGTGCCACCCCGCCGAACTGTGTCCGTCTCGGCTGCAAGACGCCCTGCTCCGTGACCGGAACCTGCGGAAACTGCCTCAGTCCGGAAACCATCTGCTGCCAGGAAGTCATCACCCGCTACAGTAAACATCCGGGCAGGATCAAGGTTGTAATGGTAGGCGAGGACCTCGGCTTCTGACATAGCCCGGAGGTCCTGCCTTATCGCTGCCGTTCACGCAGTAATTCCGCAACTTATACAATTGGCGGCGCCGTCACTCTCTTCGAAGCGCGTCGATCGGATTCAGGTTCGCAGCCTTGATCGAGGGAAGCAGCCCGAAAAGGATGCCGATGGCCATCGAAAATCCGACGCCGATGAATATCGACGGGATGCTGATTGCCGCCGGCGTTCCGGATGATTTGGAAATCACCTCTGCGAGAACGATTCCCACAATGACTCCCAGAATGCCTCCCATACTCGTCAGGACAACGGATTCCGTGAGAAACTGTGCCAGAATACGGTTTTTTCTTGCTCCGAGTGCCTTCTTGAGCCCGATCTCACCTGTTCTCTCTGTCACGGACACAAGCATGATATTCATTACGCCGATTCCGCCGACCAGAAGGGCGATGCTGGCGATCCAGATCAGAAGGTTGTTGGTGCTTGCTGCAAGCTCCTGCTTATTCTTCGCCTTTTCCAGCAGATCCTCTGCCTTGTATCGGATCGCGCTGCCGCTTTCATCCTTACCTCCTGTATCTGAGGCACTGACGGATTCATTCATGATATCCTGAACCTCTTTCCCGACATTACTCATATCCTCCGTCCGGACGGCCTTCACGACACAATTTTGCGGTTCGTCATAACTGTAACTGATCGGCCAGTCCGCGTCGGGGATCATAACCCTTCCATATTCCTCTTCTGCATAGGTCAGATAATCCTGAAAGGAATCATAGTTTGGCCGCGTCTTCTGTATTTTTCTCACAAGCCCCACCACCGTGTACGGTTCTCCCTTTATGCTGAGGATGTTCCCAAGAGCATTGCCGGACGGATACAGAATGTTTGCAGCCGTTTCGTCCAGAAGCGCAACCTTGCGGAACTTCGTGTAGTCCGCATCCACAAACGGACGGCCGGAATAAATCCGGTAACCGGTTGTTGAAAGATAATGTGTGTCGATACCGAGCATCTGTCCGCTGTCCAGCGTCTGGTCTCCGGCTGAAATACTGTCCGCATAACTTCTTGAAAGATAGAAGGATGCATCCGCGACATCGTCCAATTTCCGGATTTCCTTCTTCTGCGCATCGGAAACAGGGACGACACCGTCAGGCAGACCGCCGTCCATCCAGTAGTCGCCCTCTCCCTGCTTCAAAGATATCGTTACATTATTGTTTCCGGCGCCGATCAGATTCTGCAGAATCTGTTTATTGGTTCCCTTGATGGTTGACACAATCCCTATGATCGAAGCGATTCCGATAATCACGCCAAGCATCGTCAGGAAGGACCTCATCTTATGTGCCCATATGCTTTGAAAGGAAAACTTCAGATTTTCTGCCATGTCTCCTCCTTGCTATTCATGGTTTGTTCTGTACCGAATGAATCATGAGTACAATTCATCAATCGTCCCTTCTCTCGTTTTTGCGCCTTCCCTGATATCTTTCCCGTAAGGAAAGGCCACCCAGTCAGACAGACTGACCCCGGATTTAATCTGATAGGATCCATTTTCATATGTGCCTGTCTTGATTTCTCTCTTCTCCAGTCGTTTGTCCTTGCCGCGAAGATATACGTATTTTTTTCCGTTTTCATCGAGAACAAAGGCGCCGTACAGGTAGAAGTCGGATTCTCCATTCGCCGTATTATCCGGTGTGATTCCCGACGAATCCATTGTGATCTGAACATATTCGCCATTCGTCAGAGCTGCATCGGCGCTGTCGATATAGGCGATGAACGGATATATGGAGTTGCTGCTGTCAGAGCCGTACATTCCGCTCGTATCCGGATACGAAGAGATGCTCTTTACCGTCGCCGGGTAGGTATTTCCCGACTGCCAGGAGGTTATCGTGACTTCCGTTCCCTCCTTTATCTGAGACAGACGGTTTTCGTAAACACCTCCCTTTACATACAGGCCGGACGCTCCCGCCAGCTGCAGAAACGGGCTGCCGTCAGTCGGAGGATTGTCCGGATCTCCGGCTGTCTTGATGATTCCGTTCATCTTCGCCTTTACGACACCATCTGTGACATCCTGCTGCGCTTTCTTCACCTTCAGATCCGATTCCTGCAGATCGAGCCTCAGGTCCGAAAGCTGACTTTCCTGATCCCGGATCGCCTGCTTCAGCTCATCTGCGCTATATTCCTCATCGGGGGAAATCAGCCCGCTGCTGCCTGAACCGCTGTCCGTTCCGGAATCTGATCCGAGGGATGTCCTGCTTTTATCTGCTGTCAGAATTCCGAAATCTCCATTCCCGACACACGCGGGTTTCTGTGAATACTCCGCCGTTTCTCCCGAAAAAACAGCATCGTCTGCATCGTCTCCGATCCGTCTATAGCTTTTGCAGTCAGCAAAGGCTCCCCGAAAAACGTTATTTGTCGCTGAAACTGATGCAGGCACGGTGCCTCCGCTTTGTTCTGTATCCCCCGCAGCCTCTGCAGGAGATGGCTGTGGAGAAGTCCCGGGCTCTGACCCCTCACCTCCCTGCGGTGTAGGAGATGGTGTCGGGTTCGACGGCGCGGGCGGCTCCTGAGACGGTGCGGGCGTATCCTGAGACGGTGCGGGCGTATCCCGGGGATCATCTTCTTTCTGAAGCTCTGTCAGCGCCTGCAGAAGCTTCTCCCTCGTTTCTCTGTCCATTTTCTTCAGGATGTTATTCAGCTTTTCTTCATCTCCGCTCAGTTTCTGCAGCGCAGCCGCAAGCTTGTCCGTATCACGGATTCCCTCAAGTGCCTTCGCGATCTGGTCTGCAGTCATTGCGGAAAGATCGGCAAAATCGGCATTTCCCGTAGCGGCATCCACCGTGACCGGGCTGTCCGGATCCAGCCTGCGGATATCCTGCATCCATGCGGAAACAGCATGATCATCCGCGTCAAGAATTTCCAGAACAATATAGCGTTGTTTCTGGCCCGTCTTGTCTGCCATTTCCTGCTGCTTACGGATAAATCCGGTGCCAATGGTGATCCTGCCTTCCTCGTCCGGCTCGCAGAGAAACAGATAGGGTTTTTCTGCTGTTCCGTCCGCGGTCATTTCATTCTTTGCCTCCGAATCAGCGGTCAGCTCCCTGTATTTCACAAGCTTCATCGGTTCCCTGTCATTCCCGCCCGGTTTTTCGTCTTCGTTCTGCCCCGGTTCTTTAATGTCATCCGGACCGTTATCAGGGACAATGTCTCCATCATCGATCGATGATGGATCCACCGGCGCGAAATCGTCCGGCGGAATCACATTGCTGACCGGTTTCATTCGACGCAGAGTATCAAGGTTTTTCTCCGCCACCTCAATATTCAGCCGGATCTGCTGGTTGTTCAGTTTCTCCTGCTCCAGGTTCAGGCCTGTCTTTGTCGTATCATAAGCAAGGAGGATATCTCCTTCGCGAACCGCCTGTCCCTGCTTTACATACACATGCTTAATATCCTCCGTATCTGTTACGTAAATGTTCTGGCTGGCATCGGTTGTGACGACTCCCTGCATGGTCTGGCTGTCATACCCGTAGCCTCCGCTGTAATTCAGGTCAGAAGCATTGAAAACTGTGACAGTCCTCTGGCTGGTCGTCACCTGTACCGCGCGGAAGATTCCGTATCCGGCGCCTGCAGCAATCCCAGATGCAAGGATAACAGATATTACTTTCTTAGCCTTCATTGCCCGGATCCCCTCCTTCCCCTGCATCGGTATGTCCGCTTTCCTTCCTCATTCTCTTATCTTTTTGAAGCAGATTCTCTTCCTCAAGTACAGGAAGATCCTGATGTCCGGGAAGAGATAGAACGCCGTCACGGATCTCAACGAGTCTCTGTGCCCTTGCCGCAATTCCGGGATCATGCGTGATCATCAGAATACTGGATCCCTCCCGGTTCAGCTCCTGAAACAGATCCATGACCTGACTGCCGGATTTTGAATCCAGGGCACCGGTAGGCTCATCCGCAAGAATAATTTTCGGTCGGTTCGCAATCGCGCGCGCAATCGCGGTCCGCTGCTTCTGGCCACCGGAGAGCTGATTTGGCCGGAAATCCACCCGCTCCGACAGGCCAACCCGGGCCAGTGCCTCCTTCGCCAGCTCCTGTCTTTTTTTCTTTGGCAGGCCGGCATAGGTCAGTGGCAGTTCCACATTCTCCAGCGCGGTCATGTACGGCAGCAGCTGAAAGTTCTGAAATACAAACCCGATTTTTGCCAGCCGCAGGTCCGCGAGCTCATTATCCGAAAGTTTCGATACTTCGTTCCCGTCCAGAATCAGTTTCCCACTTGTCGGCTGATCCAGACAGCCGATCAGGTTCATCAGCGTAGATTTTCCGGATCCGGACGGTCCCATGACCGCCACGTATTCTCCCTCGTCCATCGAAAAATTCACATCCCTGAGAACCGGTACTTCAAGCTTTCCCTGAATATAATTTTTATAGATATGTCTGCATTCAAGGATCATTCCGGCACCTCCTCAGTCTGCGGCAACGGCGCCGCCGGCTGCCTGTCCGTCATCTGTGCTGTCAGCGTATCCTTCTGATCCGCCCTCCGATCCCTGCGCCGCTTCCTTCTGCGCCGCTGACACCTCCGGGTTATTGCTGCTCTCGGTCTCACGATATTCTGACGACGAAATCGTATCCTTGTAGTAGCTCCCGGAAATCACGTCATTTCCTGAGAGCGGAATCGAACTCGAGGACATCACGCCTTCCTTTCCGGATTCCGATGGCATCTCACTCATCGGGGCTGTTGCCATGCCCTCCTTCAGATCCGGAGATGGTATCGCCAGAGAATCCTCCATGGTAATTCCCTCTGTGATCTGCACCTCTCCGGTTGTATCATCGCTCTCTCCCAGCTTTACCTCACGCTTCTCCAGCTTTCCGTTCTTCCCTGCCGCCCATACGAAGGGATGTTTCGCATCAGACTGATCGACCATATACGAACCGATCCAGATTCCCTTGCTCTTATCCACATTGCTTCCGGTATCCGTCTGCATGTATACATGCTGTCCCAGCATGAGTCCCTCGCTGTTCTCGAGTTCCACGTAAAAAGGATAGTTTGTGCCTCCGGAAGATGATGCTCCGCTGTATCCATAGTCGCTATTGCTGCTGACGGTATTCTCGGTGTCAATCTTATTTATTGTTCCCTTCCAGGTTTTGCCCTCATCCACTCTGGAATGAACAATAACCGGCGTCCCCTCGGACAGCGTTCCGACATTCTGTTCATTGACGGTACCCTTTACCCGATAGTCTCCGGTTTTGATTATCGTGATATAGGAGGTATCCGTGCCGTTAGAAGAGTCTGATGTTCCATCATTGATGCTCTTTACCACACCGTCCATCTGGCTGGTCACCGTCGCGTGGTTGATGTTGTCCTGCAGCTTCCGGATGTCCTGCTGCTTGCTCTGGATATCGAGCTGCTTCTGCTGCTGGGAGAGCTGCTGTTCCTGAATCCGGATGGTATAATCCGCCTGCTCCGATGCTGAAGCGGATGCCTTCTCCTTTGACAGCTGACTGATTGTCTGTCCCATTGAGGTATACTCGTTATTCAGCCTCTGAAGATCGATATTGGCCTGCTCCAGATCCTGCTGGTATTTTGTCGTGTCATAGGTAAAAAGCACATCGCCCTTCTTTACCTCCTGTCCCACGGCAACCTTCAGGTCCTTCACCTCAGCATCGGTGTTCTTATTCACGGACCATGTCTCCTGCGTCTCCACCGTACCAGCATAGTAGTTGTTCGTTCCGAGCGATCCGGTATCAGCAAGGTTTGACACCAGATCGACGTACGCTGTCTCCCCTGTGTTCTCCGTTTTATTTTTCGCTGCATGCATGCGGATGACTCCGAATGTCAAAGCACCCGCAGCGGCAATAATCAGCACAAGAATGCCTGCTTTTTTCCTGTTCATAATGCTCCTTTCCCATGACAGCTGCCTGTCACCGTTCACAAATGCCTCCAAAAATCTCTGAGGTTCCTTGATCAGAACAGTGCCAGCCGCCCCCTGTCCGCATACCAATGGCTGAGGTACAATGCGCGAAACCAACTGACCGGTGTGATGCCACTGTCCATTTGCGAATGGGTGCACTTAGCTGCAGAATTATCGGTTTACTGAGTCTCCTGATCCGATACTTTATTCCCTTCCAGAATCTTCAAAGCTTCATCGTCCGGAGTAAAGTAGACGGTTCTTTCGTACTGATCGCTCTGATAGGCGGCCGACATGTACCACCAGGAGTCGTCCTCTGCGTCCGTATAATAACCGCGGATCTGTGTGACATGCTGAAGAAAATCTGAAATTTCATCAGGATCCGTCAGCAGATAACTGTTCTCTCCGCTCTGTATATACACGGACAGGATGTCGCTGCTGATTCCCTCCTCGTCTCCGGATGAAACTTTCAACAGATTGATGCCGTGATTGTTCAGAAATTCCAATGTCCTGCCATATTCCGGATAGAGATACACCTCATACACATCCATCTGCCTGCCGTCCATGGAAATCCCCTCAGACCAGTCCTTCGGTGTGAACAGAATAGTTCCCACAGGCACTTGCTTCTGAATCGTCGTGAGATCCACTGCGTTGGAATCGTCCCTCAGTGCCTGAATCAGATCATTGATTTCCTCTTCGGACAGATCCGGTGTCGTCCCCGTTCCTTTCGCAATCTCCCAGGGACAGATTTCAACGCTTTCAATCGCAGACGGATCCATATAATTGGCCGGATAACTGTTTTTCCTCCAGGAAGAATCCATTGAAAGCACGTTCTCCGCCTTCTGAAGCGTCTCATCCGACACCTGGTACTGACGGTATGCAACGACGCCGTTTTTCATATGGAACATGACACAGATATTTGGATTATACGCAGCCTCATCTGCCTGTTTTGCATTCTTCACGCCCTCTTCCGCCAGCTTATAGATGGACATAAAATCTTCGGTTTCCGTTTTCTTCAGCATGGGTATGGCGTTCTGTCTCATATCCAGGTAGCTGTACTCGCCGAGAATACGGATTCCTTCCCCGTTGGGAATCATCGACATCGACAGAATCTGATCTGTTTCCGGAAGCCATCTGTCATATCCAAAGGGATTTACGATCATCAGTGTGAGAAGAAGAGCTGTTCCGGCATACTCCGCGGCAAGGGAGGCCCAGTGTCTCGGGATACTCTTCAGATCTCTGCTGTAGATGAAATCAATGATGCCATTAATCAGAAAGACTCCGATCACAGAGAAAACAACCCAGCTCACGCTGCTGCTGTCCGTGGATCTCGAGAGCAGCGCTCCAAACGCGATTCCGCCCGGAACGCTTACAAGAAGCTTTACACATGCTCCGAAGCCATGATAGCAGAGAGAATTTTCCGCCGCTTCCGAACGTCTCCTTCTGTACAGAAACAATCCGAACATGAACGAAAAAACAAAATATCCCGCCAGGAAAAGACCCGGAAGAAGCAGAGATTGTATCCGATCCGGAAGCAACGTTCCGAAAAGAGAGGACAATCTGTCACCTCTCAGCCACATCAGTGAGAACGGGGACAGAAGCCAGATCACATTGCCACCTCTATCTGTATAGCTGCTGTATGTCACGAACTTATCCAGAATCAGCGAACTGATCAGATAGAAGCATGTCGGCCCATATCCCAGAAAAAATATTCCCGTCAGAAGTCCTGTCAGAAGTCTTCCGGTCAGAATCATCGCGAGGATGCAGACCCCATAAATTGCAGAAAAAGCCAGGAGGAAGAACAGCGCCGATCCCGCCACCGTCCGGAGCGTATCCCGGGTCAGAAGCCCGTAGACTCCCCCGAACAGGAAATATCCGCCAAACACATTCACGAGATATGGGACTGCCGCCGCAAGCCATCCTGCCGCAAACTTCACACAATACAGCTCATTGCGGGTAAGCGCGAGGCTGTGATAGAAATCAGTTCTCTCCCTGGAATCCAGATAATAAAACATCGTGCAGGCGCACAGAAGTGCGGCGACACCGACGGAAAGAATCGTAGGAATATCACTCGTTCCCAGACTTGACTCAAGTGCCTTTATCCGGAGGGAATGTATCATCTCAGCGTAATTTTTTCCCTTTTCAGCATACAGGTTGTTGATGTTCAGCACCAGATACAGACGCATCGGATACTCAAAAAACGCAATCACAGAGATCAGCACCGGAAGCCAGTAAGAGAGGCTGATCTCCTGCCGTATAAACCGAACGAGGCTGATTTTCCGATCGGGATTTCTTCTCCCGGCAGACGCCTGCATGGATTTCTGTTTATGAATGAATGCTTCGAACATCATATCCGGTCACCTCCGTTTCTGTAATAAAGATCTCCTCAAGTGTCAGCGGCAGATTCTCCGCGAAGATCGGATTCATTCTTTCAATGATATCCATGACATTCTGGTAAGATCCTCTGGTAACAATCGTGAGAATTGAGCCTCTCTTCTCACTCAGAATCACATCGAGACGTGATTTCAGCTCTTCTTCCATCAAAGGATCCCTCAGGACAACCTGCACCTTCTGCATGTTGAATTTCATGTCATCGAGGGCACTGGACAGGAGAAGCTTTCCATGATGTAAAAGTCCTACATGGTCGCAGATGTCTTCCATCTCCCGAAGATTATGCGAGGCAATCACGGGGACAAATTCCCGGTCCAGAATCTCCGAAGCCAGAAGTCCCTTGACTGCCTGACGGACGACAGGATCCAGCCCGTCGAAGGTCTCGTCGCAAAGTAGATATTTCGTACCGGAACAAATACCGAGAAACAGGGACAGCTGCTTCTTCATGCCCTTCGAGAATGCGTTGATTCTGCGTTTCTTATCCATTCCGATTTTGCCGAGAAGCTCCAGGAACCGCTTTTCCTGAAAATCCGGATAAATGGTTTTCCAGATGCTGGTCATTGTGACCGGCGTTGCATTCACCGGGAAATAGCTGAGATCCGGAATAAAGCAGACGTCAGCCTTTGCCGCCGGATTGTCCCACACCGGGATACCGTCAATAAGGATTTCTCCTGTATCCTGCTTCAGCACTCCGGCGATCATGCGAAGGAGAGTACTCTTGCCTGAACCGTTCGTTCCTACCAGTCCGAAGACCTCTCCCTCATTAATAGCGGACGTAACCTCCCGGAGAGCCTGAACGTCCTGGAACTTCTTTGACACATTTGTTAACTCGATCATTCCTGTCCCCCTCCAAAGATTTCATCGACAAGCCGGGTACAGCCTTCCCGGTCGACCCCAAGCTCTCTGCCTTCCTTCAGGCACTCCTTCATCTTGTCCTTCCAGATATTCCGCTTTCGCTCCGCCAGAGAAGCCGGATTTCCGGAAACGAAATTTCCTCTTCCCTTCACCGTGTAAATGTAACCCTCTTTCTCCAGCACCGCATAGGCCTTCTGAATTGTATTCGGGTTAATCGACAACTCCTGCGCCATCTGCCGCACGGAAGAAATCTTCTCATCCGGCGCCAGAACGCCCTTTAAAATCAGCATCTCGTAGTAATCTGCGATCTGCTCATAGATCGGACGCCGATCCTGGTAGTCAATCGCAATCAAAGCTTTCCCTCCTTCCGCCTCAGAAAAGGTCTCTGTATATGGCGTACTATATAACACAGTACACTCAATGTCAAGAACGAGATAAAACACGCTACGCGAGTTTTATCTCGCTATCGCGACGCTCGCCGCACACGAATACTTCGCATTCGGCTGCGGCTCACTGTTCGCGTAAAAAGACCGCTGGTTCTGCACCGACTTATAGCCGGTGCAGATCCAGCGGTCTATGACTGTTCAATGATATCAATGATATGACCGGATCAGGGCGGGTATCTACCAGAGCCCATGCCCGGCTTCCCGTCGGTTATTCTTCCGCGGGAATCTCCAGTCCCAGCTCATCCAGCTGCTTCTGATCCACTCTGGAAGGTGCCTCGGTCATGAGATCGGATGCGTCCTTAACCTTCGGGAACGCAATAACATCGCGGATGGTATCCGCCTGCGCCATCAGCATGACGAGACGGTCAAGTCCGTATGCCAGACCTGCATGCGGCGGAACTCCGTACTTGAACGCAGTAAGCAGGAACTTGAAATTCTCCCATGCGCGTTCTTTCGTGAAGCCGAGAACCTCGAACATCTTTTCCTGAATGTCGTTCTGGTGAATCCGGACAGAGCCTCCGCCGATCTCATTGCCGTTCAGCGTGATATCATATGCCTTCGCGCGGACGGAACCCGGATCGGAATCGATCTTGTCCCAATCCTCCTCCATCGGCATGGTAAAGGGATGGTGCATCGCCATAAAGCGGTTCTCTTCATCAGACCACTCCAGAAGCGGGAATTCAACAATCCACAGGAAACGGAAATCATCCTTCCTGGTGAGCCCCAGCTCATCACGGAAATGCAGGCGAAGCTGTCCAAGCACATTCCACACAATCTTGTTGCGGTCCGCCGCAAAGAGCAGAAGGTCACCCTTTTCACCCTTCATTGCTTCAATCAGGGCAGCTTCCTGATCTTCCGTCATAAATTTCGCAAAGGAGGACTTCACGGTTCCATCGTCCTTCAGCTGAATATATGCCAGACCGCCTGCACCCATGCCCTTTGCCATCTCGACAAGCTTGTCGATCTGCTTGCGTCCCATGTTGCCCTGTCCCTTGACATTGATGCCGCGAACCGAACCATCCTTCAACGACAGAGCGTTTTTAAATACCGCAAAGTCAAAGTCCTTTACAACCTCTGACACATCTACAAGTTCCAGGCCGAAGCGCACATCCGGCTTATCTGACCCAAAGCGGTTCATCGCCTCAATCCAGGTCATTCTCGGGATAGGTGTTGGAACATCAATATTCAGCGTCTTCTTGAACAGGTATTTCAGATATCTCTCGTTGACATCGATGACATCATCCACATCTACGAAGGACAGCTCCATATCGATCTGTGTGAACTCCGGCTGGCGGTCCGCACGAAGATCCTCATCACGGAAGCACCTGGCCAGCTGAATATACCGGTCATACCCCGAGCACATCAGAAGCTGCTTGAACAGCTGCGGAGACTGCGGCAGCGCATAAAAACTTCCGGGATGAATCCGGCTCGGAACGAGGTAGTCACGGGCACCCTCAGGGGTACTCTTGCCAAGCATAGGCGTCTCGATCTCCATGAATCCCTCATCGTGGAAAAACTCACGTGTATAATAAGCCACATCGGAACGAAGCTTCATATTTCTCTGGAGATCCGGTCGACGAAGGTCGAGATATCGATGAGCAAGACGGATTTCATCCTTCGTCTTGCTGTTCTCCTCGATCGGAAATGGCGGTGTCTCGGACTCTGCCAGAATTCTCAGGTAATTGACGAGAACCTCCATCGATCCGGTCGCAAGCTTCTCATTCACCGCTCCCTCACGTTTCCGGACGGTTCCCCTTACCGCAATCACGAATTCAGACCGGAGCTTTGTCGCCTTGCTGAAGCACTCCTCCTCGGTCTCCTTACTGTCAAAAATCAGCTGCATGATTCCGGAACGATCTCTGAGGTCCACGAAAATAATACCGCCCTTGTTGCGGCTCTTCTGTACCCAGCCCATCAGAGTCACTTCGCTGCCGATCATATCAGCAGTGACCTCCGCAGCTCTGCAGGTTCGTTTCATTCCCTTCATACTTTCCGCCATGGTTAATTGTCTCCTTATTTTCTTTTATATCAGATTCTGTCTGCATTATCGAAGAGCTTATTTAATAACTGTATAAGCTACGGATTGCTCCGTGCTTCGCACTCCCGCAATCCTACAGGTATTCGGATTTCGCGCCTTCGCGCTTCATCCTCATACCTGTTGCCTTCGAAATCGCATCCAGTCTCTTTCACAC
>NZ_JBQKGL010000020.1:0-35030 GCF_052118825.1 Bilifractor sp. LCP21S3_A7 | reverse complement strand
GCAAGAGCTTCACATATGTTGTAAGTGAGGAGAATGCGGGCAAGACGATCGGTGGCGTAACGTATGACAGCAACAGCTACGAAGTAACAGTAAAGGTAGAGGATAACAAGAACGGAACGCTGAAAGTAACCGCAAGCGACAACGCGAAGACACTGAATTTCACGAACAGCTATGCGGCGAACGGCAACGTAACCTTCAGTGGAACGAAGACGTTGGAAGGCCAGGATTTAACCGCTGGTGAGTTCAGTTTCCGGATCATGGAAGGATTGAAGGAGGTCGCAACCGTTACGAATAAAGCTGACGGTACGATTGAATATCCGACCATTGATTATTCGTTGAGTGATGCAGGAAAACATACGTATACAATCTATGAGCTCAACGGGGATAAGACCATCGACGGCGTGAAGTATGACGCGACGAAGTATAAGGTCAATGTAACAGTAACTGACAATGGTGATGGTACGCTGAATGTTGTCAAAGACAGCATTGGAAATGCGCTGAACTTCACAAATACGTATGGTTCATCGAGCACAAGCGTAACGTTGGGTGGAACCAAAGTATTAGAGAATTATCCGACAGGTATACAGAATCCTGTATTCACATTTAAACTGAATGAGGAGAATGGTGACTATCAGGATACCGCAACAGTTGACGGCTCCGGACAATACAGGTTCAAAACGATTACTTACGACGCCCCTGGACAGCATGTATACAAGGTTACCGAGTCTGTTGGCGACAACGCTGGCATCACCTACGATTCAACAACATATGAAGTAACCGTAAATGTAACGGATAACAGAAAGGGTGAGCTGAAAGCAACAATATCTGCAACGAAAGATGGTAAAGCTTACAGGAATGTCAATGCGGAAGGCGTTGGACTTGATTTCACCAACAAGTATGAAGCAAAAGCCGCGTCAGCTGTAATCTATGGCAGCAAGACAATTAATGGCGGTACTGTAAAGGTGAAGGCAGGCCAGTTCCGGTTCGATCTGATCGAAGGTAAGAAAGTAATTGATACCGCGACAAACGATTCGGATGGGAACTATGTATTCAGCAACTTGAGATATACATCCGTCGGTACGCATGAGTACAGAATTGTAGAACAGAACGCCGGAGAAATAATTGATGGAATCAAGTATCAGGATGGAGAAAGAACAGTTACTATCACAGTAACAGACGATGGAACGGGTAAGCTGGTAGCAAACAATGCGACAGTAACCGCTTTCGACAACAAACAGTTCGCAAAAGTTACAGTCAGAAAGGACTGGGACGATGCAGGCAATGAGAGTTACCGTCCGTCTGCGGTAGTAATTGATCTGATTGATACGAGTACCGGAGCTACGGTTCAGAAGCTGGAGCTTTCGGAAGTGAACAACTGGCAGGGAACGTTTGATCAGCTTGAAGCCGGAAAGAGCTACACCGTTCATGAGGAAGAGAACGATGAATTCTATAAGGCTTTGAACAACGATCAGGTTGTGACGGCTGATGTGAACGGCAAACTGGTTGATTTGACGAACAAGTTTATTCATAAGCCTGTTACCGTTTATGCGAATAAGGTTCTGAACGGCGGAACGCTGACAAATGGCGAATTTATGTTCGCACTCTACAGGAACAGTGATCCGGAGAAGGTTTACAGGACAGCTGTGAATAATGCGGCGGGCGAGATCTTCTTCACAGATGTGGAATTCGATGAAAAGGGCTACACGGTTCGCGAGATCCAGGGAAGCGATGCTTCTGTCGCATATGACAGCGATGCAATCGTATATGATGCCGAGGGTAATGTGACCAGCAGCTCTCATGCAGTCTTCACAAATACGGTAAGACCGATTGTTCTGAGAGTACAGAAGAGATCAAGAATAGCTCCTTATGATCCGCTGTTGGGCGCTACCTATGGCCTGTATGAGGTCGTTAAGGGAGACAATGATATCCTGATCGAATCTCAGGTATCTGATGAGAACGGATACATGTACTTCGGTAAGATTCAGCCGAGCACAGATGGAAATACGCATATCTACTACTTCAAGGAGATTGCGGCACCGGAAGGCCATGAGGTTGATCCGTACATCGGACAGAAGTTCCAGGTAAGATATACCGGAAATGGTGAGATCGCTCTGTTCAGTGAAGACGGACAGACACCGGTTACCATCGGTGACATTACATCGCAGAATGCAGAGAATCTTCTTGTTCAGCATACGTCTGCGAAGACAACGCTTGACACGACAGGAGCTCTGACATACTCCGATTCAAAGATCACCGCTACAGCACAGGCTGCTGACGGAGCATTTGAGGCAGGAACCACGATGAAGGTGGAGCCTTTGACCGGAAGTGAGTTGAAGGATGCACAGAATAAGGTAGAGATCGCCTGCGGAAAGATCGCAAGCAATGTCGTTTACTACAATGTTGAATTTGTGGATAAGAACGGAACAGTAGTAGAGCCGAAGTTCGGTGATGTTACCGTTACGATTCAGTACAAGGACAGCCTGGCGCTGCCGGAGGGCACGGATGCAAAGGCACTGAAGATCGTTCATCTGAAGGAAAAATCCGACGGAACGGAGGTTCAGGCGGTTGCAGGATCCATTGCTGCAAATTCGGATAAATTGCTTCAGGCAAGCTTTACATCGGACAGCTTCTCGAAATTCGGTATTGTGGAGCCGTCTGCGGACAACAGTTCGCTGAACAGCAATTATCTGGTAACTGCGGCAGGGGTATCTGACCAGGTATCCAGACTGAACATTGCAAAGCTGGATACTTCCGGAAAGTACCTGAAGGGCGCGAGACTCCAGATCATTGAAAAGGCAACCGGAAGAGTAATGGCTGACTGGACAACGACTGACGGACCGGAAACCTTCGCAAGATGGTTTGACGAAGCACAGACCAAGTCGATGAATGTAGACACGTACTACATCTTGCACGAGGTATCTGCGCCGGATGGCTATCAGCTTGCAGATGATATTCTGTTCAGGATCAACAAATATGACAGCAGCATCACGATCTACAAGCTTGATGAAAATGGTAATCTTGTGGCTGATCAGGAAGCAATCGATAAGTGGGTAAGCGATAATACTCTGGACATGATCGATGTGCCGGTAGAATATCAGACAAAGAAGACCAGGATGCAGAAGACCGTTAAGTATGAGAAGGTGATTCAGGGCAAGGACAAGGTGGTCTATGTGACGAATGCAAAGGCCGTGAAGACAGGAGATGTTTCGAATCTTGCGATGTACATTCTTCTGTTTGCCGCGGCAGGCGCAGTGCTGATTGTCCTGTTCTTCAGAAGACGTGACCAGAGGGCTCATAAGAGCTGATTAGCAATGAAAACAGATTTGCTGTGCTCCTGCCGATCAGGTGGGGGACACAGCCCCTGGGTCTGAATGGATGCAAGAGAGCAGGTGCAGGGGATCATAGAGAGACTGGCGTACACGCTTCACAAGGCGCGGGTACGCCAGTCTTCTTATGTGACGGCAATTCTTACTAACTTAATCAGGGCAATTCATGATAAAATGTAAGGCATGGATACTTCGCGGCGGAAGTTCCGCCAGAGTGGGATGCTTTTACCCAGCGGAAGATCCACCGGAATGGGAGGCTTTCATCTATATGAAGAAAATGAATCTCGTGAAGACCATTCAGCTGCTTGTCTTCGGTATTCTGGCAGCGGTGGTTATTATTGCGGTAGTGGCGGACAATGGCAGAAATGTGCGGGTAGTCAGTCTTCTGTTATGGCTGTCACTGGCGCTGTCTTTCTTTTTCATCTTTCTGGATTTCAGCTTTTATGCGAGAGAAGAAGAGGCGTATGCGAAGCTGCTTCGAAATCTCAGCTCAGATCAGATGACGAAGATCGGGAACCGGTACAGCATAGACAAGCTGATCGATAAATATGACAATCTGCCGCTTCCTTCGGACTTTGGATGTGTGGTGCTTACCTTGTCCAATATCCGGGAGATTAATGAGAAGTATGGCAGGCAGGAAGGAAACGCCTCCATTCGACGTTTTTCCCTGATCCTGAAAATGGCGTCTGTCGGTCACTGCTTCGTGGGCAGAAACGGCGGCAATAAGTTCGTGGCGATGTTTGAAAATGGATCGGAGGAAATGATCAGCCATTTTCTGGAACGAATTCGTGACAAGGTAGACGCGAACAATGCGGACAGCAGCAATCCTCCGATGAAGTTCGAGTATGGCATCGCATTTCATGAGGGTGGAGAGGTCAGGGAGGTTACAGACCTGATTTCCCTTGCGGACAGGAGAGTGGGTGAGGAACCTAAGTGAGAAGGCATGACCCCGAATATATCAGAGAATTGATCGATGAGTGGCGGGAGGGCGACGCCAACGCATTCGCGGCAATTTACGCTGTGACATGCAGAAAGATTTATGAGCATGCATACCGGAGGCTGTCGGATATTTATCTGACACAGGATGCAGTGACAGAGACCTATCTGCGTGCCGGAGAAAAGGAAAAACCTGCGGACATTCCAATGCTCCGGTGGCTGCTGGAGATCACGGATGGTGTATGTGACAAGATCCTGCGGTATAATGGTGATGCGGCAGAGAAGAGAGAATCCGCGCCAGAGCAGAGGGAAGATGGAGAAGAGAAAAGAAAATCTGGTGTGGAGCAGACGGGAGACGCAGCAGAGATGAAAGAATCTGCTTCGGTACCGGCGGGAGACGCAGATAAAAATCGAGTCGCAATGGCGGTACTGGATGATGATACAGCGGAACAGATGCTGTATAATATTCTGGATACACTTGGAATGGAGCAGAACACGGTGCCGCTTCAGAACCTGGATATTTATATGGGCTACCGGAAGCAGCGAAGCCGGCTGATGATTCTGGTCGTAGGGATCATGGCGGCAATAATCATTCTCCTGCCGTTGCTGCTGATTCGTCCGAATATGACAATGGAGAAAACATCGAATGCCGATGAGGCTGGAAGGCCGGTATATACCGTGCATGTCTCTTCGATTCTGGAGATCTATTCCGTGACAGCGGAGATTGGCGGGGACCAGATGCCGGTCTATCAGGAGGGCGCATCGGTCTATACCGTCCGGCCGACACGGAATGGCAGCATGAAGATTACGGTTACGGGGGAAAATCGCCGGCGTGTCAGCACGTCTGTGCTGGTCGACACGAAGGATACGAAGCCGCCGGAGCTGGTGAGACGCAAAACAGACGGAAGGGATGCGGTGACGCTGTTTCTGACGGACAATAGCGGCATCGATTATGACAGAATAAGCGGAAGCGACGAGAAGGGGAGAACGATTGAGCCGGTGTCGTGGGAGGAAAGCACGGGAGCAGTTACTTTTGCGTACCCTTCGGAGAAAATTGAGGTTTCCATTCCGGATCGGACCGGAAATGTACTGCGGCTGATTTTAAATCCGTAGCTGTGGTGCGATTTAAAGTTCGCAGCCGTGGTGTGATTTAAAGTCCGCAGTGGTACTGCAGTGCGGCAGATTAATTGAGAAGCTGCAAGGCTGAACCATGGGAATCCCATCCTGCTTTGGACGGGATGGGTAGTTCAAGATATATGGATATATGATGGAGAAGAAAAAGTCTTGAAGGATCATGCCAGAGCGAAAGACATGAAGAAGAATACAGCGGGAAGATATGGAACCTGGAAGCGGAGACTTCAGATTCTGATTCAGTACCTGGTGCTTTTTGCGATAGGAATTGCTTTGCTGTTCCGGCTGGTGATCGGAGTCGCGAGAGTTTCCGGAAATTCTATGGACCCGACGTTTCATAATGGCCAGACCGTCTGGTACAACCGCCTGGAACACAGCTATCAGCCCGGGGATATCATCTGCTTCCGCCTTCCGGACGGAGAGCTGCTGATCAAGAGAGTGATTGCCGTGGGAGGAGACACCGTCGATCTTAAGAATGGCGAGGTTCTGGTAAATGGCAAGGCGCTGAACGAGTCAGCCTACGCGCATGGAAGCACAGAGACGGAAGAGGGCGAGGTGACTTACCCGTATCAGGTGCCGGAAGGCAGCTATTTCGTGATGGGAGACAACCGGGAACATTCCGTGGATTCAAGATCTTTCAAGGCGATTGTCGGAGCTGCGATCAAGGGCAGGCTGTTCGGCGCGTAGAGTACAGTATAGTTTACAGGCCACGAGGCACAGGAAAAGAACCGGAAAGGAGGGAAAAACGCATATGCTCATGCAGATGCACGAGAACAGATACGTTAAGCTGCCGGCAAGACGCAAGACTGCCTTCCGGCTTCTTTTTCTGCTATTTGCGCTGCTCTTTTCCGGATGCGGAGGAAAGCCGGGAAGTCCGGGGAGCGGCAACGAAGCGGAGGAATCGGCGGACGTTTCGTCCGGCGGATATTCCTGGCAGCCGCTGGCTTCCCCAGAAGATCTTCTGGTTGCTCGTGCGGATGGAACGAAGACCTTTCAGAATGAGGACGGGAGCATAGTACTGGATCTGTCTCATACAGATAACGGCTATCTGATGATCAAGGATACGAATGACAAAAGTATTCAGATTCAGATCACCAATTCGAACGGAGAGATGTACCCGTATCCGCTGAAGGAAGGCGGGGAGTTTGAAGCGCTGCCTCTGACCTGCGGGGACGGAGATTATTCCATAAAGGTGCTGGAGAATGTTTCCGGTGACCAGTATGCGGTCGGTCTGTCGCAGGATTTTACGGTTAAACTTCTGGATGAATTTCAGCCGTTTCTGTACCCCAGTCAGTACGTGGACTATTCCGCCTCGAGCGATGTCGTGAAGCTGGGCGAGAAGCTTGCGGGGGAGGCAAAGTCTGATCTGGAGTATGTGCAGAACGTCTATAATTATGTGATTTCCAATATTTCTTATGATGAGCAGCTGGCGGAGAGCACACCAATGAATTATATTCCGGAGCCGGACGAGACGCTGAGTTCCGGGAAGGGAATCTGCTTTGACTATGCGTCTCTGATGACGGCGCTTCTGAGGTGCGAGAAGGTGCCGACGAAGCTGGTGACGGGCTATTCCGGAAAAGCCTACCACGCCTGGGTCAGTGTCTATCTGGAGAAACGGGGCTGGGTGGATCACATTATTTTTTTTGACGGAAAAAAATGGACCCTGATGGATCCGACGCTGGGCGCCAATAATGACGAGAAAGAAGTCAAAAAATACGTGGGGGACGGATCTAATTACACGGAGAAATACGTGTACTGAGCGGTCCCGGGTAATCAGCCCGAAGGGAGAGTGATTGAGATGAACGGAGAAGAAGCAAAAAGGGAACTGGGCAGGGTGGACAGCCGCGTGGACGTCAGCGGGCAAGATATGGCGGAGAGCGGTGATGGCAGAAGAGCGGACTGCGATGTGGATAGTGGAGATGGCGGCAAGGTGAACCGCAGCGCGAAAAGCACAGATCGCAGAAAGGCGCACCGTAGTGTGTTCGGTCGGAAAAAGCCGGGCGGAGCACGGAGGATCCGGCATCTTTCGAATCTGGAAGCGGCCGCCTTTGCCGGCCAGATGGCGCTTGTACTGAAATCCGGTCTTTCCGAAATTGAGGGGATCACTCTGATGTATGATAATGCGGAGGACCCGGAGGAGCGTGAGATTCTGAAGCAGATCCTGGATGAGTCTGGTTTTCCCGGATCGCTGGCACCGGCGATGAAGAAGACCGGAGTCTTTCCGCCTTACATGGTCCGGCTGGTCCGGATCGGCGAGAGAACCGGAAATCTGGATACGGTGATGGCTGCTCTTGAGGAATATTATGAAAATGAGGAAGAGATGCGCAGAGAATCCTCGGACGCCATGCTCTACCCGCTGATTCTCACCTGTGTCATGCTTGCCATTATCGTCGCTCTTGTGGTGAGGGTGATACCGGTCTTTGAACAGGTGTACCGGGAGCTTGGAACAGAGCTGACCGGATTTCCGCTTGTGCTCAAGGAGATCGGAGATATGATCCGGACCTATTCTATTTCTGTTCTGTTGATTGTCGGATCGCTTGTGCTGGTGATTTTTGTGAGCAGGATGACGGAGGAGGGCCGGACGTTCTGGCACAATTTCGGCAGGCATTTCAAGTCTGCCCGGAAGGGATACGAAGAGATGGACGCCTATCGTTTTTCCCGGGTGATGTCGATGACACTTTCAAGCGGGCTGACTCCGGAGGAGGGGATGGATATGGCGATTGATCTGCTTTCAGAAAAGGACTACCGGGATAAAATTGCCGCGGTTCGCAGGGATATGGATGCGGGAATGCCCATGGCGCAGAGTCTGAAGGATCATGAGGTCTTTTCCGGGATGTATGCCAGAATGGCGATTCTGGGAGAAAAGTCCGGCTCTCTTGATCAGGTTCTCGGCGAGATTTCGGGATTCTACAGACAACAGACGCAGGAGCGGCTCAACCGTTTTATCTCATCGATCGAGCCGATTCTGATCATCATTCTTTCTGTGCTGACGGGCGGAATTCTGCTGAGTGTCATGCTCCCGCTGCTGGGGGTGATGACCTCCCTGTAATGACCTCTCCGTAAAACCGCCGATGGCAAGTACCGAGTAGATCAGTGTGTGTG
This sequence comes from Bilifractor sp. LCP21S3_A7, assembly GCF_052118825.1. Lineage (NCBI taxonomy): Bacteria > Bacillati > Bacillota > Clostridia > Lachnospirales > Lachnospiraceae > Bilifractor > Bilifractor sp. LCP21S3_A7. Next base: position 26,535 of record NZ_JBQKGL010000020.1, on the reverse strand, counting down.
ATGACATCCCTGTAAACCGCAGTGCTGCAAAGAATACGGGAACAGACGGATCTCAGGATATCGAGTGGAAACAGACGAATCTCAAGATAACGAATGGAAACAGATAGAATTTATGAAACATAGTGTGAGTGCAGACAGACTTCGTCAAATAGGAGGGGATTGATCGATGGCGCGTTTTGCAAAAAAGAGACACAGCCGAAATCATGCCTATGTGCGGCTCGTCGCGGCAGTTCTGGTGATTGTGGCATTTGGCATCGGGATTCATCTGATTTCTGTCGGTGACGTAAACCGTCAGGAAAAGAATCTGCGGCAGGCTCTCGAGAATGACATTACAGCCTGTTATTCGATGGAGGGGAGATACCCGGAGAGTCTGTCGTATCTGAAGCAGAATTACGGCCTTATCTACAATGAGAAGATGTTTTATGTGGACTATCAGGTGACAGGCTCCAACATCCGCCCGGTCGTTACCGTCATCCGGAGAGACGGTACGAGTGAGAATCAGGAGTAAGATGCAGGAGTAAGGTATAGAAGTAAGGCGCAGTAAGGCGCAGGAGTAAGGCGCAGTGAGGCGCAGGAGTAAGGCGCAGTGAGGCGCAGGAGTAAGGCGCAGTAAGGCGCAGTAAGGGCGCAGGAGTGTGGGACAGCAGAATGAGATGTACGGAAGTTGAGAGCAACAGGATACTGCAGAATGTTCCGGAGGTGATGTCATGAACCGGTTTCGGGGAAACAGAAAATCAGAGGCTTCGTTGATCGGAGCCTTCGCTGCCGTATTGCTGGCGCTTTTTTTCGCTGGAAGCGCAGTTCTGGTCCTTCTGTTCGGAGCGCGGGAATATGAATCGACGGTGAGAAAATCATCCGATGATTTTTCGTCACGGACATTACTGACCTATATCACAGAAAAGATTCATCATAACGACTCCGGAGGCAATGTCAGCATCCGGGAGACAGACGGTATCCCGGTCCTGGTGATTGAAGGTACGGACTCAGGAACCAGATATGAGACCCTCATTTATGAATACGAAGACAGTGTGCGGGAACTGACCGTGACAGATGAGACCGGGTGGCAGCTGGATGCGGGAGAGCCGATTCTGGAAGTTAAGAATTTCAAGCCGGAGGAACGAAAGCCGGGACTTCTGTATATTGATTGCCTTGACAGCAAGGGAGAGCGGGCGGATACCTACGTATATGTACGCTCTGCCGCCTCCGGCGAGACGGAGGAAGAGGAGTAGGAGTAGGATCCAGTGGGTTTCCGCCTATCAAAACCGAAAGGATTTTAGATATGAAAAAACGGGAATCGTTTTTGTTCCTGATTGAACTGATGATTTCAATTTTGATATTCTTTGTGGTTGCCGCAATCTGTCTGTTGATTTTTTCCAAAGCCCATCGGATGAACTGTTCTTCGCAGGAGCTGAATCTTGCCTCCCGGGCGGAGGCGAATCTGGCGGAACTGATCAGCAGTGCAGGGAGCATGGAAGAAGCAGAGAAACTGATCCGTGAGGCTTTTCCCGAGGCGGAGTTTTCCGATCAGACAGGAAAAGAGCAGGCAGGAGAAGATCAGATAGGAGAAGATCGGGCAGAGGGACCTGACGTATCCCTTGTCATTCCGTACGATTCTCAGCTGAAGCAGACGGAGAAAAGAGCGTCTTATCAGCTGACAGCGGTTATCCATACGGAAAACGGCATGGTTCATGCGGACATGCATTTTTACCCGGTTGATCGGAAAGGGCAGAATACAGGAGATTCCGTGTATGATCTTGCGATCAGGAGTGTTATCCCGGATACCTGGGAAGGGGAGACGTCATGAATGTTCCTTATTTCAGAAAAAAACGAACGGAAGAGGGCATAACATTTCCCTTTCCCCTGGGCATGTCGCTCCTGTTTGTCTGTTTTCTCGCACTGTGTATCTTTTCCTTTGCGGTGCTTTCCCTGCTTACGGCGAGAAATGAGTATAAGATCAGCCAGAAGACCGCAGAGCATCAGTCTTCGTATTATGCCGCATCCAACAAGGCAGAGGATCGGATCGCAGAGCTGAACGAAGAATGGAAGAACGCGGAAGAAAGCGGGAAGAAGATGCCTGAGAAGGTGGCCTTCCAGATTGAGGTTGACAGCGAAAGCGTTCTTTCGGTTGTTGTGGAGGCTGAAAGCGAAAATACGGGGGAAAGCACGGAGAACGGAACCAAGGCTGACACAGAGACCGCGGCGGAGAACGGAGCGAATGATAACATAGAGAACGGAGCGGGGGCTTCCTCGGAAAACGTAATGGAGGACAGGACGGGAGAAGGCGCAGAGAATGGCTACCGGATTGTGGAATGGAAAGTGATTTCAACGGGTGAGTGGGAGCCCGAGACAACGATTCCCGTGATGACACCGGGCGTATCTTAAATGGATGAGAGCAGCCGGGCATGATGAACTTATATCACAATTGCAAAGGCGACCGGCGACAATCGTGAACAGATGAAAGTACAAGGTATGATGAACCGATAAATTATCTGGATGGAAGAATGAACGGAGCATCAGCATATCTGTACATCAGCATACAGAATGTGCACGGACAAGACGGAGAAGTATCGGAGGACAAGCAGAGAGATGGACATCACAGAAATTTTAAAAAAGGGAGTAGAGATGCACGCATCGGATATCTTTATCGTTGCCGGAGCAACTCTTACGATACGAAAAGACGGTGAGATTCAGAGCGTTTCAGATACAAAACTGACGGCGGATGACACAAGGCAGCTGCTGATCGGAATCTACGAACTGGCGGAAAACCGCGACCGGACGCTGTTGAAAAAGGATGGCGATGATGATTTTTCTTTCCATATCTCGGGACTTTCCCGATTCCGGGTGAGCGCCTATAAGCAGAGAGGATCTTATTCGGCGGTTATCCGGATCGTGGCTTTTGAGCTGCCGGATCCTGCCAGACTCGGAATACCGGAAAGTGTGATCCGCACAGGAGCGGAGAGACGTGGGATGGTGCTGGTCACAGGCCCTGCGGGAAGCGGGAAGACAACGACGCTTGCCTGTATCATAGATGCCATCAACATGCAGAGAAACGCGCATATTATCACACTGGAGGATCCGATCGAATACCTTCACAGGCACAAGAACAGCATTGTGAGCCAGAGAGAGATCCGCTCGGATTCGAACAGCTATCTGACGGCACTTCGGGCGTCGCTCCGGCAGAGCCCCGACGTTATTCTGCTCGGTGAGATGCGGGATTACGAGACAATTTCCGTCGCGATGACCGCTGCCGAGACCGGACATCTTATTTTTTCCACATTGCATACCATGGGGGCGGCCAATACGATCAACCGGATCATCGATGTCTTCCCCGCTAATCAGCAGAGGCAGATCGCGGTGCAGCTGTCCACTGTTCTGATGACCGTCATTTCCCAGCAGCTCGTTCCGTCCGTGGACGGCGGCAGAATTCCGGCATTTGAGATTATGACGGTCAATCCCGCGATCCGGAATATGATCCGGGACAACAAAATTTATCAGATCAACGGCGTCATCTACGGTTCCGCGACAGAGGAGATGGTCTCCATGGACAACAGCCTTTTTTCCCTGTATGAGGCCGGAAAAATCACCAGGCAGACCGCGCTTGACTGTGCGACAAATCCGGAAATGCTCGAACGAAGGATGAAGGAGTGATGACAGGCGAAATCGAATCTATATGCACTGATGACCGCGGAAATTCACGGTGAATTGTAATTTGACATTTCTGCGGATTGCAGTATAATGATAAGGCTACGCAATAGAATAGTACACAACCTAATTAGCCGCTGACAGCGGCGATTCACAGAACAGGAGAGTGATTTCATATGGCAAAGATAGATATTATTTCAGGTTTTTTGGGTGCAGGAAAGACTACGCTGATCAAGAAGCTCCTTGCGGATGCCCTGAAGGGACAGCAGGTCGTGCTGATTGAGAATGAGTTCGGTGAAATCGGAATCGACGGCGGTTTCCTGAAGGACGCGGGCATTGAGATCAAGGAGATGAATTCCGGATGCATCTGCTGCTCCCTGGTCGGCGATTTCGGCGTTGCGCTGAAGGAGGTCGTTGACAAGTATCATCCGGACCGCGTGATCATCGAGCCCTCCGGTGTCGGTAAGCTTTCGGATGTCATCCGTGCAGTCGAGAAGAATGCCGGAGCAGCGGATCTTGAACTGAACAGCGCGACGACGGTTGTCGATGTCACAAAGGCAAAGATGTATCTGAAGAACTTCGGCGAGTTTTTCAAGAATCAGGTCGAGGCTGCCGGCACGATCATCCTGAGCCGCATGGATACACCGAAGGCGACAGACGCGAAGGTTGAGGAAGCGCTGGCTCTGATCCGCGAGCTGAATCCGAAGGCAACGGTCATCACCACACCGGTAGAGCAGCTCAGCGGCAAAAAGGTTCTGGATACCATGGAGGGTGTGAAGATTGATCTCTCACTCGTTGAGGATGATGACGAGGACGAAGAGGAGCACGAGCATCATCATCACGATCACGACGAGGATGAGCATGACCACTGCGGGCACCATCATGGCGATCACGACGGGGATGAGCATGACCACTGCGGGCACCATCATGGCGATCACGACGAGGATGAGCATGACCACTGTGATCACCACCATGATCATGATGAGGAGGGTCATGAGCATCATCATGATCACTGCGGATGCGGCCATCACCACCATCATCATCACGATGCTGATGAGGTCTTCACCAGCTGGGGGCAGGAGACGATCCGGAAGTACACCAGCGATGAGATCAGCAGTATTCTTAAGGCTCTTTCCGCGGACAATACCTATGGAACAATTCTGCGTGCAAAGGGCATGGTAGAGGGAACCGACGGAAAGTGGATTTATTTTGACATGGTTCCGGAAGAAGCAGATGTCCGCGAGGGCGCACCGGAGTATACCGGCCGTCTGTGCGTGATCGGATCCGATCTGAAGGAAGACAAGCTGAAGGAGCTCTTCAAGCTCTGATCCGTGTCCAAAGTATGCGAAGCGGCGCATGGACGTGGGTGAATGCCGAAACAAACTCAGTTTTTCCTTATCGGGCAGGCAATATCGGGTTGTACCCGGATTGGGCAGGCAATATCGGGTTGTACCCGGATCGGGCAGGCAATATTGGGGTGTACCCGGATTTGGCACAGGCAATATAGGATCGCACGCGGATCAGGGAGGCAATTTAGGATTGCACCCGGATCAGACAGACAAAATGGGATTGCACCCGGATCTGGCAGCCGATAGGGAGATACGAAAACAGATGGAGATTTGTGATACATACATATAGTATAGAAAGTTAAAACTATGGATGAGAATGAAATCGAAGTCCCGATTTATCTGATCACGGGATTTCTGGAAAGTGGAAAGACATCTTTCCTGAATTTTACGATTGCCCAGGATTATTTCCAGATCGACGGGCCGACCCTTCTGATCAATACAGAGGAAGGGGAAGAGGAATACGATGAAAAGGAACTGCTGAAGTACAATACAGTGATCGAGACGATCGATGAACAAGAGCAGTTCAGCTATGAGAACCTTCGGGCGTTTCAGAGAAAATACAGCCCGGAGCGTGTGATTATCGAATTCAACCCGCTGTGGAGCGTGGACAAGCTCTGGCAGATGCGGCTTCCCAGGGGATGGGGCATTGTGCAGCAGATCGTGACAGTGGATGCGTCTACCTTCCAGGTCTATCAGACCAACATGAAGTCTCTGTTCGCGGAGATGAGCCGGCAGGCGGATATGGTGCTGTTTAATCGCTGCAAGAGAGATATGCCGCTCTCCAATTTCCGCCGGAGCTTTAAGGTAGTGAATCCGGGCTGTGATGTGCAGTTCCTGGATGTGGACGGACAGCCGGTGGATATCTTTGAGGATTCGGTTCCCTATGATCTGGATCAGGATATTATCGATATTGATGATGTGGACTACGGAATCTTCTTCGTGGATCTTCAGGATAATCCGGATCGCTACAAGGGGAAAAAAGTACGCTTCAAGGGCATGGTGCTGAAGAGCCGGGAGGCCGGAGCGGACTTCTTCATGCCGGCGCGCACGGCGATGACGTGCTGCGCGGCGGATATGCAGTACATCGGCTATCTGTGTCACAGTAAGAACGCCGCGAAGCTGACCGAGGGAAGCTGGGTGCAGCTGACGGCGAGGGTCGATTATAAGTTCGTACCGATGGCGCAGGAAGAGGAGCCGGTATTCCAGGCGATCACGATCAAGGCTGCGGAGCCTCCGGCAGTCGAGACGGTGTATTTTAATTAACAGAAAGCCGCGGAGCGGCCGGCAGCCTGGATGGTGTATTTTGATCAAGGCTGTGGAGTCATTGGCAGCATAGGAAGAGCATTGACATGAGCTCTCAGCTGTCTGTGTGATCCGATGAAACAGAACAGCTTACAGACATGAACCGGGGACCCGCTTCTGGCGGGCTGCCGGCTGTGTCTGTATTGTGTAGAAGCAGGAAATAATCATGTATCTGATAACAGGACTGGAAAATTCGGGGAGAAAATTATGTATCTGACAGCAGGACTGGGAAATCCGGGGAGAAAATTATGTATCTGATAGCAGGACTGGGAAATCCGGGAAGAAAATATGACGGTACGAAGCACAACATGGGTTTTGACGTCATCACCGAGCTGGCGGACCGTTATAATGTGCCGTCCTCAGGGCTTTCGATGAAGGCTATGTACGGCAAGGCCGTGATTGGCGGAGAAAAGGCAATCCTGATCAAGCCTCTTACCTATATGAATCTGTCCGGCGAGGCCATACAGGAGTATGTGCATTACTATAAAATTGATCCGGAGACACAGCTGATCGTAATATATGATGACATCGACCTGGAGCCCGGTCAGCTGCGAATCCGGAAGAAGGGGAGCGCCGGGGGCCATAATGGGATGAAGAATATCATTCAGTGTCTCGGAACCGACCGGTTCGCGCGAATCCGTGTGGGGATCGGCGCAAAGCCGGAGCACTGGGATCTGGCGGATTACGTTCTGGCTCCGTTTCCCGGAGCGGTAAGAGAGACGATTGATGCGTCGATCCGGGATGCCGCGGATGCGGTCGAGATGATTCTGCAGGGCGATATTGACAAGGCCATGGGGAAATACAATCAGAACCGCAAGAAGGCGGAGGAGATGTAAACGGTTAACGGTTGGGGCATGTATCGTGCAGCTTAGGGCTGAAGTATTGCGATACCACCGTCATTGCGATTCACAGGATCGCAGCGCCTGAAGTATCGCCGCCTGATGGAGCAGAAGGATACAGCCGACATTGCGATTCACAGGATCGCAGCGCCTGAAGTATTGCCGCCGGTTGACAGAACGAACGAATGGAGAAAAGAGAAAGAGAAGAACAGTATGATTGAGGCATTGAAACAGCCGCTGGAGATGATGGCCGGTTTCGAGGATCTGAAGAAGAAGATCGGATCCGACGGCAAAGCAATTGAGATTTCCGGCTGTCTGGATTCTCAGAAGGCGCATATTGCCGCGGGGCTCGCCGAGGGAAGGCCGGCTGCTCTGATGATTGCGGAGAATGAGCTGAAGGCAAGGGCACTGTACGAGGATTTCAGACTCTTCAATCCGGATGTCATGTATTTTCCGAGAAGAGACCTGATTTTCTACCAGGCGGATGTATCGGGAAACCTGCTGACAAAACAGAGGATGCAGGTGATAAAAGCGCTGATTGAGCAGAAGAATGTCATGGTGATTACCTCGACAGGGGGATGCATGGACTATCTTCTGCCTCTTGACGTGCTCCGAAAAGCTGCCGTGACGATCCGGAGCGACAGTGAGATTGACATTCAGGAGCTGAGCCGCAGGCTTACGGAGATGGGATATGAGAGAGTCGGCCAGACGGAGGCGTCCGGGCAGTTCGCTGTCCGTGGAGATATCATTGATGTCTTTTCGCTGACGGAAGAGGATCCGTGGCGGATTGAGCTGTGGGACAATCAGGTGGATTCGATCCGCAGCTTTGACGCGGAGACACAGAGATCCATCGACAGCAACCTGGAGGAGATCACGATTTATCCGGCCATTGAGGAAATCGGACGGGACGATGATGCGCTTCGCGAGGAAAGCGGCGGAGCCGGTCAGCGGGCGGAGAAAGCGAGAGCATTTTACCGGAGACTGACGGATACCTTCATCGACTACTTCCCCGAGGGAAGCGTTTTTTTCCTGGATGAGCCAGCGAGACTGTTTGAGAACGCCGGGGCGATTGCCGGTGAGTATCAGGAGGCGATGAAGCACCGGATCGAGGAGGGGCGGATAACCAGTTTTGAGGCGAACCGCATGCTGACGGAAGAGCAGCTGGGCTATAATCTCAGCCGGAAGAGCTGTGTGGTTCTGTCTCTGATGGAACAGCATCACCTCCCTCTGGAGATCGGGGAGCGGGTCTCAGTGACCGTGCGATCGGTCAGCTCCTACAACAACCAGTTTCCGATGCTGGTCAATGATCTGAAGAATTACCGGAAAAATCATTATCGGGTGGTGCTGCTGTCCGCTTCGAGGACGAGAGGAAAAAGACTTGCGGAGAATCTCGTAGAAGAAGGGCTTCCGGCTTTTTTCAGTGAGGATGCGGACCGTGAGATCTCCGCGGACGAGATCATGGTCACCAGGGGAAATATCGGCAGGGGATTTGAATATCCGCTGCAGAAGTTTGTGCTCATCACGGAGTCGGATATCTTTGGAGCGGAAAAACGCAGGAAGCGGAGAAAAAAAGCCGACAGCAGCGGCGCCGGGAAGATCCGGAGCTTTGCGGATCTCACCGTCGGAGATTATGTGGTGCACGAGAACCACGGTCTCGGCATTTACCGGGGGATCGAGAAAGTGGTTGTCGACCATGTCGCGAAGGATTATATCAAGATCGAATATGCGGGCGGAAGCAATCTTTACGTGCTCGCCACGCAGCTGGACTCCCTGCAGAAGTATTCCGGAGGAGAGGCCGGAAGCGGAAGAAAAGCCAAAATTAATACGCTCGGAGGCAGGGAATGGTCAAAGACCAGGAGCAGGGTCCGGGGCGCGGTAAAAAATATCGCGAAGGAGCTGGTGGCTCTGTATGCCTCCCGTGAGAGAACGGAGGGGTATCAGTACGGACCGGACACGGAGTGGCAGAGAGAGTTTGAGGAGATGTTTCCGTTCGAAGAGACGGAGGATCAGCTTCAGGCAATCGAGGACACGAAGCGGGATATGGAGAGCAGCAAGGCCATGGACCGCCTGATCTGCGGCGACGTCGGCTACGGGAAGACCGAGATCGCGATCCGCGCCGCCTTCAAGGCAGTGCAGGAGAACAAGCAGGTCGTTCTCCTGTGTCCGACGACAATACTTGCGCAGCAGCATTTTAATACCTTTACCCAGCGGATGAAGGATTTTCCTGTCCGGATCGATATGCTGAGTCGTTTCCGGACAAATGCCCAGCAGAAGAAGACCATTGAGGCGGTTCGCAAGGGAATGGTGGACATTCTGATCGGAACCCACCGCGTGCTGTCGAAGGACATCACGTTCAAGGATCTCGGATTGCTGATCGTCGATGAGGAGCAGCGGTTCGGTGTGACCCATAAGGAAAAAATCAAGCAGATGAAGCGGAACGTGGATGTGCTTACCCTGACGGCGACGCCGATACCGAGGACGCTCCATATGAGCCTGATCGGCATCCGGGACATGAGTGTTCTGGAGGAGCCGCCGCTGGACCGCATGCCGATCCAGACCTATGTGATGGAATATGACGAGGAACTGGTGAGGGAGGCGATCAGCCGGGAACTTGCCAGAGACGGTCAGGTATTTTTTGTCTACAACCGCGTGAACGGGATCGCGGATATGGCGGCAAGGATTCAGGAACTGGTGCCGGATGCCTCTGTGGCCTATGCGCACGGGAAGATGAAGGAGAATGAGCTGGAAAAAATCATGTACCAGTTCATCAACGGCGATATTGACGTGCTGGTGTCCACGACGATCATTGAGACCGGAATGGATATCTCAAATGTCAACACGCTGATCGTCTGCGACGCGGACCGGCTGGGACTTTCGCAGCTGTATCAGCTTCGCGGGAGGGTCGGAAGGTCGAACCGCAACGCCTATGCGTTTCTGATGTATCGCAGGAACAAGATGCTCAGGGAGGATGCGGAGAAGCGGCTTCACGCGATCCGTGAGTTCACGGAGCTCGGAAGCGGCGTGAAGATCGCCATGCGGGATCTGGAGATCCGCGGCGCCGGAAATCTTCTGGGAGCGGAGCAGTCCGGCCATATGGAGTCGGTCGGCTACGATCTGTACTGCAAAATGCTCAATGAGGCTGTCCGTGAGGCGAAGGGAGGAAAAGAAGAAGCGGACTTCGAGACGACGATAGATCTGTCCGTGGATGCCTTTATTCCGGAGAGTTACATCCCGGAGGAGGGACAGAAGCTGGATATCTATAAGAGAATCGCGGGCATCGAGACGCCTGCGGAGGCAGATGAGATGATCAGCGAGCTTTTGGACCGCTATGGAGAACCGCCGGAGTCCGTCATGAATCTTGTCAGCGTGGCGCTCCTGAAGGCAGAGGCGCACAGGGCTTATATCTCCGAGATCAAGCAGACCAGAGATGAGGTCCGGATCACTCTTTACCCGCAGGCCGGGATCAATGCCGCGAAGATTCCGGGAATTCTGGAGCAAGAGCAGTTCCGGAACCGCCTCTTCTTCAAGGCGGGGGCGAAGCCTTACTTCTCTTATGTCCTGCGGAAGGCATCAGACAGACGCTTTGAGAGGATCCGGAAGGCGATGACTGCCTTTACAGAGGAACTGCAGAAGATCCGGCTCGATGCGGGAGAAGGTTCGCAGAATGAGCATTGACGAATTCTGCAGAGAGGCTGCAGAGGGATCCGGCTCGATGCGGGAGAAGGTTCGCAGAATGAGCATTGACGAATTCTGCGGAGAGGCTGCAGAGGGATCCGCTTCGATGCAGGGCGGTTGTGAAATGTGGAATTTCAAGTTGCCCTGCTTCGGCATTGAGTATATAATTTAAACATTGGTGCCGTGGAAGATGGGCGCCGGAATAGTGTTACTTTTCACAGCAGGCATAAAAGGCAGGGGTTTTGAAATCATTGCCTTATCCATTACATGTGAAAGGTTCGATAAAGTATGGATGATTCGGAGGAATCGGTAATGAACAAGTTTAAGAAGGCATCTCTGTGCGGAGTTCTGGCGATGGCTATGATGGTCTCTGTATTTGCGGGATGCGGAAAAGTTGACGGCACAAAGACTGCCCTGGCAGTTGGAGACGAGAAGGTCAGCCTCGGTACGGCTGGTTTTTTCCTGAGATATCAGCAGGCATCTACGACCTATATGCTGAAGCAGTACGGACTGTCTTCCGGTACGTTCTGGAGCAACCAGTATTCAGCGGCAACCAGTTCACAGGATGCCATGACGTATGGAGATAACCTCAAGAACTCCGTCAAGGACACGATCGTTCAGGATGTTCTGCTGCGCGCGCACGCTTCGGATTACAGCGTAACCATTCCGGACGAGCTGGCGACACAGATCGAGGACGCGGCGAAGACGACTTATGAGAAGAACCAGAAGAAGCTGGACAAGATGGGAGTTTCTCAGGATAACATCAAGGAAGTTCTGGAGCTTCAGACCTATCAGCAGCTGATGTTTGAGCCGATGACGGCAGACACGGATACAAACGTCACGGATGATGAGGCGAAGCAGTCGAGTATCACGTACGCGCGTATTGCACTGACCAAGACGGACAGCAGTACGGGTACGACGACAGATGCCACGGATGATGAGAAGGCCACCTACAAGAAGGAGCTGGAAGAGCTTCTGACGCAGGTCAAGGACAGCGGCGATGTCGCGAATGCCGATATGAAGACGATGGCAAGCAACCTGGACAGCACCAATATCGCGTGCACCACCTACTCCTACGGCGCGGACGACACAGTAATGCCGGATTCGGTCATTGACGCGGCGAACAGCCTTTCTGATGGAGAGATCTATGACGGAGTGATCGATACCGGGGATTACTACTACCTGGTGAGAATGGACAAGACCTTCGATAAGGATGCGACCGAGAGCAAGAAACAGGACATCGTATCGCAGAGAAAGCAGACCAATTATAACAAGAAGCTTCAGGAGTGGAAGGACGCCGTACAGGTCGTTGAGGAAAGCCCGTGGAAGAAGCTTGAGGTGAATGACACCGATGCTTATACCGAGCTGGTAGCTTCCTCATCTGTATCGTCATCTTCTGCTGTATCAGGAAGTTCTGTAACATCATCCTCAGCGGCAGCATCGGGCAGCTCTACGGTATCTTCTTCGGGACGGTAAGCCACATCCGCTCACACAAAGTGTGAAACAGTGAGGTGAACGCCGCGGCAGACCGACGAGGCCGATTGTCAGTAGGGTTGCGGCATCGGGCAGCAGGCATATACGGAGAGAAAGGAACGGACAGAATTGTACAACGATTTATTCTCAATCGGACCGGTTACGGTACACACCTACGGTCTGATGATCGGGATCGGAATTATCTGCGCATATTTTCTCGCGGAACACAGAGCGAAGCAGAAGGGCATGACCGCCAGAGAGAGGGATAAAATCTTCGGGCTGGTCATTGCCTGTGTGGTTTTTGGCTTCCTGTGTTCAAAGATTTTGTACATCATAACGATTATTCCGGAACTTGTGTCCGGAACACTGACCCTGAGCGATGCTATCTCAAACGGCTGGGTGATCTTCGGAGGACTGCTGGGAGGACTTCTCGGCGGCATCCTCTACTGCAAGTGGCAGAAGCTGAATGTTTGGCTGTATTTTGATGTAGCCTTCCCGGCAGTTGCCCTTGCACAGGGCTTCGGGCGGATCGGATGCTTTTTCGCGGGGTGCTGCTATGGCGTGGAGACCAATGGCCCGCTGTATCTGGAATTCACACATTCGGATTACGCGCCGAACGGCGTGCACCTGGTACCGACCGAGCTGATCATGAGCGCGGGCGACTTTCTGCTTTTCGCTTTTCTGGTTTTGTATGACAAGAAGTGGAAGAAGAAAGAGGGAGAGCTTGCCGGATGGTATCTGACACTCTACAGCATCGGACGTTTCATCGTGGAGTTCTGGAGAGGTGATCTGATCCGCGGACAGGTCGGGCCCCTGTCAACCTCTCAGTTCATCGGACTGTTTACGGTCGCAGCAGGAATCATCATCCTGCTCTATCTTCGCAGACACGATCCCGGAGCAGCCTTCCGGGCGAAGGCGAATGCAGCGGATGCAGAAAATGCAGAGGGAGCAGAATCAGTGCAGAAGTCCGCGAAAGCATAGATCGTGCAGGATAGGGAAAACGCATAGAAAAGAGCGATCCGGGAGCAACCTTCCGGGGGAAGGCAAAGAAAGCAGAAATCACGGAGCAGCCTTCCGGGCGAAGGCAGGGAAAGCGGAAAAGAATAAATGAAATCGAAGATCAGGATCTTGATTCTGAGTGAAAAAACACAGCCTGTTGATAGCCGGCTGTGTTTTTCTTCGGCTGGACAGCTATTCTGATGTCGGGTGCAGATTTTCCCCCGCCAAGAAGGATTCTGCCGCCTGGTCATCCTGATCGCAGTGCTGGATATTGTACAGACGCTGTATCTGAAATGGCTGGCGAAAAATCTGAAAGAGCGTCGCACCTTCCTGTTGAATGAGCTGTTCTTCTGTGCGGCAGGCACAATCGCTGCCGTCATTTTCATTTACGCGAACAGTGAGCCGCAGCCGAATGCGAAGTATTCGTGTGCGGCGAGCGTCGCGATAGCGAGATAAAACTCGCACAGCGTGTTTTATCTCGTTTTCTTTAACGGCGGATTCCGTAGCGAGTCGGGATTCTGGGTAGGAATCATTACGGCAGTAAGTCTGGGATACGGCACAGTATTCTGGAGCGTCAACCGTCTTATTGCAGGAGCAATGAAGGATCACCTGCTGTAGGAAGCTAATACATAATTAAATTAGGAAAAAGATGTTATAATTTCAATATCTGCAAATGCCAGGTAGATGCAGGAGGAGGGAAAAAATGGATGCAAAAGCTATGGACGTAAAGGATAAGGAAGTGAAAGAGATGGAAGCAAAGGACATGGATGAGATTTTAAAGAGAAGTCATGCACTCAGGGATGCTGCGGACCGGCACTATAACTGCGCACAGGCGGTTTTCATTCCGTTTGCGGAGAGAAAAGGACTGACAGCGGAGCAGGCAAACGCGATTGCTCAGAATTTCGGGTCGGGAATGCAGGCAGGGCTGACCTGCGGCGCGATCACCGGAGGGTTGATGGCGCTGGGATTGTGCGGAGCCGGTGATTCCGGTATTGCTGTCGAGCTCATGCGGCGGATTGCGGGCAGACATGAGGGACGTACACAGTGCAGGGATCTGCTGGCAGCGGAAGTCCGGACGCCAGGGGAGAAGAAGCCGCACTGTGACGCGATGGTGTATGAGGCGGTTGAGGCCGTTGAGGAGATGCTCCGGGAACGTGGAATCAGCATCTGAGAGGATGCATGAACATGAGGTCAGCGTCTGAGATGCTACGGATACGTGAGATAACCTTCTGATTCCGAAAGAATGGAAGCATTGAAAAAGAATCATTTATGGAAGCGGCGCAGAAGTTCTGCGCCGCTTTTGCACATTTTTATTGAAAAATTGATGACCAGTTTATACCTTCTTCAGCATCAGTGGTGTCAGGAGGTTCAGAAGCGCCTGTGATTCGGTCGGGAAGGTGAAGATCATCTGGTTGAGCTGCATGCCGGTGAGCTTCTGATTGATGATGAGAGCGGCGATATCGGCATTTGTGCCGGCGTCCTCTCCGTAGAAAGCTCCGCCTACAAGCTCGCGCTTCTTATTAAAGATAAAGGTGAACTCGGCATCCGGCTGGTTCTTTGCTTCGAAGAGAAGACGTTTGCCGAATTCCGCGACCTCGATGTCATATACATCCGGCTGTGCCTCGGCCTGTTCCAGCGTTATACCCACCTGAGAGATTCTTGGAAGAGTGAACACCAGATTCGGGATGACCGGATACTGAATCGGATTCGGATTGATTCCGAGTATCTGAGTGGCGATATAATTGGACTCAAAGGTTGCCGTCGGGGTCAGCTTCGGAATCCGTTTGTCTACACAGTCCCCGGAGGCATAAATATTCGGTACGGAGGTTCTCATGTGGTCGTCCACCTGAATGCCCCTTCTCGAATAGGAGATGCCAAGATCCTCAAGCCCGAGATTTTCCGTATTTGCCGCGCGTCCTGTGGCTTCGAGGACATAGTCGGTCTCGAGGGTGGATCCGTCAGCAAAGGTCAGAACATAGGAGCTTCCCTTCTTTGCGATCTCTTTTACTTCATGATTCAGAAGGAAGGAGGCACCTGCGGCTTTCATTTTGTCTACCACACGGCCTACATATTTTTCAGGGTACATGCGGAGCACCCGGTCAGTGTATTCGATCACTGTGGTCTGAGCACCCATCTGTACGGCTATGGAAGCAAATTCCATGGCGATGATTCCGCCGCCGATGAAGGCGATACGTGCGGGGAAGCTGTCCAGATCCAGAAAATCTCTGCTGTCGTGGATATATTCCTTACCCGGAATATTCTGCTTCATGGCATGCTCACCGGTGCCGATCACAATGTTCTCAGCGGTAATCTTTCTGCCGTCGACTTCAACGGTATGCGCATCCACGAGTTTCCCGTTTCCGTGAATGACCGGCATATGCGCGTTCTCGAACATACCTTCCATAATTTTATTCAGCGGAGAAATCACTTTCTTCTTGTAATTCATCAGACTTGTCCAGTCTGGCTTCGGAAGCTCGGAAATACCGATGCCCTGATACCGCTTCAGACCGTCCAGATAATTGAAGGGCGTATCAAGAAGAATCTTGGCATTGCATCCGTAGTTGGTGCAGGTTCCTCCGACCACATCTCGCTCTACGAAAGCCATCTTCTTGCCTGCCTGAAGCAGAATCATTGCTGCATGCCAGCTCGCATGGCCGGCTCCGATAAATATCACATCATAATCGTACATGTCCTGTCCTCCTGATTGCGGTAACCTTTGCTGTTGTTTTTCTTGCGTCCTCAGAATATCACTCAAAATGTTTTTTGTCAATTAAATTGTATAAAATATAAATAAGCATTTTTCACTCATGGATTGTCATGATAGTGCCCCTCAGGGTCAAGAAGGACGTGCTGAAGGATCTTCCGGATAAGCTGGAGGAAGTCCGCTATGTGCAGATGGGGAAGGAGCAGCAGAAGCTCTATGATGCCGAAGTTCTCCGGATGAAGAAGGATCTGTCAAAGCAGACAGATGAGGATTTGCGGAAGGGTAAGCCGCAGGTTCTGGCAGCGATTACCAGAATCCGGCAGATCTGCTGCGACCCGTCGCTGTGCTTTGATGGATATAAGGGGGAATCCGCCAAGAGAGAGGCGGTTATGGATCTGATTCCCCTGAAGGCGGGCAGTACCGGATTGAACCTGACCGGTACGGCTCTTGCTATGTGACCGGGTTTAAATAGGTAACATTACTCATGCAGCATCCCGAGCATGTAATAGGAGAGCAGAAGCTTGATGCGCTCCTTCGGGTCGTCGAGGTTGATGCTGATCAGCCGGCGGATTTTCTCCAGCCGGTAGGAGAGGGTGCTCCGGTGAATGTACAGTTCCTTCGAGGTCTGCAGGACATTCCGGTCATGAAGCAGATATGCTTCCAGGGTATGCGCAAGCGCTGTGTGGTTTTTCTGATCATATTCCAGAAGCTTTTGAAGGGCGTCGGAGCAGAGAAGCTCCGCCGGCATGTCTTCGGTGGAGCAGCGGATCATATAATCGAGCATGTACTGATCAAAATAGTAGTACCAGATCATGCTGTTGCCGGAGAGCCCGAAGTTCAGGGCAATATTGGCCTGGTCGAAGAGAATGCCCAGCCGGAAAAAATCACGGAGCTCGGAGCTGACGCCAATTTTCAGAAGACTGTCCCGCATGGGCACCGCGAGGCGACTGACGACGTCGGAGGTTTTTTCGTGCGCGTATGAGAGGTTCACAACAAGAGTGATTCCCTCCTGGTGAAAAAACGCCCGTCCGGCTGCCAGGATGGTGTTGATCTGGTTAAGGACCGCATAGGAGGAAATGATGTTGAAATCCCTCTGCTGCGTTACGATCCGCATGACGACATACCGGTCGTTCCGGTTCCAGTTCTGATAGCGGAGATAGCTCAGAACCTGCTGCTCGTCTGTCTCTTCCTTCTCACACAGACGGACCATGAGCTCGTATGTATCGTCCGAGATGCTGAATTTTCTGAGATCGCCGGAATACAGAAAATGCTCCAGGAGTTCTCCAAGATAATCAATAACCGCAAAATCACCGGGCAGAATTCTGCTGTCAACCTCAAGGTCCAGAATCCTTCCCCGGTAAATATCGCCCTGCCAGATGTTCCGGTACAGAATCTGATATCCGGTCTGTTCGGAGGGATACATCACAGGACGGCGCTCTTTGAGTCCATCGATATAGACGGGATCGGTGCGAAAATCGTTGATCAGATCCATCTGCACCATGGGAAGACCGGTTCTTCTGTCCCGTCCGCGTTTCATCTTCTGCTCCGGGTAATTGCACTCCGCAAGGATAATAAAGTCACGGTCATGCAGGAAGATTGGGTTTCGGAAGATCGTCTGGCTCAGGTCAAAGATTTCCTGAAGGGGCGTCTGGAGCAGAAATGCCTCCTGAATCTTCAGATCCCATTCGTGAAAACGATCAAAGAGATCCTGCACCAGGGAGAGAATCTCCGGAAGGCTGTGATTGTCGCGGATGTAAATCCTCCCAGGCATGGAGCGGCGGAACGAGGCGTGCGGATCCCGGCACAGAAGCAGGAAAGCCCTGCCGGAGAGAATATCGTCGGAGAGACCGTCTAATTCAGATTCCGGGCACAGATACACGTACTTTGGAGCGGAAGCGGATGTATCGTTTTGCATTGCAGAGCCCTGGTTTCGGCTCCGGGGTGACATGTGTGCGGGAGCGGATGTGTCGTCTGTCGTAGAAGACTGCTGGTTTCGGCTCCGGGGTGACATGTGTGTGGAGACGGGTCTGCTGTCGTCAGTAATGGTTTCTCTGCTGAAAATGCGGATCCCGGAAAACCGCAAATCATCCGTTGTATCTGAAATAAGATGATCTATGCCGGCCAGAGTCAGCGCATCTGCAATGACCTGCAGAGGCGGGTGGAAGCCGGACGGAAACCGGGAGGTTTCGGAACAGGAGGAGTCGGATTTTTGTGTTGGAGCGGTGCTCTGACCGGTGCTTCGATTATTCATAGATTTTATCCTTGTCGTTTGGGTGCTATACGATAATTTTATATGTTCCGGAAATATTTCAAAATATTGTGCCTGCGGACTCACACTCGCAGGGTTACGCCTGCAGGATAACGTGCGCAGGGCCATGCCCGCAGAGAGTGGGGACGCAGGTTATGCGTGTATCGCCCCTGTGTGTCTGTCCGGTGCAGTTTTTGCCTGGCTTCAGTATACCAGATCCGCGGTTCCTGTCACACATTGTAAGAAAAAAAGCGCCCCGAAGGGCGCTCCATATTTTATAGCATATTTTTATAATGTTGCGATTGTGGCCGGGCCAGGCTTTTTTTCGTCTTAATTTGCGGCCGGGCCAGGCTTTTTCCGCGTCTTAATTTGTGCCCGTGTCAGGCTTTTTTCCTTGCCTCGATTTCCGCGGCATACTGATCGACTTTGTCCTTTGTCAGGCGGAAGCCGAAGGTCAGGCAGAGAACCGCAATGATCAGCGCGATGGCAGGGATCAGCATGAATCCTGCACTGATGGCGGTCTTCAGTTGATTGCTTGCGTCTGCCGGGTCAATTTTTGAGCTGAATGCTCCGGCTGCGAGGCAGGCACTGATGATGATGCCACGGGTCATGATGGAGACCTTCAGCGGCACATTCTGCAGACCACTGATCCATCCTGCGGCGTTCTTTCCGGTCTTCCACTCACTGTACACGATGGTATCGCCGTAAAGGGCCGGAGTGCAGGCGTAGGTGATGCCATAGCCGAACAGGGATACGGACATCAGGATGATGACCATCATGACATTATTGTGACCGAAGAAGGCCAGGATCAGAATCACTGCCTGGATCGCCATTACGCCGATGGTAGTGTTCCTGGTGGAAAAACGGTTGCTGAGCGTTTTGCTCAGATAGGCGCCGACAATGCAGAATATGTTGGTGATCAGAATGTACACCGGCGTAAGCCTTGCGTTGTTGGCTACATACAGGAAGTAGTAGCTGGCAAAACCCATGCAGATGAAGTTGAACATGAACTTTGCGAGATCCGCGATCAGTAGAGCGATCAGCGGCGGGTTCTGCGCAAGCGCGCGGAGCAGATCCTTTCCGCTTGTCTTGTCCTTCGCGGAAACCTTTGCGTCTGCCTGTGCTGCCTGGGCGGTATTCTCGTATCCTTCGAACATCTTGAAATGCGCGAAGTAAAGAACAACAAACAATACACCGAAGCAGAAGGCAGCGCCGCCATACATATTGACCTTTCCGATGACGCCAGCGGCTGCGGAAGCAACGACCGGTGCGGCATAGGAAAAGACAACCTTGGAGGCATTGGACCAGGCAGCTCTGGTAGAGGCGAGCTGCGAACGGTCCTCCGGTGTTTTGCCCGCGACAGAGATCATGGATACGTTTGCCACATACGCGAAATTCCAGCAGACATGGCTGGCAATGGCTGCCACGATGATCAGGACGGCGGAGCCGATGCCGGACCCGAATTTTACGAACTGAAACGCATAGAGGAACGGCACGATCCACGGAATCGCAACGAGCCAGGAGCGGTAGCGGCCCCACTTCATCGGCTTTGAGCTGTTAATGATGGCTCCGTAGATCCAGGACAGGAGCGCGTCAACTGTACTGGCTACCGTTGTGATCATGGTTACAACCGGAAGCGCGAACTGTGCAAGGTTTGTCAGGAAAAAGTTAAAATAATAGCTTTCAATGCTGGACATCAGATTAAAGCCGAAGTCTCCGACGCCGTAAAAAACCTTCAATTGTCTGCTCAGCGGCTTATGATCCGGAGCGGACGATGTGTTTTCTGCCATAAGAGAATCCCCCTTCTCTGCTCAAAAAATCCCGTATCAGAACATATCCTTGCTTGCGCTGTCGATTTCCTCGGTCAGTGCCTGATAAACGCCATCAAAGGTGCTCATTGGTCCGCCCTGAGAAGCACAGGGAATAAAGTAAAGCTTGCCATACTCGGCGCATGCTCTTCTGACCTGATCATGGACTTCCTGTCTGGTCCAGCCGGGATGGTCAACGGTCGCGGAGTCGATGCCGCCCATGAAGGAGATCTTGCCGCCGTAGGTGTCGATGCATTTGCGGACGTCGTTTCCGGTCATGACACCCTGCCAGATATCGATGCCCATGTCGATCATATCGGGAATCAATGTCGCGGCGTAGGAATCGGAATGATGTACGATCAGCTGCACGCCTCTTTCCTTGTAATATCCGTAGATCTGTTTGTAGGCATCCACGAAAAACTCCTCAAACATAGCCGGAGAGAAGAAGGTGGAGCGCTGGCTTCCCCAGTCGTCATGGTGGAATACCGCATCGATATGAAGGTGATCGCAGGTCTCTCTTGCCGCGTCAAGCTCCCACTCGGTGAGGTATTTGATCAGGTCGTGCATCTCGTCCGGCTCCTCATAGAAATTCATCATGGCATCCTCCATGCCCATGAAATAATGAAGACTTTCGAAGAGACCCGGTGCCTGGAAGTTCGAAACGAATTTATCCTTGCGGTCTACAGCCTCGGCTGCGGCGATTGCAGGCTCCCAGGCTGCTTCCGGGAATACCGGTGACGGTGCGTGAACGATGTCCCTCCACTCTGTGATATCCTTCAGAAGGCGATGCGCGTCATCGTGAACCGGGAATGGTCCGGGCGTTCCCTCCGGCCAGGAACGGGTGACTCCCCACTGATTTGTGACATTGAGTTCGCCGTATTTCGGTGCCTTATAGGTGGCGCGGATCGGATCATTCATGATAATGGAGAGGAACTCGAACTGATTGACAAATCTGTCGGGGTGACCTCCGTGAATTGTTTCCAGCAAATTTTCTCTTTTTGTAAGCATAGCAAACCCTCCCTTAGTTATGCATTATTTGTGTAATATTTACAAGAATGAACATAGCATTTGGCGCGATTACAGTCAATAGTGACAACGAAAACAAGCGAAAGTTCCACAGTTTCGCAGATTCGGGAACGCGTAATTCCGCAATTTTGCGGATGACGCGATTGTATTCTAAATGTACGGGAGGAGTAATGCTGAAGCAAATCTGACTATGCGTCGCCCGGCTGTGTAGTAAAGAGCGACGATTTTTGGAAATTCTTGATTCTCTCCGCCCGTCTGTCCTGTAAAGAGCGACGATTTTGGAGAATTCATGATTTCCTCTGCTCAGCCGTCTTGTGAAGAACGGCGATTCTGGGAAATTCTTGAACACTGCAGTATGTAAAAAACGTATACTAATAGTGCGATTTTGTGCATGGTATACGAGAAACAATCTGATATTATTTAAATATATATGCATATTTATTGATGATTTACCAGCGGATGGGGTAGTTGGCTGATGTATGGGGAGAAAAGATGTATTCGTTATTGATTGTAGATGATGAGCCTTTAATACGGGGCGGAATTGCAAGGATTTTGGACTGGACTTCGCTGGGAATAGATCAGATATATGAAGCCGGGGATGGAGAGGAAGCATTAGAAATTGTGCGCAGCCGTCCGGTAAACCTTGTCCTGACCGATATTGTCATGCCCTTTATGGACGGCATTGAGCTGGCAGGAATTCTTCACAGGGATTATCCCGGGATATCGGTCGTTATTGCTACCGGACATGAGGATTTCGAATACGCGCGGCAGAGTATCGATCTTGGGGTGTGTTCCTATATTTTAAAGCCGATCGGAGCAAAGAATCTTTATGCAAAGATGAGCGAGATCATGGCGGGGATCCGGAAGGAAGACGAGAATCGCCAGTACATTAACAGGATGAGGTCGCAATTAGCCAAGAATCTTCCAATTATCCGGTCGCGTTATCTGAATGAGATCGTCTGTGAGGATCAGGGTGATAAACTGCAGCTGGTGCGTCAGTGCCGAAGCGCCGGCATCGATTTTACATCGAACGCCTATATTGTAGGACTGTTGAATCTCGGGCTGGACAATATCGCGGATGAGGATGTGCCGCTCTATGTTTTCTCCTGCAAAAATATAGCACAGGAATGTCTGGGCGGCAGACATTATGTTTTCGAATCAAATCTCAGCAAGAAGCTGGTCATACTGTTCCGCTGTGATATTCTCGGCGATGATCCCCGAAATACTGCTTACCAGGTGATGGAGATTATTCTTAAAGCATTGGATAATACCATTCATGTGAAGGCGACGGGTGGACTGGGTGTCGAGGTGTCCGGACCGGATCAGCTTCCGGTTTCCTTTCGATCCGCCAAAAGAGCCTGCGAATACAGGTTTTCGCTTGGCGAGAACGTGGTTTATGACATCCGTGACGGAAGCCTGAATACGCTGTTATTCCGTTATCCGGCGCAGGAAGTGAAGGATCTTCTTCGAAGCATTCGATTTGGCACAGATTCCGATATCCGGGATGCGATCAGGGCGATTCGTCAGTATATCAAAGATGAGAAGCAGCTTTCCGGAATAAATGTCAAGATTGTACTCTCTGAAATTGTTACAGATATCCTGAAGGAATTGTCAGAACTTTCCGAGATTACTCCCCGAACGACGGAGCAGTGTCTGAGACTGCACAATGAGATATCGCAGATGTCATCTCTGGATGCTATTCTGAATGAAATTATGCAGGCTGCAATTACAGCTGCAGAAGACTTCCGGAAGACGGAGAACACCAGCAGCAGGGCTCTGATACGGAAGGTGAAGGAGTGTGTGAATTCCCATTATATGGATCTCAGCTTTTCACTGCCGACTGCGGCGAATCAGGTCGGTGTAAGCACCGGCTATCTGAGCGCTCTCTTCAAGAAAGAAACCGGAATGAATTTCATCAAATATCTGACAGATGTGCGGATGGAGAAGGCAATGGAGCTGCTGCGGGGAACGGACCTCAGGACTTATGAGATTGCGGATCAAATCGGTTTTGAAAATACGCACTATTTCAGCGTAGCATTCAAAAAATATACGGGTATGTCTCCTTCTGATTTTCGAAAAGGCGGAAAAAAATAGGATGGAACAAAGGAGAGAGGGGATATTTATGGGGATAAAACCGAAAATATTGCTGTTCCTGACATTTGTCATTGTTCCGTTCATGGTGCTGATCTCCGGCCTTATTTACCAGAATTCAATCCGCCGTTCCGCTCATGTTCAGGTGTCTCATGCCGAGGATATTGTACACAACATGGACAAGAATATTGAATCCTATATCAATGAGCTGTCAGTGCTGGCAAATGAATGCAATTACAATTATTATCTGCAGCGATATCTGCGAAGCGTGCGGGACAGGGAAGGGGAAGGACTGCCGAAAGATGCGGATAGTCTTCATCAGAATGAGATTATTAATGCGCTGCTGGAGGCAAATCTGCAGAACCGTCCGGATACAACCGTTATCAGTATCTATGGAAAAGACAGATTGCTGATGCAGCGATCGATCTATACCGTGAATGAAGCCGAATCCGATCCGGTTGCTTCGGAGTGGTATCGGGAAGCGGTTTACCGGTACGGAGGCATCTGCATTACAGGTCCGGATAAGATGACCGGTGCGGACAGGGAAATGGCACTTAGCCTGATGATCCGGAATTCGGAGGACGGCGCATTCCTCGGCGTTATCAGGATCAACTTCAATCTGAACCGTCTTTCTGAGATTGTAGATAATGTCACAGTAAATGGTGAAGAAACGGTTGGTATTCTGAACTCTAAGGGGGAGCTGATTTACGAAAAAAACTCTGACAGCCGCATTTTAAATCATGCTATGTTGAAAGCTCTCCGCAAGGCGGAACAGGAGAATAAACTGCGCAGCAGCTACCGTCCAATCGAGCTCTGCGGCGAAAAATACTATATGGCCGCTGTTACCCAGCCGCTGACGGGGTGGACGATTGTCGATCTTCAGTCGCATGACAGCATCCTTGGCGCGGCACGGAATTCGATCCTGCCGATGGAAATCGTTGTTCTGATCATTTTTTCGACGATCCTTATTCTGCTGAATATTCTTTTAAATCATGTCGTGGATCCGATTCTTGTTCTTCAGAAGAAGATGGAACTTGTCACATTGGACAATACGAGACTTGAGATGCCGGTTCAGACCAATGACGAACTGGGAATGCTGATCCGGAATTTCAATCAGATGACAGAACGAATCGACAAGTTATCTTCTCAGTTGATAGAGGAGCAGAGGAAAAAAAGGCAGTATGAGCTCCGGGCGCTTCAGGCACAGATCAACCCGCATTTTCTTTACAACACTTTAGATTCGATCATCTGGATGGCAGAGCTTCAGGATCCCAATGTCGTCCCGATGACAGAAGCGCTGGCGCGTCTGATGAGGTTATCCCTGAATAAGGGGCGGGAATTTATCACGGTAGAGGATGAGATGAATTATGTCCGAAATTATCTGATCATTCAGTCCATGCGTTATCAGGACAAATTTGACTATCAGGTCGTTACCGAGGAAGCAGTTAAAAAATGCATTACGGTAAAGCTGATCGTTCAGCCACTGGTGGAAAACAGTATTTATCACGGAATCAAGGAAAAGCGCGGAAAATGTCATCTGGAAGTGCGTGCGTTCCGGAGCGGGAGAGATGTGCTGTTTACCGTCCGCGATGACGGCAAGGGAATGGATGCGGAAGCATGTGGAAAGATTCTGAACGGGACCGGAAGCAAAGAAGAAAGGGAAAACAGCCGACAAGATAAGGGTAAAGGCAATGGGATCGGTGTCTTCAACGTGAATGAGAGAATACAGCTGGAATATGGTGATTCCTACGGCGTCAGCTATCAGTCAGAGCCCGGGAAAGGAACCCTGGCGACGATCCGGATTCCTTATATTGACAAGTTGGAAAACACATCTGTGTAATGCCGTCGAGCGCGTGAAGATATGGAGCAATCAACAACTAACATGAGGAAAAGTACGTCTGTATCATGCCGTCGAGCGCGTGAAGATATGGAGCAGTCAACAACTAACATGAGGGAAAGCACTTCTGTGTAATGCGTAGGGAGACGCGAATGATGAAGATACAGAGAAAAGGAGAGCAATGGGGCAGGAAGAGCTGAAATCAGATAGATTTAAATCAGATATTTTGACATCGGATAACTTAAAATCAGATATTTTTAAAGTGCTGTGGATTGTGCTGTTCCTGGCTGCGGTGATTGTGCTGTTCAGCGGATGCGGTACGCCGGTTGTATCGGATGCCGCATCTGCTAAGGGACTCTCTGCGGAATCCTCCGAGGTGCAGAATGTTCAGAGAGGAGAGACTCCCCCTGTGTGCGGAGTCAGTATCGCGTCTGATCAATCTGCCTATCAGGTGCGTCTATATCAGATTATGCAGAAACAGGCTGAGGAAAAAAGAATACGGCTTATCTGGAAGTATGCGGACTGGGATGCATCGCTTCAGAACCGGCAGATTCGCGAGCTTATCGATGATAAAGTAGATGTGCTGATCATCTGCCCTGTAAATTCGAAGTCAATGCTGGATTCCCTGAAAGAGGCGCGCAGCAGGGAAATACCGGTGGTTAACCTGAATATGAAGGTAGATGCTTATTCTGCAGTCTATATCGACACGTATGTTGGAGCGAGCTCTCAGGAGGAAGGCAGCCTTGCGGCACAGCTGACAACGGATTTGCTTCCCGACGGAGGAAAGGTAGCGATTCTGGAGGGCACTCCGGGGACAGATCCGCAGATTTATCGTACACAGGCATTTGTTGATGAGCTGGGAGACCGGCCGGATATTCAGATCGCTGATATTCGGAGCGCTGACTGGAACCGTCAGGAAGCGGAGAGGGAGACAGAACGTCTGATCAGGCGGATTCCTGACCTGAGGCTGATATACTGCCAGGATAACAACATGGCCGCAGGAGCTGTAGCAGCCATTGAGGAGGCGGGAAAGGAGCAGACTATTGAGGTGATCGGAATCGGAGAGGCAGATCAGGAGACAATAGAGCTGCTGCGAAAAGGATGTCTGAAGGGATTTGTCGTTCAGGATCCGGAATTTGAGGCAAAAAGTGCAGTTAATTGTGCTGTACATCTGGCGGAGGGAGAGGATGTACGGCCATGGATACAGAATCCGGTGAGCATTGTGACAGAGGAGAATGCATCAGATTATCAGAAACCGATCGAATATATGTGACAGCCGGCAGGGAGGTCAGTCAAATGTGCGTGGCAGCCAGCGGAGAACGCCGGCTGTTTTTTTACGCGAACAGTGAGCCGCAGCCGAATGCGAAGTATTCGTGTGCGGCGAGCGTCGCGATAGCGAGATAAAACTCGCGCAGCGTGTTTTATCTCGTTTTATGGGCTTTAGCCTGTTGAGCTCGAGCGAGTATTTCCCAACGGAAATATGAGCCGAGCGAAATAAAAAACCACCCGCTATGCGGGTGAGAGTCAAATGGTTATACAATT
>NZ_JBQKGL010000019.1:0-38467 GCF_052118825.1 Bilifractor sp. LCP21S3_A7 | reverse complement strand
TGAAGCGGATTCGACGGTATTCCAGGTAGAGAAGGCTCTGAAGGAAGTCGGCGACAAGGTGCCGGCGGATCAGAAGAGCGGCGTTGAGGCAGACCTGAACGCACTGAAGGATCTGCTCGCGAAGGCTCCGGCAGACGGAAGTCTGACCGACGCGCAGGTAACGGACATCAAAGCGGCGAAGGAGAAACTGATGAATTCTTCACAGGCTCTGTTCACGAAGATGTACGAGAATATGCAGCAGAATCAGGGCGGCCCGAATCCGGGCGCAGGCGCAGGCCCGCAGGGCGGAGCTCAGGGCGGAAGCAGCGCAGGCAATAACGGCGGCGACGATGTCGTAGACGCAGACTACAAGGAAGTCTGATTCAGATTACAGGAGACAGCGATGTTCCGGTCACGGGTTTCGATCCGTTCGGCCGGAACTCGTTCTCTGATTTTTAGAAACAGAAGCAGATTGTGAGGAAAATCAATGGCTGAAAAGAGAGACTATTACGAGGTCCTGGGGGTTGACAGGAATGCGGATGAGGAGACCATCAAGCGGGCGTATCGTAAGCTTGCAAAAAAATATCATCCGGACATGAATCCCGGAGATAAGGATGCGGCCGAGAAATTTGCGGAAGCCAGTGAAGCGTATTCTGTTCTGAGTGATCCGGACAAGAGAAGACAGTATGATCAGTTCGGCCATGCTGCCTTTGAGAATGGCGGCGCCGGTGGCGCCGGCGGTTTCGGAGGCTTTGACTTCAATGACATTTTCGGCTCCGGTGGATTCGGCGACATTTTCGGAGATATTTTCGGCGGCGGCGGAAGAAGCAGCGCGAACAATGGTCCTAGAAGAGGCGCATCTCTGAGAGCCATTGTGCACATTTCATTCGAGGAGGCTGTATTCGGCTGCAAGAAGGAAATTGAGCTGACGCTGAAGGATACCTGCAAGACGTGCGGCGGTTCAGGGGCAAGACCCGGAACTTCACCGGAGACCTGTCCCCATTGTCACGGAACCGGTCAGATCAGGCAGACCCAGCAGAGCATGTTCGGTATGATTCAGAATATCCAGACCTGTCCGCATTGCGGAGGAACCGGAAAGATCATCCGTGATAAATGCCCCGACTGTCATGGAAGTGGGTTCACTTCCTCCAGAAAGAAAATTCAGGTCGATATTCCTGCCGGAATTGATGACGGACAGAGCATCCGCATCCGCGACAAGGGAGAACCAGGCGTAAACGGAGGCCCGAGAGGGGATCTGCTTGTGCAGGTAGCGGTTGCTCCACATCCGATTTTTCAGCGTGACGGAGTGGATATCTATTCCTCGGCACCGGTCAGCTTTGCGCAGGCTGCACTTGGCGGGGATATCCGGCTGAATACGGTGGACGGCGACGTGGTGTATACCGTGAAGCCGGGAACACAGACGGGGACGAGAATCCGGCTGAGAGGCAAGGGCGTTCCATCGATCCACAACAAAAATGTGCGGGGCGATCAATATGTGACATTGATTGTGCAGACCCCCACAAATCTTTCAAAAGAGGCAAAGGATCTTCTGAGAGAATTTGATGCCGAAAGCGGCAATTCTCTGGGAAGCGAAGAAGAGCCGAAGAAGAAAAAGGTAAGATTCGGGCGGAAAAAAGAGTAACGCCCATACGATAATCATGCCACAAACGGTAATAGTGAAGAGCAGATTTCCGGTGCATCCAGCCGGAAGATCAGGAGGCTGTCGCATCGGTCTGAGAAGGGCCGGTACGGCAGCCTCCCTGCAGTCCGGGAGGAGGTATTTCTCTGTTCATTCTCATTTCAAAACTGCTCTTTCAGGAAAACCGCTCTTTCAGAAAAACCGCTCTTTCAGGAAATATTCCTTTTCAAGAAGTGAAAATACGGTTATACTTCAAGAGACGAAAAAGACCGTGCGGTATCTATACTCCGACATCGGGCCCATATAAACCGCATTGCCGATGAGAAAGCATTTTTTATGGCGGCTTCTTTTTGTTTGCAATGGACCCGTACACGGTGTATGTCCTGAGAGGAAACGGCTGATCTATCGGGAATTGTTTTTATACTGCGCATCCGGGCAATCCGGTAAGCATGTCGATGAATGAGAGGATTTACAGAGATGAAATGGAAGAAATACCGTTTAAAGACAATCGAAGACGCGGAGGATATAGTTATTGCAACGCTCTATGACTGTGGCATTGAAGGTGCTGAGATTGAGGACAAGAAGCCGCTTACCAGGGAAGAAAAGGAACAGATGTTTGTGGATATTCTGCCTGATCTGCCCGACGATGACGGCATCGCATATCTGAATTTTTATCTGGACCCGGAGGAGACAGATACGGAAGCTGTCCTTCAGAAGGCAAGGGAAGCTCTGGACGAACTGCGTTCCTACACCGATATCGGGGAGGGAACGATCGAGGAGTCCGAGACGGAAGATAAGGACTGGATCAACAACTGGAAGCAGTATTTCAAACAGTTCTATGTGGATGATATCCTGATCATTCCATCCTGGGAGCAGGTGAAGGAAGAGGACAGGGACAAGATGATCCTTCACATCGATCCCGGCACCGCGTTTGGAACCGGAATGCATGAGACGACGCAGCTGTGTATCCGTCAGCTCCGGAAATACGTGAAGCCGGGGATGGAGATGCTGGATGTGGGAACGGGAAGTGGAATTCTCGGAATTGTCGCGGTCAAGTTTGGCGCAGGGCATGTGCTTGGAACCGATCTGGATCCCTGCGCAGTGCCTGCGGTCGAGGATAACCGGAAGGCGAACGATATACCGGACGGCGCCTTTGACATGATCATCGGCAATATGATCGATGACCAGGAGACACGGGACAGAGCGGGATATGAGAAGTATGATATCGTTACGGCTAATATTCTGGCGGATATCCTGGTTCCGATGACTCCGGCGGTTGTGCCGGCGATGAAGAAGGGCGGTCTTTATATCACCTCCGGTATTCTGGAGGATCAGGCGTACAAGGTTCTGGATGCCTGCAGGGCGGCGGGGCTTGAAATAGTGGAGCAGACGCAGCAGGGTGAGTGGGTATCGATTACCGCGAGAAAGCCGGATTAAGACAGGGGCGGAGATATGTACAGATTTTTTGCGGACCGGTCACAGATTGAAGACGGTCTGGTCCATATTACGGGAGAGGATGTACAGCATATTCGTAATGTGCTGCGGATGCGTCCGGGCGAAACGGTTCTGATCTCCTGCCAGGATGAGTGGGAGTATACCTGTGAGGTGGTTTCTCTGTCGGAGAAAGAAGTGGTCTGCAGGATTCTGGACGCACAGCTGCCCGGAAAAGAACTCCCGTCGAGGATTTTCCTGTTTCAATGTCTTCCCAAAGGTGATAAAATGGAGACCGTTGTTCAGAAAGCGGTCGAACTGGGAGCATATTCGGTGATTCCGGTCTCGTCCAGGCGGTGTATCATGAAGCTTGATGGGAAGAGAGCAGCACAGAAGGTGGTCCGGTGGAACAAGATTGCAGAGAGCGCGGCCAAGCAGTCAAAACGTCTCATCATCCCCGAGGTTCACGATATCATGACGTTCGGGGAGGCACTGGAATTTTCCCGAAGCCTTGATGTCCGGCTGATGCCCTATGAAATGGAGGGCGGAATGGAGAAGACGCGATCGTTTCTGTCCGGCATCCGGCCGGGACAGTCTGTCGGTGTCCTGATCGGCCCGGAAGGCGGGTTTGATGAGCGGGAAGCTGAGGATGCGAGAAAGAGCGGATTTACGACCATTACTCTCGGCAAGAGAATTCTCAGAACGGAGACTGCAGGAATGACCATGCTGTCGATCCTGATGTATCTTCTGGAAAGAGACTGACGGGGATTCCGCAGCGCGTGATAAAGTATCATATTATATGGAAAGAACGGTAAAATGAAAGCATATCTTGACAATTCGGCAACAACCCGCTGCTACGAGGAGGTTGCGGATATCGTGAGAAAAACGATGCTGGAGGATTATGGCAATCCTTCCTCTATGCATCAGAAGGGCGTCGAAGCGGAAAAATATATCCGGAAAAGCGCGGAAATTCTGTCCGGGATTCTGAAGGTAAAGCCGGGCGAGATCTATTTTACATCCGGTGGCACGGAGTCGGATAACTGGGCGCTGTTCGGGACGGCGCTCGCGAACAGGCGCAGAGGCAGACGGATTATCACTACGGCGATTGAGCATTCGGCGATTGCGGCTCCGGCAGCAGCATTGGAGGCTATGGGCTATGAGATTGTCAAGCTTCCGGTTGGCAGAGACGGCGTTCTGGATCTTCATGATCTGGAGAATGCAATGACGGAGGATACGATACTGGTGTCCGTCATGATGGTGAATAATGAGATTGGATCTGTGGAGCCTGTGGCGGAAATCGGCGAAATGCTGCGCAGCCGGTATCCGGGTACTTTTTTTCATGTAGACGCGATTCAGTCCTTCGGAAAGTATCCGATCTATCCAAAACGAATGAAGATAGATATGCTTTCCGTCAGCGGACACAAAATCCATGGACCAAAGGGATCGGGATTTCTGTTCATAGATCAGCGGGTGAAGATAAATCCGCTGATCTATGGAGGCGGGCAGCAGAATGGAATGCGTTCCGGAACGGACAATGTTCCGGGAATCGCGGGACTGGGTACCGCCGCGGAGAAAATCTGTGCATCGCTCAGGGAAAACGCGGAGCATATGTACAGTCTGAAGGAACATCTGGCAGAGGGCGTAGCGGATCTCGGAAAGATCCATATCAACGGGCCGTCAGATCTCCGGAAGGGTGCTCCGCATATTCTGAATATTTCATTCGAGGGAATTCGCAGTGAGGTGCTTCTGCACACCCTGGAGTCCAGAGGAATCAGCGTTTCTGCGGGAAGCGCCTGTTCCAGCCACAGGCGGGGAGGAAGCGCAACTATGGAGGCAATTCATGCACCGAGAGAAATCATGGAGTCTTCGGTGCGGTTCAGCTTCTCCGAGCTGACGACGATGGAGGAAATTGATTATACCATCGGGGTACTCCATGAAGTGGTGCCGCAGCTCCGGAGATTCACCAGAAAATAAGATACGGCGGCGCGGCTTTGAAGATTCAACGGGAAGTGATGCGCGGCGGACGTTTCGGAAGATCAGGCAGCAGCGCGTGCAGGAAAGCAAAAAGGAAAGAAAAATTATGTATCAGGCATTTTTAATCAAATATGCGGAGATTGGTATCAAAGGAAAGAACAGGCATCTCTTTGAGGACGCGCTTGTGCATCATATTGTCAGAGCTCTGAAGAGAGTAGGCGGTACCTTTGATGTCACCAGAGAAATGGGAAGAATCTACGTCCGCACCGATGGTGACTTCGACTATGAGGGCGCGATAGAGGCGCTGAAGACGGTGTTCGGGATCGCGGGTATCAGCCCGGTACTGATCATCGAGAATATGGATTACGACAACGTCAAGGCACAGGTCGCGGAGTTTGTGAGAACTGTTTATCCGGAGGGAACTCCGAGAACGTTCAAGGTCGTTGCCAGAAGGCCGAACAAGAAATATCCTCATGATTCCATGGAACTCAATGCAGATCTGGGCGAGGCGGTGCTTCTTGGCTGCCCGTGGATGAAGGTTGATGTACACAATCCGGATGTGGTGCTTTCTGTAGAAGTGCGTCAGAGTATTTATGTCTACTCCGAGACAATACCCGGGCCGGGAGGAATGCCCGTGGGATCAAACGGAAGCGCGGAGCTTCTGTTATCGGGAGGAATCGATTCTCCGGTTGCGGGGTATATGATCGCAAAG
Organism: Bilifractor sp. LCP21S3_A7; assembly: GCF_052118825.1. Lineage (NCBI taxonomy): Bacteria > Bacillati > Bacillota > Clostridia > Lachnospirales > Lachnospiraceae > Bilifractor > Bilifractor sp. LCP21S3_A7. Next base: position 32,732 of record NZ_JBQKGL010000019.1, on the reverse strand, counting down.
CGCGGAGTAAAGATCGATGCGGTGTATTTCCATGCGCCGCCGTACACCAGTGAGCGGGCAAAGCAGAAGGTCGTTGATTTGGCAAAGCTCGTGGCGAGATATGCCGGACAGATACGACTTCACATTGTGAATTTCACGGATATCCAGATGGCAATCTATGAAAAATGTCCGCACGAGGAGCTCACGATTATCATGAGAAGATACATGATGCGGATCGCGGAAATTTTTGCCGGACAGGACGGCGCGTTGGGACTGATCACAGGAGAAAGTATTGGTCAGGTTGCCAGTCAGACGGCGCAGAGTCTTCTGTGTACCAATGCCGTGTGTACGCTTCCCGTTTACCGTCCGCTGATCGGCTTTGACAAGCAGGAGATCGTGGATCGGGCACAGCAGATCGGGACCTTTGATACTTCGATCCTTCCCTACGAGGATTGCTGTACGATCTTTGTCGCAAAGCATCCCGTGACCCATCCGATTCTGAAGGTCATCGAGCGCTCGGAACATAAGCTGGATGATGTCATCGAGCCGCTGATGAAGGAAGCAATTGAGACGACGGAAACGATTGTGGTGGACGGAGAGGAATAAGGAGCGGTGCTTCGCACCGCTCCATGCTCATACCTGTTGTCGTCGCTAATGTTCTTGCCCACTGGTGAGCAAGCTCCCCGCGGGCCAAGAACATATTGTATCACAAAGTGTATAAGCTACGGATTGCTCCGTGCTTCGCACTCTCGCAATCCTACAGGTGACCGACTTCGTCAGTCTGTCGCGGCGTTCGCCCCACCGCTTCACACTATGTGTGAGCGGCTGTGGCTCACTGCCCGCGCATATTCGCACTTCTGTGCCGCTTGCGCGTCACTTCGTGCTCATACCTGTTGCCTTCGAAATCGCATACAGTCTCTTACGCGCGCTTCGCGTGCGACGATCCTGTCTGCGTTTTCGAAGAGCTTATACACTAAAAAAGATGCAGGGGAGCGCGGTTGCGCTTCCTGCATCTTCCGATGTTCCCGTCATTTCCGATATATGCCGGATGGAGTGGGCAGAGGATTACTGCTCGATCAGATACGGTTTAAGAACCTCCATGACAGACTCAAGCTCGGAGCCTTCCGTGTGGATGTTCAGATCAATCGGTTTGGAAAGATCAAGGCTGAAGATACCCATGATGGACTTCGCGTCGATGACATATCTGCCGGACACAAGATCAAAGTCAAAGTCAAACTTTGAAATGGCGTTTACAAAGTTCTTTACTTTATCGATTGAATTTAATGAAATCTGTACCGTTTGCATTTAATATCCTCCCTTATTATATCGAAATTGCAGTAGTTTTCTTAAGCATTTGCTTAAATAATCTTAATGGTAAACAGGAGAAAAGTCAAGGTGTCAAGAGGAAAAAAGGCGGCTCTTCATAATCTGGGGTGCAAGGTAAATGCCTACGAGCTGGAGGCGATGCAGCAGATGCTGGAGAAGGCCGGATATGATATCGTGCCATTTGAACCCGGTGCGGATATATATGTAATCAATACATGTACCGTAACCAATATAGCGGACCGGAAATCGAGGCAGATGCTGCATAAGGCGAAGAAAATGAATCCGGACGCAATCGTGGTGGCCGTGGGATGTTACGCACAGATCAGGGGGGAGGAACTTGAGAAGGACCCTGCCATTGATCTCGTCATTGGAAGCAACCGCAAGGAAGATTTGATTCGTGAACTGGAGCAGTTCAGAAGCAGCGGCGAAAAGCAGCTGGATACCAGCGACTGGTCCGTGGACAGGATGTATGAGAACCTTCAGATCGACCGTACGGAGGAGCATACCAGAGCCTTTATCAAAGTGCAGGACGGCTGCAATCAGTTTTGCAGCTACTGCATCATCCCCTATGCCAGAGGCCGTGTGCGGAGCCGCAAGATTCCGGATGTGCGGGAAGAGGTCATGAGGCTGGCGGCTTCCGGAGTTCGGGAGATTGTGGTCACGGGAATTCATCTGTGCTCCTATGGACGGGATATGGGAGAAGGAGAAGATCTGGTTGCGTTGCTGCACGCTATTCACGATGTCAGCGGAATTGAAAGAATTCGTCTGGGCTCTCTTGAACCCGGTTCGATGAGCGAGAATGTAATCCGGAGCCTCAGCGGGCTGCGCAAGGTTTGCCCGCATTTTCACCTTTCCCTTCAGAGTGGATGTGCCAGGACGCTCCGGGATATGAACCGTCATTATACTCCGGAGAAGTTCATGGAGGTAGTTCGGCTTTTAAGGAAGTATTATGAGCATCCCGCGATTACGACAGATATCATAACCGGTTTCCCCGGGGAGACAGAGGAAGATTTTGAGGAATCCCGCAGATTTGTGTCAGAGGTACATTTTTTTGAGACACATATTTTTCCATACTCCCGCCGAGAGGGCACTAAGGCGGCCGCAATGAAGGAACAGAACACGGAGGCGGTCAAGAAACAGAGGGGAGCCGTGCTTCGGGAGACAGACATCCGGCGCAGAAAGGAATTCCTGAATTATTATATTGGAAGGCCGGTTGAGGTTCTGTTTGAAGAGCAGATCGAACTGGATGGCAGGAAATACTGGACAGGTCATGGAAGAGAGTATCAGAAGATACTGCTCGCCGATACCAGAGATCTTACGAATCAGATGATGGTGGTTACACCGCAGGCGCTTGTGTCAGAGGAGTACCTGCTTGCGGTGTGAGCAGAATCTGCTGCGAACTTTTACGGTGGACTTTCCGGAATCAGGAAAGATGTGCTGCCGGGTTGCCAATCCGGGACATCTGGTTTATAATGAATCATTACGAGTGTTCGGACGCGTGCGGGAGGTGTGAGGCTTATACAGCTTGTCACGCCGGATGCAGCTTGGCAGTTCTTTGCAGAATAAGTAAGGATGTGAATAAGGATGACAGATTTAGGGAACACACAATTTTTCAGAGTAAATACAGAGAATGAGATTTCCGTGAAAAAGGTTCTGGATCTTGTATATCACGCAATGGAGGAGAAGGGATACAACCCTGTGAATCAGATCGTCGGCTATATCATGTCAGGCGATCCGACCTACATTACCAGTCATAATGGTGCGAGAAGCATGATCATGAAGGTGGAGCGCGATGAGCTGGTCGAGGAGCTTCTTAAGGAGTACATTCGGAACGAATCCTGGAAAGAGACCAGATAATGCGGATCCTGGGACTGGATTACGGGTCTGTAACGGTAGGCGTGGCAGTCAGTGACCCGCTCGGTCTGACAGCTCAGGCAGTGGAGACGATTGTCCGTCACAGAGAGAGCAAGCTTCGACAGACTCTCGCCAGGATCGAAGAAATCTGCAGAGAATATCAGGTGGAGAAGATTGTGGTCGGACTTCCTCTGAATATGAATGACGGACCCGGGGAGCGTGCTGAGAAGGCAACGAAATTTGGTGAGCTTGTGCACCGGAGAACCGGACTTCCGGTTATCATGTGGGACGAAAGGCTTACGACCGTGGCGGCGGATGAGATTCTTGACGAGATGAACGTCCGGGGCAGGCACAACCGCAAGGCGGTGATTGATCAGATCGCTGCCGGCATCATTCTGCAGGAATGGCTCGACAACTGCGGCGGAGAGGAAACAACGGAAACAGATAGAGGATAAGCATCGGATTTCTATGGAAAAAATTTTATTTGAAACGGAAGACGGAGATAAGCAGGAGTTTTTCGTTGAGGAAGAAACGCGGGTAGGCGGCGTGGATTATCTTCTCGTGACCGATTCTGACGGCGAGGAGGCAAACGCCTATATTATGAAGGATCTCTCGGAAGACGGCGAGGCGGAAGCACGGTATGTGATGGTCGAAGATGATGTGGAGTACGATGCGGTGGCACGCATTTTCGAGCAGATGATGGACGACGTGTCTTTTGAGTGAATAAAAAATGAACGGAGGTATAATTTGAAAGGAAAAGAAAATACGAGTAAGCTGAAGATCATTCCGCTGGGCGGTCTGGAAGAAATCGGCATGAACATCACTGCATTCGAGTACGAGGACAGCATTGTGGTGGTGGACTGCGGTCTGGCCTTCCCCGATGACGATATGCTCGGAATTGATCTGGTTATTCCGGATATTACTTATTTAAAGCAGAATATCCGCAAGGTGAAGGGGTTTGTGATCACCCACGGTCATGAGGATCACATCGGTGCACTTCCGTATGTGCTGCGTGAGATTAACGTTCCGATTTACGCGACCAAGCTCACGATCGGTCTGATCAGCCACAAGCTTGAAGAGCACAACATGCTTAAGAGTACGAAGATGAAGACGATCCGTTTCGGACAGTCGATCAATCTCGGACACTTCCGGATTGAATTCATCAAGACGAACCACAGTATTCAGGATGCGGCAGCGCTTGCCATCTATTCACCCGCCGGGACAATCGTGCATACAGGAGATTTCAAGGTGGATTACACACCGGTATTTGGTGATGCGATTGATCTGCAGCGTTTTGCCGAGATCGGAAAGAAGGGCGTTCTTGCGCTGATGTGCGACAGCACAAACGCGGAGCGGCCCGGTTATACGATGTCGGAGCGCACGGTCGGCAGAACCTTTGATCAGATTTTTTCCGAACACAGGAATCAGCGTCTGATCATTGCCACATTTGCCTCAAATGTTGACCGTGTACAGCAGATCATCAATTCCGCCTGCAAATTCGGCCGTAAGGTCGTTGTAGAAGGCAGAAGCATGGTGAATATCATCTCCATCGCACAGGAACTCGGATATCTGAATGTGCCGCAGAATACGCTCATCGATATCAATCAGATGAGAAATTATCCGGACAGTCAGATGGTGCTTGTCACCACCGGAAGCCAGGGAGAGTCTATGGCAGCCCTGTCGAGAATGGCGGCGGACATCCACAAGAAGGTGACAATTAAGCCCGGCGATCTGATTGTATTCTCCTCCCATCCGATTCCCGGAAATGAGAAGGCTGTCTCCAATGTCATCAATGAGCTGTATGAAAAAGGCGCGGAGGTTATTTTCCAGGATGTTCATGTATCGGGACATGCCTGCCAGGAGGACATCAAGCTGATTTACTCCCTGGTTAAGCCGAAGTATGCGATTCCGGTCCACGGCGAGTACCGTCATCTGATAGCGCAGAAGAATCTGGCACTTCAGCTGGGCATTCCGAAGGAGAATATCTTCGTCATGAAGACCGGAGATGTGCTTGAACTGGATCAGAAGTCAGCCAGGGTGACCGGTAAGGTTGAGACGGGCGAGATCATGGTTGACGGACTCGGAGTCGGTGATGTCGGAAATATTGTCCTTCGGGACAGACAGCATCTGTCCGAGGATGGTATTCTGATTGTCGTTCTCACCCTTGAGAAATACGGCAGACAGCTTCTTGCCGGTCCGGACATTGTGTCCAGAGGCTTTGTCTATGTAAGGGAGTCTGAGGATCTGATGGATGAAGCAAGACTGATCGTTGAGGACGCTCTGAACGACTGCCTGGAACATCACATCACTGACTGGGGAAAGCTGAAATCGGCAATCAAGGATTCACTGGGAAGTTTTGTATGGAAGCGTACGCAGCGCAATCCGATGATACTGCCGATCATCATGGAGGCATAAGATGGACAGCGTGAAGGAGAAGGCGGAGGAGCTCATTCAGGCTCTGGAACAGAGTGAGGACTTTATCAGGTACCGGAATCTTGAGAACCAGCTGAAGGAGATGCCTGAGCTCAGGCAGAAAATCAACGAGTACAGGCGTAAGGTCTACGATATGCAGACCTCAGGCAGAGATCTCTATGACGAGACGGATTATGTGCTTAACGAGTATTCGCCGCTCCTGCGCAATGAGATTGCAGCGGATTATCTGGATGCTGAGAGCGCTGTCTGCAGAATGGTTCAGCGTGTCATAAACGCGATTAACCGGGAAGTCCATGTAGAAGTCCCCATGTGAACCGGACGGCGATTCAGGAAGGTAAGGAGTTTTTAATGGCAGCAGGGAAAAGGGAAGAGAAGGATGACAGCCTGGGATATCGTCTTGCACTGGGTGGAATAAAGGGTGTTGTCAGGATTCTTGTCATCATCGCGTTGATCATGATTCTGGTCTATCTGGGGAAACGGGCTTATTCGCTCGGCTATGAAATCTTTGATGAGAAGGCTGTGGATTCCGGAGACGGCCGGGCGGTTACCGTAACGATTACAGATGATATGTCGGTGCGGCAGATCGGCAAGCTTCTGATTTCCAACGGGCTTCTGAATGAGAGCGCAAACGCATTTGTGGTTCAGGAAATGATTTCCGGCTATCACGGGGAGATCCTGCCCGGAACATACACCCTTCGAACGTCCATGACCGCGGATGATATGTTTCCGATCCTTGCGCAGGAGGAGGACTCTGACACTCCGGATAATGTTTCGGCTGACAGCGTGGAATCGACATCAGCGCAATAACGGTACATATCTGTGTCATAGGCGGTCCATGATGGGCGCCGGGGACAGAAGGTGCATCGGCGCATAACGCGGCAGTCCGGCATAGAGACACCGGAGCTGAGCATTGCTGTCATGATGGTATGACAGCTGCCGGATGATACATACAGGCAGACTGAAGACTGTTTCGCGCCGGACGGGCGTGCGGTTTATCGGTATAAGACAGGGCTGCTGCACGAAAGACGCTCGGAAACAGCGAAAAGTTCGTGCGGCGGCCCTTTTGTGGGAGGTGACAGAATGATTGTAGATGAACGGATGATAACCTTCATCAATTCTCTGGATCATGGGCTTACCCCTTTTCTGGAAGAACTCCGGGAGACGGCGGCAGAGGATAATGTCCCGATTATCCGCCGGGAGATGCAAAGCTTCCTGAAAGTATTTCTCCGGATTCAGCGGCCTCAGAGGATCCTTGAGGTCGGCACTGCGATCGGTTTCTCTACGATCCTGATGGCCGCCTGCGGGCCGGAATCCAGCAGGATCACAACGATTGAGAACTATGAGAAGCGGATCCCTGTCGCGCGCGAGAATTTTCGAAAATCGGGATATGAGGACCGGATTACTCTTCTGGAGGGAGATGCGGCAGATGTCCTGAAGACGCTTGCGGGGCCGTATGATTTCATTTTCATGGATGCGGCTAAGGGACAGTATATTCATTTCCTCCCGGAAGTGCTCCGGCTGATGCGTCCGGGAAGCGTTCTGATTTCCGATAACGTTCTCCAGGAGGGCGATATTATCGAGTCTCATTATATTGTGGAGCGGAGAAAGCGAACGATTTATAAGCGGATGAGAGATTATCTCCGGGCTCTGAAAGATGACAGGTGTCTGGAGACGAGTATCGTCCCGCTCGGAGATGGTATCTCCATCTCAGTCATGAAGCAGCCGGAGGAAATTTAAACTGACACGGCGGCGGATTTCGCCTGACAGGTCCGCACGGGAGATTTTTCTCTTGCGGACAGAGCCGGTGTCACAGATTAAAGACAGGAGAGATTATTTATGCTTGCAAACGGAAAGCCGGAGCTTCTGATCCCGGCGAGCTGTCTCGAAGTGCTGAAGGTAGCGGTTGCTTTTGGCGCGGATGCGGTTTATATCGGCGGAGATGTCTATGGGCTTCGGGCCAAGGCAAAAAATTTCAATCACGAGGATATGGCGGAAGGAATCCGTTACGCGCACAGCCACGGAGTTCGTGTACATGTGACGGTGAATATTCTGGCACACAACGATGATCTGGAGGGCGTCCGTCTATATCTGCGCGAGCTCAACGAGCTTCAGCCCGATGCGCTGATTATCGCAGACCCGGGTATTTTCGATATCGCGGGAGAAGAGTGCCCCGGGATAGAGCGGCATATCAGCACACAGGCAAACAATACCAACTGGGCATCTGCCAGGTTCTGGTACCGGCAGGGGGCAAAACGAGTGGTAACTGCCCGTGAACTGTCCCTGGAGGAGATCCGCGAGATGCGCCGACAGATTCCGAAGGACATGGAGATTGAGACCTTCATTCACGGAGCAATGTGCATATCGTATTCGGGAAGATGCCTTCTGTCGAATTATTTTACGGGCAGAGACGCGAACAAAGGAGCATGTACCCATCCTTGCCGGTGGAAATATGCTGTCATGGAGGAGAGCCGGCCGGGAGAGTATCTTCCGATCGAGGAAAATGAGCGCGGCACGTACATTTTCAATTCAAAGGATTTGTGTATGATTGAACATATCCCGGATCTGATGACTGCCGGTATTGACAGCTTCAAGATCGAGGGAAGAATGAAAACAGCCCTGTATGTCGCGACGGTTGCCCGCACCTATCGCAAGGCAATCGACGACTATGCCAGGGATCCCGCACTCTATGAGAAAAATCTCCCCTGGTATCAGGAGCAGATCGCGGACTGCACGTTCCGCAGGTTCACGACCGGCTTTTTCTACGGAAAGCCGTCCGAAGAGGACCAGATCTATGACAGCAACACCTATATCACAAACTACACGTATCTGGGTGTCGTATCCGCGACGGATGAAAATGGATATGCTGTGATCGGACAGAAGAACAAATTCCGGACCGGAGACCGGATTGAGATTATGAAGCCGGATGGGCGGAATGTGGAGGTGACGGTGCGGGCAATTTACAATGAAAAAGGCGAGACCATGGATTCGGCACCGCATCCGCAGCAGGAACTGCACGTAGACCTCGGGCAGAAAGCGGATGTCAACGATATCCTTCGCGTGAAGAAAGAAGCAGAGTGATCTGCTGCATGTGAACAGCAAATGCCGTGTTCCGGCATTGCTGTTCACGGAATAAGGACAAAACCCTGCTGCCGCAGTTCCGGAATTGGATACAGGACAGCGAACCACAAGCTCCGGTGCAGACAGCATTGTCTGCTCTCATTGTCTGTTCTCGAGTTAATGATTTACAGCAGGCGGGTTTTGTGCTATTTTAAATATAACAATTCTTTTTGACTATTCTTTGGCTTTTATTCTTCTTCTGAAGAAAATACTTACAAGATGTCAGCAGGGCTCTGACAGATCTGAAGTCCTGGTAGTATTCAGAAATCATTTCGTTTTATTCCATTTGTACTTGTTTTTTGAACAGTGTTGTCCGGTATCTGTAATGCCGATTATTTTTTCGCGAACGGGGATCGCTTTTTCCCGGCTTCGCATTTACGATGCGGGCCGGATTCGTCCGGTTGCTGCATTTTTCGGCAATGCCTGTCAGATACAGGCCTGCGGAGAGGAGAAATTTGTATGTTTTGCAGCATAGTATCATCGGCAATTTCCGGCGTGGAGGCTGTTCCCGTGATGGTAGAGGCAGATGTGAGCGAGGGGATGCCTTATTTCGCGATTGTCGGCAGCGTCTCTTCTCAGGTAAGAGAGGCACAGGAACGGGTTCGGACTGCGTTCCGCAATATCGGTATTGTGCTTGCTCCGAAGAGGATAACGATCAATCTGGCGCCGGGAGACATCAGAAAAGATGGAACCAGGTTTGATCTGCCGATTGCCACCGCGGTTCTGGAGGCATTGGGATATATTGAGAAGGGGGCGTTCCGAAAGGCGATGGTGCTCGGGGAACTTCATCTGGACGGGACAATTGAGAAAATACCAGGAGTTCTGCCCAGTGTGATCGCCGCAAAGGAAAACGGATGTGAGCTGTGTATCGTTCCGACAGAAAATGCCGCGGAGGGCAGTGCTGTAGATGGTATCCGGATTGTCGGCGTGAGAAATATTTCAGAACTGATTGCCTTCAGCCATGGAAAAGCCCCGGCGTCGGTTCCGCGAAATTCCGTTCCGGAAGACGAGGAATACGCGATTGATTTCAGTGATATTCACGGACAGAAGACAGTCAAGCGCGCTGCCCTGATCGCAGCGGCGGGTTTTCATAACCTGTTTCTGTCAGGGCCGCCCGGATCCGGGAAATCCATGACGGCGGAGCGGATACCTACCATTTTACCGCCGCTGTCAGAGGAGGAAAGTCTGGAGGTTTCCAAGATCTACAGCGTGGTTGGTCTGATGCCGCGCGGGGTATCGAGGATTCGCAGAAGACCGTTTCGGGCGCCGCATCACACGATTACGCCGACTGCGCTTTGCGGCGGCGGATTTTACCCGCATCCCGGCGAGGTAACCCTTGCTCACAGAGGAGTCCTGTTCCTGGATGAGATTCCGGAGATGATGCCTGCCACACTGGAGATGCTGCGGCAGCCGCTTGAGAGCCGCGAGATCACGATCTCCAGGCTGGGAGGCACCTGTGTATATCCGGCATCCTTTCTGCTCGTTGCCGCGGCGAATCCGTGCCCCTGCGGTTACTTTCCGGATATGAACCGCTGCATTTGCACCCACAGAGATGTCCTGGATTATCAGAAAAAACTTAGCAAGGCGTTCATGGACCGCATCGATTTGAAATGTGATGTGCAGGCTGTCAGTTACGAGTCGCTTACGGAAAAGGGAGATTTCGAGGTTTCCTCTTCCAGTATGAGGAAAAAGGTGATGCGCGCGATCGAGATTCAGAAGGAACGTTATCGGGGGACGGGGGTGACATTTAACAGTGAACTGACGGCGTCCTCCATCGCAAAACACTGCGAGATGACTGATGAGGCGGAGCTGACAGTGCGGCTGGCTTTTGACAAACTGGGACTATCTGCAAGAGGGTATCATCATGTCATCAAGGTGGCGCGGACAATCGCGGATCTCGAGGGAACCGACCGGATCAATGATGCTCATATCAGCGAAGCGATCTGCCTGCGATGCAGTGAAAGCTTTTCTTCCGCTTCAGCGTATCAGATGCCGGGTATGAGGGTGCCGTCGAAACGGCAGAAGGAAGGATGAGGATGATATCGGGTGGTGAGAAAATGGTGAGACAGCCGGATGACGAGAAAAAGGTGAGGAAGCCGGATGACGGGAAAACGGCGATACAGTCAAGTCGGGGAAACGTGCAAATGCAGTCAGATCAGAAGAATACGAACGCCAGATTCCGCAGGGAGCAGAACCCGGAGATTCTGGAACGGATCAGATATGTGGCGCGTGAGGATGAGGAGTATCCGGAGCAGCTGCGAAATTATCCGAGGATGCCGTCAGGGCTGTATCTTGTCGGAAATTTTCCGGATCCCGGGAAGAAGACGGTCGCGATCGTGGGGGCGAGGATGTGCAGCCCGTACGGCAGGGCAGAGGCAATCCGCTTTGGTGAAGAGCTTGCTGCGGAAGGCGTACAAATTATCAGCGGCATGGCATATGGCGTGGATTCGTGGGCGCTGCATGGCGCTCTGCAGGCGGGAGGACAAGGGTTTGCGGTACTGGGCTGCGGTGTAGATGTGTGTTATCCGAAGGAAAGCTACCATATATATAGAAGGATTATCCGTGAGGGTGGAGGCATTATGTCCGAGTTTGAGCCGGGTGATGGTCCTGCAGCCTGGCATTTTCCGATTCGCAACCGGATTATCAGTGCGCTCGCCGATGTGGTTCTTGTCGTAGAAGCAAAGCTTCGCAGTGGCTCGCTGATAACTGCGGATTATGCGCTTTCTCAGGGGAAAACCATATACGCGGTTCCGGGAAGAAACCTGGATGAGCTGAGCCGTGGCTGTAACCGCCTGATCGCCCAGGGCGCCGGCATTGCATGGGACCCGGAGGTCATACTGGAGGAACTGGGGATTGCGGGCAGCAAAAGGTCACGTGAAGAGAAGAATACAGGCAGAAATGAAGAAGAGAGAGTTGAAAAGAAAGGCAGACAGGAAGATGGAAGGGAAGACAGACAGGAAGACGGAAAGAAAGAGGGGATGACAGGGGGGAAGAAAGAGGAAGAGAAGAAAGGAAAGGAAAATGGCGACAGGCGGAGAGAAGGAAGAACGGCAGAAGAAAAAGCACCGCGCAGGCTGTCAAAGAAGTACGAGGATGCAGAGGATTTTCAAAAGGTATTCGGCAAGCTTTCCTATGATCCTCAGAGCCTGGATACGCTGCAGGAGAGAACCGGCATGGAGCTCTCGCAGCTGACTAGAGTACTGGTGCAGCTGACCTTTTCCGGATATGTGCATGAGGCTCCGGCGGGGTATTACAGCAGAAGCTGAATTTTTCAGCGGGCGGCACGGAGCTGTCCGCAGCATATTTACGCGAACAGTGAGCCGCAGCCGAATGCGAGGTATTCGTGTGCGGCGAGCGTTGCGATAGCGAGATAAAACTCGCGCAGCGTGTTTTATCTCGTTCAGCCTGCGGCTGGCATATTCCGTTCGTTCTGACAGCGATTTACAAGGCATGAAAGACACCTGAAAGACAACTCGGGCTTGCACGGTCAAATTATTTGAGTTATAGTGCTAATCGTAGCGCTCATAAAGCGCCGGTAATGCTTATGGAGGTGTATACGTGCCAAATTATCTTGTGATTGTAGAGTCACCGACGAAAGTTAAGACTGTCAAAAAATTTCTCGGGAAGAATTATAATGTCCTGGCATCGAACGGTCATGTCAGGGATCTGCCGAAAAGCAGCCTTGGCATTGACGTGGAGCATGACTTTGAACCGAAATATATTACGATCCGGGGCAAGGGAGAACTGGTTGCTTCTCTCCGCAAGGCGGCAGACAAGGCAGATAAAGTCTACCTCGCGACAGACCCTGACCGCGAAGGAGAAGCGATCTCATGGCATCTGTCAAAGGCCCTTCGGCTGGATCCGAAGAAGATGCGCCGGATTACCTTTAATGAAATAACGAAAACAGCGGTCAAATCCTCTTTAAAGAATGCCAGGGATATCGACATGAATCTCGTGGATGAGCAGCAGGCGAGGCGGTGCCTTGACCGTATGGTAGGATATGAGATCAGTCCGCTGCTCTGGAAGAAAATCAAGCGGGGGCTGTCTGCCGGCCGTGTGCAGTCTGTCGCGCTGCGGATCATAGCAGACCGTGAGGAGGAGATCAATGCATTTATTCCGAAGGAGTATTGGACGCTGGATGCAGATTTCAAGGTCAGCGGAGAGAAGAAACCTCTGACTGCTCATTTTTATGGAGACCAGCAGGGAAAGATTGAGATATCCTCCGAGGAACAGCTTCAGGGAATTCTGGATAGTCTGAAGGATGCGGATTATCATGTCAGCGAGCTGAAGACCTCTGAGAGAAGCCGGAAGGCACCGCTGCCCTTTACGACGAGTACGCTTCAGCAGGAAGCCTCAAAAACCTTGAACATGTCCACTTACAAGACCATGCAGATCGCCCAGCAGCTGTATGAGGGAATTGATCTGAAAAAGGGCGGTACGGTGGGACTGATTTCGTATCTGCGTACCGATTCCACCAGGATCTCGACGGAAGCGGATCAGGCGGCGAGAGAATATATCCGGGAGCAGTACGGGGAGCAGTTCCTGTCAGACGGAAGTACGACAGAGAATAAGAACAAGCACGCGCAGGATGCGCATGAGGCGATACGACCGACGGATATCACGAGAACGCCATCGTCTGTGAAGGAGTTCCTTTCCAGGGATCAGTTCCGTCTCTATCAGCTGATCTGGCGGAGATTTGCGGCAAGCCGCATGGCTTCTGCCCGTTACGAGACGAACACGGTGAAAATAACCGGTGGAAAGTATGTATTTCACGCGTCCTCGTCAAGGATTAAATTTGCCGGATTCATGACGGTGTACACACAGGACGATGACAAAAAGCTTGAGAATGATCATCTGAGCGGAATTACGAAGGAGAGCACGCTCTCTTTGATCAATTTCGACAGGGAACAGCATTTTACGCAGCCTCCGGCTCACTATACCGAGGCTTCTCTCGTCAAGACGCTGGAGGAGCTTGGAATCGGACGGCCGAGTACCTACGCTCCCACCATCACAACAATCATTGCACGCCATTATGTGACGCGTGAAAAGAAGAACCTGTACATCACAGAGCTGGGAACAGCGGTAAATGATCTGATGAAGGAGGCGTTTCCGGGCATCGTGAATGTGGATTTTACCGCCAACATGGAACAGCTCCTGGATGCGATCGGAGATGGCACCATCGAGTGGAAAACGGTTGTGCGCAACTTCTGGCCGGATCTGGATGCCGCTGTGCAGAAGGCGGATAAGGAACTGGAGAAGGTGAAGATTGAGGATGAAGTAACCGATGTCATTTGCGAGAACTGCGGACGGCACATGGTGATCAAATATGGCCCGCACGGAAAGTTCCTTGCCTGCCCCGGTTTTCCGGAATGCCGCAATACAAAACCGTATCTGGAGAAGATCGGTGTGAAGTGCCCGAAATGCGGCGGAGAGGTTCTCCTGAAGAAGACCAGAAAGGGCCGGATCTATTACGGCTGCGAGCATAATCCGGACTGCGACTTTATGACATGGCAGAAGCCATCGAACATCCGCTGCCCGAAATGCGGAGGCTATATGCTCGAAAAGGGAAGCCGGCTTGTGTGCGCAGACAAGGAATGCGGATACGTCATGCCGAGGCCAAAGCAAGAGGATCCGGATACCGCGAAGGCGGCGTCGGGAAAGCCTGAGGAGGCTGTGTCTGCTGCAGCAGGCCTTTGAAATGACGGAGTCAGAATGACTGATCTGTAATGATTGAGTGGGACTGACTGAGTCGGAAGGGAAGCAAACGAAGGATATAGCGGTGAAACGCCGATTTTAGTGAATGATTAAGTGATTCTGTCCTCCTGTGACTGGATTCTGACACGGATTGTCAGATATCTTTGCAGAGAGGACAGCTTTTTTTGCCTGTTTTCGTAATCTTTTTTGTGAGAATTTTGGCCGACACAGGATGCGGAATCGAAGTTTCGATGAATAAATATATATATTTCAAGGGAATGTCTTGGTGTTTTAGTACATGTTTCGTAATTTTCCGAAAAGCATTCTTGTGAATCCATACAAAAATGGTCGAACATTTCGACAAAATATATGAGCTGTTATTGATTTCAGAAAAAAGCTGTGCTACTATTCTTCTAGTTGAATAGTAGATTCTATTTATATGTTCAATTCTTTTTTGGTTTTATCCCGACGAAACAACATCTGCTGAATTATTTGTGTCTGTATTATATATGTTGTCGATATTGGTATGGAAAATTCCCATCGTACGAAAGGAGATTGTAATGAGCGTACAGCTGCTTGACAAAACACGAAAGATCAACAAACTGCTTCACAACAACAATTCAACGAAGGTTGTCTTTAATGACATCTGCGATGTGCTGGTGGACTGTCTCCAGTCCAATATTCTCGTTATCAGCCGGAAGGGAAAGGTTCTCGGAGTGTCAACCTGCAGCGGTGTTGATGAGATCAGCGAGCTGATCACAGATGAGGTCGGAACGCACGTGGATCCTTTATTGAATGACCGTTTTCTGAATGTCCTTTCTACGCAGGAAAATGTCAATCTGAATACGCTTGGTTTTGAAGGGGAGAAGTACGAGAACTATACCGCAATTATTAATCCGATTGAGATTGCTGGTGAAAGACTCGGAACGGTCTTCATGTACCGGTATAAACCGCAGTATGATATCGATGACATCATTGTCAGTGAGTATGGGACTACAGTCGTCGGGCTCGAGATGATGCGCTCTGTAAATGAGGAAAATGTAGAGGAGAACCGCAAGATCCAGGTGGTGAAATCTGCGTTCAGCACACTGTCCTTCTCTGAATTGGAGGCGATTATCCATATTTTTGATGAACTCGATGGCACGGAGGGAATCCTTGTCGCAAGCAAAATCGCGGACCGCGTCGGAATCACAAGATCTGTTATTGTCAACGCGCTTCGTAAATTTGAGAGCGCCGGCGTCATTGAATCAAGATCAAGCGGCATGAAAGGCACATACATCAAGGTGCTGAACGATTACATATTCGACGAACTGGCTGAGATTAAGGAAAAGAGAACGCAGGAAAACGCCAAGAAGGCCAAGGCCTGACCGAACTCTCGTATTGGGAGACAATGTGCGCTAAAAAGACGCAGAATACTGTCCGGATAAATAAATCTCAGGGAACAGGATCCTGACTGACTCAGGGAACAGGATCCTCACTGAATAATAAAGAATACTCGAAGAATACCGCGGCCCACAGGGCTGCGGTATTCTTGTATAAAGAATGTTCTTAGCAGGAAAGCAGGTCGGATTATGGTTCGCTGAAATGAAGAGGCAGGCCGGATTTTGTTTTAATGAAATCAGATTTGAAATAAAAACAGTAAATAAACGAGAAAACAAGAGAAATACAAAGAAATAATGAGAAAAAACGAGATACATTGCTATAAAACAGATTTGCGAAATAGAGCTTTTGAAACTATTATTAATATCGTTGAGTAGCACTCAAAGGTAATGAGTGCTAATAAACATAAGAATTAGTGAAAGAATGAAATCCATATAAGGAGGCTGAAGATTATGAAGTTAGTTCCACTTGGTGACAGAGTTGTACTGAAACAGGTTGAAGCAGAGGAAAAGACAAAATCCGGTATTATCCTTACATCCGCAGCACAGGAAAAACCGCAGGAGGCAACTGTAATTGCGGTAGGACCCGGAACCGATAAAGTCAAGATGGAAGTTAAACCGGGCGATAAGGTTATTTTTGCTCAGTATGCAGGAACTCATTTTAAGGCTGACGGCGAGGAATATATCGTATCGAAGCAGGAAGATATTCTTGCGATTATTGAGGATTAATACGGAAACCGATTAGTAGGAATACTGAAGTCTGAGACGGCAACCGGTTATCAGGAATACTGAAGTGTGAGACGGCAACCGGTTATCAGGAATACTGAAGTCTGAGACGACAACCGGTTGTCAGATGACTGACAGCTGATACGAAAACCGGCTGTGAAACAGATCATGATATGGAATTATATTTGAATCGGTGTCTGCCGGAAACGGGTTGTTAATAAATCCCGGACAGACATATAGAGAACAGGAATATACAGGAGGAATATACAATGGCTAAGGAAATTAAATACGGCGCAGATGCCAGAACCGCTCTTCAGGCTGGCGTAGATAAGCTTGCGAATACAGTAAAGGTTACTCTGGGACCGAAGGGACGTAATGTTGTTCTGGATAAGTCCTACGGCGCACCGACCATTACAAATGATGGCGTTACCATCGCTAAGGAAATCGAGCTTGAGGATGGTTTTGAAAACATGGGCGCTCAGCTTATTCGTGAGGTTGCGTCCAAGACAAATGATGTTGCCGGCGACGGCACCACAACCGCTACCGTACTTGCGCAGGCAATGGTAAATGAAGGAATGAAGAACCTGGCTGCAGGCGCTAACCCGATCGTTCTCAGAAAAGGCATGAAGAAAGCTACTGACAAGACCGTAGACCTGATCAAGGAGATGAGTGAGAAGGTTACCAGCAAAAAGCAGATTGCGAGAGTAGCCGCTGTTTCATCCGGAGATGAAGCCGTTGGCAATATGGTTGCAGATGCAATGGAGTCCGTTACGAATGATGGCGTCATCACCATCGAGGAATCCAAGACAATGCAGACAGAGCTTGACCTTGTAAAAGGTATGCAGTTCGACAGAGGATATGTTTCCGCATACCTTGCAACTGACATGGAGAAGATGGAGGCAGATCTGGACAGCCCGTATATCCTGATCACAGACAAGAAGATCGGCAACATTCAGGATATCCTTCCGCTTCTTGAGAAAATCGTTCAGTCCAGCGCAAGCCTTCTGATCATCGCTGAGGATGTTGAGGGCGAGGCACTGTCCACATTGATTGTCAACAAGCTCCGCGGAACTTTCAAGGTATGTGCGGTAAAGGCACCGGGCTATGGAGACAGAAGAAAAGAGATGCTTCAGGATATCGCAATCCTGACCGGCGGACAGGTTATCTCCTCTGACCTCGGCATCGAGCTCAAGGATGCTACCATGGATATGCTCGGCAAGGCAAAAACTGTTCAGGTTAAGAAGGAAACCACAACCATCGTCGACGGCGCCGGTGATAAGGAAGCAATCAAGAACCGTATTGCTCAGATTAAGGCTCAGATTGCCGAGACAAAATCTGATTTCGACCGCGAGAAGCTTCAGGAGAGGCTTGCAAAGCTGGCTGGTGGCGTAGCGGTTATTCGTGTCGGCGCTGCTACTGAGACTGAGATGAAGGAAGCAAAGCTCCGTATGGAGGATGCTCTGAACGCTACAAGAGCAGCTGTGGAAGAGGGCGTTATCGCCGGAGGCGGTTCCGCTTATGTACACGCATCCAAGGAACTGGCAAAGTTCGTGGATACCCTTGAGGGCGATGAGAAGACAGGCGCAAAGATTGTCATGAAGGCTCTTGAAGCACCTCTGGCAACAATTGCTGCAAACGCAGGACTTGAGGGAGCAGTGATCATCGACAAGGTAAGAGAGTCCAAGGTAGGCGTTGGATTTGATGCTTACAATGAAGAGTATGTAGATATGATCGAGGCAGGTATTCTGGATCCGGCTAAGGTTACCAGAAGTGCTCTGCAGAACGCTACATCTGTTGCATCGTCTCTGCTTACTACTGAGGCTGCTGTATCTACAATTAAAGAGCCGGCTCCGGCTGCTCCTGCAGGCGGGAACCCGGGAATGGGCATGATGTAATCCCTGCCCATCAGAATCTGAATAACAGGCTGATATAAATGAAAAATGCCGCCGCACGTTTCGCATAAACGAAAGTGCGGCGGTTTTTTACGCGAACAGTGAGCCGCAGCCGAATACGAAGTATTCGTGTGCGGCGAGCGTCGCGATAACAAGATAAAACTCGCGCAGCGTGTTTTATCTCGTTATGACGAGGGGGAAAATCACCCCCTCGCATCCGATCGGGTTATTTGCTTTTTCTTCGGGTTATTTCTGCGTATTCTTCAGATAGTTATTGACCATCATGGCAATTTTGAAGGTCATCGCCTCGTCAAAGCGACGGATGTCGAGACCGGTCGTTTTCTGGAGCTTTTCAATGCGGTACACCAGGGTGTTCCGGTGGATATAGAGCTGACGCGCGGTCTCGGAGATGTTAAGGTTATTGTCAAAGAACTGCCGGATTGTCGTCAGGGCCTCTTCATCAAGCTCCGCAAAAACGTCGTGATCAAAGGTTTCGCGAAGAAACAGCTCGCAGAGAGAATGAGGAAGCTGGAAAATGAGGCGGCCGATGCCGAGATTGCCGTAGGAGATCACATGAAGATCCGGGTAGAAGATTCGTCCCACGTCGATGGCAAGCTGTGCCTCCTTATAGGACTGCGACAGGTGATCGAGGAGGTTGGTGGGAAGGCCGTAAGCTACCCTTACCTGAATCATCGCTTCCGCGTTCAGCATGTCAGAGAGCGTATGTGCGGTCTTTGCAGCGTCATCCGGACCTGTGATTTCGGAAACAACTGCTATATGAGTGGCATCGACAATCGTCAGGAATTCGTTGCCGGTGGAAGCGTACATGGCTTTCAGCGTCTGGAGAGCAAGATCCGTGTCCTTCTCACTTGTCTCAGTCAGATACACAATCCGGTTCACATCTTCGCGGATTTTCAGCTTTTTTGCCTCGGAATGAATGTCAGGGGCAAGCAGATTATCAAGAAGAACATTCTGTATGAAGTGGTTTCTATCCATCCGCTCGTGTGAAAAAGAGAGGAGATTCTGCAATTCGCTGACTGCGATTCTGCCGGTGATTTCCGGATTCTGGCCTCCCGCAGCCGCAAGATAGTACACGGGCATGTCGTCGTCATAGACCTTCAGGTAGGTGGTGCTGCCGATTGTCATGCTGTCTGCGGCTGAACGGATCAGTTCACGGACGGAAGTGTCCTCTTCACCGGCAGCTGTATCTCCGGTGATTCTGCTTCCGTTTTTGCCATAAAGTGTGAGTTCGGTTCCGGTAATATCTTGAAGCTGCTGTATGGCTTTGCTTAAAATTCTGCTGTTAATCATAAAGACCCCTTCTCGTGAAATTCAATCCTTTGAGATTCTATTTAAGTGATTCTATTTAAGATTTTATTGAAGATTCTATGATCCGTTCCATTCTCAGATCCGCTTGGATTTTATTATGACGATTCATCAAATCCTGTTCATTGTCACCTGTTTCGCACAGAGCTTCAGAGAGCGGAAGACTTCTGTATACTGTTTATTGTAGAATAATAACTTTTTCGAATCAAGTAGATGAACGGTATGTAAGACAGAAAAATCGCTGCAGATGCAACGAGATAAAACACGCTGCGCGAGTTTTATCTCGCTATCGCGACGCTCGCCGCACACGAATACTTCGCATTCGGCTGCGGCTCACTGTTCGCGTAAATAAAAGAAAGCACTTTGCAGAAGTGAATCTGCAAAGTGCTCTTATGTCAGATATTCCGATCAAAAACCGGTAATCAATGAACGATGGCAAGCTCGGTCTCTTTGTCGAATACATGAAGCTTTTCCATGTCGATCGCAAATTTAACCTCGGAACCTGTTCTCGCAGGTGTCTTCGGATTTACACGGGCTGTCATGGCTGTGTTGTCATAATCGAAATACAGGAATACTTCAGCGCCGAGAAGCTCATATACGTTGATCTTTGCGGAGAATACTTCACCCGGATTCTTCGCGATGACTTCCGGATCGTCAGACAGATGCTCAGGACGAATACCTGCAACAACGGTCTTTCCTACGTAGCCTTTCTCCTTGAGAACTTTGCCCTTTTTCTCCGGAAGAGTAAATCTCTGACCGGCGAAATTCAGCTGGATTGCTCCGGCCTTCTCCTCGACAACAGCATCAAGGAAGTTCATCTGCGGAGAACCGATGAATCCGGCTACGAACAGGTTGCACGGCTCATCGTAGAGTACCTGAGGCGTATCAACCTGCTGAACAACGCCTTCCTTCATGACAACGATTCTGGTACCAAGGGTCATAGCCTCGGTCTGGTCATGGGTTACATAGATGATGGTTGCGCCCAGTCTGTCGTGAAGCTTTGCGATCTCGGTTCTCATCTGAACACGAAGCTTTGCATCCAGGTTGGAGAGCGGCTCATCCATCAGGAAGACACGCGGATTACGAACGATGGCACGTCCCATGGCTACACGCTGTCTCTGACCGCCGGACAGAGCCTTCGGCTTACGGTCCAGCAGATGCTCCAGATCAAGGATCTTGGCTGCGTCTCTGACCTTCTTGTCGATCTCATCCTTCGGAACCTTGCGAAGCTTAAGTCCGAAAGCCATGTTGTCGTAAACTGTCATATGCGGATACAGAGCGTAGTTCTGGAAAACCATGGCGATATCACGGTCCTTCGGATCTACATCGTTCATGACCTTGTCGCCGATTTTCAATGTGCCGGAGGTGATGTCCTCAAGGCCGGCGATCATACGAAGGGTAGTGGATTTTCCGCATCCAGAAGGTCCAACGAAAATGATGAATTCCTTATCTGCGATATCAAGATTGAAATCCTTAACAGCTTCAAAGCCGTTGGGATACTTTTTGCCGATGTGCTCCAGACTCAAACTAGACATTGTCCTGTCCTCCTTAAAATAAAATGAATCCCTGAATTGCTGAAAATAATGATTGCTGTTCTGCGGCAGGCGGCAGCTGTTCGGAGAAAACTCCTGTGGATGCATGTCGTTGTCCCGTGAGACAGCAAAATGTGAACGGTTTTTACTTACGATCAGTAGTATACGTGAAAGGCTTATTTTTTGCTACGGTATTGTCACCAATTATTTGGGGCAGCTTTCGTCGTATTGGGTATTGAATTGACGGGGACTTCGTCAGAGTGACGAGAATACACGCATTTTCTTGTGCAATCTATCAATAAGGAACAAGGCGTAAGAAATCACGCGTGATAAGGAAATCAGAATCCGCAGATGTCAGGTGATATGTTATAATAAAATACGTCTGTGTATCGGAAACTTCGAATACGAAATATTACGAAAACTTAACGAATTTGAAATATATTCATCCGATTTTTACATAGCATATCCGATATAATTATTGTGTGAGTAAACGTGAAGGGGAAGGAGAACGAAGAGGTTATGAATTTACGCGGAAACGGGAAATTCCGTTCCAGACGCTTTGTGATTGCGGCAGTCATTGCCATCGGTGTTGCAGCCGCAATTATTGCGGCTGCAGTCGGCGGCGGACGGGGAAAGAAATCTGCAGAGATCAAAGAGGGAGTGTCATTTCTGAAAGCGCAGGAAAGTAAGGACCCGAAGGAGGTGGAACAGGTTCTGACCGAACAGAAGAAGGCGAAGATGCAGGCGGAACGCGCTGAGATGCAGAAGAAACTGGAGGATGGAACCATCGACGTGTGGAGTCTGTTCGGAGACTCTGTGATTATGGGAGATTCCAGAGCGGTCGGATTCTACACCTTTGAATTCCTTCCGCAGTCCCGTGTTCTGGCGGATGGCGGAAATACAATCGCCAATATAAAAGATCATGAGGAAGAGCTGGTGCAATTGAATCCGGCGAATCTGTTCCTCTGTTACGGCCTGAATGATGTTTCCATCGGGCTTTGGAAAACAAAGGAAGACTATGTAAAGGATTACGCCTCGATTCTGGATGAGTTGCACAAGAAGCTGCCGAATACGTCCATTTTTGTCAACTCCATCATTCCGGCACAGCAGCCCGCAATCGATTCTACGCCTGCGTGGGGCAATATTCCGGAATGGAGCGATGCGGTTCACCAGATGGTGAAGAAAAAGGGATATGGCTGGGTCGGTATCGACGATCTTGTGAGTAGGCATCAGGATCTGTATGATCCGGATTCGATTCATGTTCGCCGGGAATTCTATCCGCTGTGGGCAACTCAGATGATGCTGAGCGTCTATGATGAGCAGCAGACGCAGGGAGACGGATCAGAGGATGTGGTATCTTCCTCGGATAACGATATGGGGGTTTCATCGGAAAGTATAGTTTCTGCGTCTTTAGAGGATTTGACTTCTTCTTCGGGAAAAAGCAGCAGTGCTTCTTCGTGAGGCCGGAAAACAGCCTGGCGGTACGTAGACGGTTGCAGTGCAGGCGGTTCTTACAGCACTGCCCTCGGCGCAGCTGACTTTGTAAAATGCATGCATATAGGGCATTACGATACGGGATTCAGTATAGAAGATACGGGGTTCAGTATAGAAGATACAGGATTCAGTATAGAAGATAAGAGATCCAGTATAGAAGATACGGGATTCAGT
The DNA here is from genome assembly GCF_052118825.1 of Bilifractor sp. LCP21S3_A7. Classification (NCBI taxonomy): domain Bacteria; kingdom Bacillati; phylum Bacillota; class Clostridia; order Lachnospirales; family Lachnospiraceae; genus Bilifractor; species Bilifractor sp. LCP21S3_A7. The sequence goes on along the minus strand of NZ_JBQKGL010000019.1, from coordinate 9,806 downwards.
ATAAAGATAAGAGATTCGGTATAGAAGATATGGGATTCAGTTTAGATATGAAGATAAAGAGTATGAGACTGACAGGTCTGGAAATTGTCAAATGGATACTCGTGGTGTTGATCGTTGTATTGCTGGTTCACAGCTTTACGGGAAAACGGATCAGCAAGGCTGATTTTGATACGGTGTGGGATGCGGTGACAGCGGACGCGGATATGTCCAAGATGCAGGAGGGGTCCAATCAGATGATCCGCCGGCTGTACGGACTGGATCCGGCGCAGTTTGACGGAATACGGCTTTACTATCCAAAGACAAATATGGGAGCTGAGGAGATTCTCCTGGTCAGGCTGAAGGATACAGGCGATCAGGAAATGGTTCAGAGCGCTATGGAATCCAGAAAAAAGACACAGATGAACAATTTTAACGGCTACGGAACGTATCAATATGCCATGCTTCAGAAAAGCATTATTTCCATCCGGGGAAATTATGCACTGTTTGTTTCTGCGGATAAGGCGGGAGAGATCGGGCAGGCATTTGAAAACGCTCTGTAAGGGGGAGGCCGTGATATGACATTCAGCACACTAAGTTTTATTTTCTTATATCTGCCGGTTTCGCTTCTTGTATATCATCTGATACCGGCGGAGAAAAGTATCTGGCGCAAGGTGGCGCTTCTGATTTTCAGCGTTCTGTTCTATGTGTGGGGAGATGCTCCGAACGTTCTGGTTCTTGTGATATCGGTGCTGTTCAATTATATCTCTGGACAGCAGATCCGGATGCTGTCCGCGGATGGAAGGGACGGGTTTCGGAGAAAAGCAACCGTTATTGTCGCAGTAGTTGTGGATGTCGCGGTACTCGGCATCTTCAAATACAGCAGGCTTGCTCTTCCTGTGGGAATGTCCTTCTACACATTCTCTGCACTATCGTATGTTTTTGATATTTATTACGGCAGGGTAGAGGATGACGGGAACGTCCTGAATGAGATGCTTTATATCCTGTTCTTCCCTAAGCTCATCTCCGGTCCTATTATGCAGTACAAGGATTTCCGGGAACAGCTTGTGCAGAAAACGGTAAAAAACAGGTATTTTACATCCGGTATGCATCTGTTTATCATTGGTCTGTTTAAAAAGGTGCTGATCGCGGACAATCTGAGCACCGCTTTTCATCAGATCAGCAGCCTGAGTCAGATGGCTGGCCTGACGGCATGGCTGGGCATGATTTTCTATTCTCTGGAGCTTTACTTTGACTTCAGCGGATATTCCGATATGGCGATCGGTCTCGCAGAGATGTTTGGTTTCCGGATAGAGAAGAACTTCAATTATCCATATCTGTCAGACGGAGTTACGGATTTCTGGAGAAGATGGCATATATCGCTTGGCGCCTGGTTCCGCGATTACGTCTATATTCCGATGGGAGGGAACCGCTGTTCCCGTGAAAAACAGTTCCGAAATCTTGCGGTTGTATGGATTCTGACGGGACTCTGGCACGGAAATACTCTGAATTTCCTCTTCTGGGGCATTTACCACGGCTTTTTTGTCATTCTGGAAAAATTCGCGATCGGCCAGAAACGGCTTTCGATTCCAAAGTGGCTTCGAATTCTTCTGACCGATTTGATTGCCTTCGTGGGATGGATTTTTTTCTTCACTCCGTCGATTGGAGGGGCATTCCATTATCTCGGACAGATGTTCGGAGCGGACGGGCTCGGTTTTGCAAATGGAGCCAGTGCCTATTACCTGACCAGCAACCTGGTTGTGCTGATCCTTGCGGTAATCTGCAGCGGCCCGCTTCTGACAAGGCTTCATGACACTCTGGTATACAGAGGCAGAAAGAATATGATATATCTGTCGGCAGCGGTCCATGTGGTGCTCCTGATTTTCTGCGTTGCCAATATGGTCGGAGCCACATATTCTACATTCCTGTATTTCAGGTTCTGAAAGGTGAGAGATAATGACGGATTACAGTGACAATAACAATAAGAAGGAAAGCTCGTCGCCGATCTATCCGGATGATCTGCCGCTGCGCATGAAGACCAGGCCGGGCGGTTCGGGTCAAGCTGTCGGCAGAGCGGAGGAAGAGAGAGGCAGAACATCCGGCAAAGCGTCGGAGAGACGCGGAAGCGCGGCAGGCGGCAGAGAAAGGAGGACGTCGGTCGGAGCGGCGGAGAGGCGCGGAAACGCGGCTGGCGGCGGAAGAAGCAGGATGTCAGCCGGAGCGGAGAGGCGCGGAAATGCGGCTGGCGGCAGGAAAAACAGATATCTCGAGGCGCTCAGGAAAATTCCCGGTCTTGTGCCGAAGAAACCAAAATTGCGGAAAGGGAAGAAAAAAGCATATTTCTACGATCTGCTCACACGGATTTTTCTCGGAGCCGTCGCGGTTATTTTTGCCGTGAATCTGATCGTACCGAGCAGAAAGTTTTCACCGGACGAGAATAGAAACCTTGCTCAGATGCCGAAAATCTCGGCGGCATCTCTCGCAAACGGCGATTTTTTCCGGGACTTCAACAGCTATGAATCAGATCAGTTCGTCGGCCGGGATCTGTGGATGAATATCCGTTCTCTGGGTACGATGATTCTGGGAAACCGTGAATCTGAGAATGTGTATTTCGGAAAAGACGGATATCTTCTGTCGAAGCCGGTCGTGCCGGACCCGGAAACAGTTAATGCGACAGAAAAAGCCATCAATGATTTTTCCGGGAGACACAGTGATCTGAACATGAACCTTCTGATGATTCCGGATGCGGCAAGCATACTCACGGACAAGCTTCCCCGGAATGCTCCGGCAGAGGATCAGATCTTGGATATCCGCGGATTTGAGAACAGACTGGACAGCAAAATACAGATCATTGACGCTATCGGTGTGATGCAGAAGAACAAGGATCAGAAGATTTACTACAAGACAGACCATCACTGGACCAGTCTGGGTGCGTATGAGGCCTTTCTGGGCGCGGCAAATCAGCTCGGCATTGATACACCGATCACAGAAAATACGATTTACACGGTGTCGGATTCCTTCCAGGGCACTTTGGCGTCAAGAAGCGGGCGTCACATCTCGCGGGACTCAATTGAAATCTACCAGCCTGACGGAACAGATGTGGAGTATTACGTAACCTATCCTGATACAGGAGAGAAGAGTACATCCATGTTTATGAGTGACAAGCTGAAGGAAAAGGATCAGTATCAGGTGTTCTTCGGTGGAAATCATCCCCTGGTGGAGATTCGGACGACCGCAAACAATGGAAGAAATCTGCTGGTATTCAAGGACTCCTACGCGAACAGTTTCATGCAGTTCCTGTATCCGTATTTCCAGAGCATTATCATGGTGGATCCGAGATATTATTACGACGACATTGAGACTGCCATCACCTCCTACGGAATCACCGATGTGCTCTTCCTTTACAGCGCGGACACTTTGCTTGCGGACACAAATCTTGCGGACACCTTAAATGCTTCTTCTGTTTCTGACAGCGGATCGGACAACGGGGACAGTGGAATGGAGAGCATGAACGGTTCCTCCACAGATTCTTCCTCCTCTGAGACGGTCGGCAGCTCTTCCGCGGATCATGCAGTGACCGGTACTTCTTCCAGCGAGGGGGAAGGTTCAGGTTCGGATAATGCTGTCAGCGTGTCTTCCTCACAGAATACAGGGAGTGCGGCGGATGCAGCCGGGTGAATCCGTGCTGACATTTATTTACGCGAACAGTGAGCCGCAGCCGAATGCGAAGTATTCGTGTGCGGCGAGCGTCGCGATAGCGAGATAAAACTCGCGCAGCGTGTTTTATCTCGCTTCAAAAGATGCTATGATAATTACATCTGAGAATTCCAACGTGACAGGAGAAAAGGTATGAGTGATTTATTTAAGGAAAAACTGATTTCCGTACAGCCAACCATGAAGAACCGGTTCATTAAGGTTTTCTTTGTGCTGCTTACGATTCTGATGTTCTTTTCCGGAATTATGGTGCATCCCGCATTTCTGCTTGCGGGGTTTGGTCTGATCCTGCTTGATATCTGGCTGATTCCAAGACAGAGTGTAGAATACGAGTACTCCTACGTAAACGGAGTACTGGATATTGACCGGATTTTTTCCAAACAGTCGAGGAAGAAGGGAGCTTCTTATGATTTAAGCGAAGCAGAGGTTATCGCTCCGGTGGGGTCGGATCATCTCTCCGATTTTAAGAATGTGAAGGTGGTTGATTACACATCGGGAACGCCTGAGGATGAGAAAAATGCATGGGCGTTTGTGATCTCGTCAAAGCAGGAAAGACAGAAGGTTCTCATATCGCCGAGTGAAGACATGCTTAAGGATATGCGGATGCGGGCACCGAGCCGTTTCTTCACAAACTGAGAGAACAGGCTGCTTGTCCGGACCGGGAAAGGTCCGGCACGGCAGCCTTTTTGGCAGCCTTTTTTATCCGCACAAGGCATTGACTTTCAGTGTGCGGTTTGCTAAACTTTTTTCAAATTATTCAGAACATGTGCAGACGGCAGACATATGATTGCGATTTTCTCATGCATATCTAAGATTTCGTTTCGTCACAGACTTCTGCTCTTTGCAGGGCTCTGATCTGTATAGCTATTTTATTCACATTAACAGTCAGATAGAAGAAAGGAAGAACGTTTATGGGACAGATTATCGGAGAGGGTATTACATTTGATGATGTGCTTTTAGTACCGCAGTATTCAACGGTTACACCGAATCTGGTGGATTTGAGCACATATCTCACGAAGAAGATCAAATTGAATATCCCGATGATGAGCGCAGGCATGGATACGGTTACCGAGCATCGCATGGCAATTGCGATGGCCAGACAGGGCGGTATCGGAATCATCCATAAGAACATGACAATCGAACAGCAGGCAGATGAGGTCGATAAGGTAAAACGTTCGGAAAATGGTGTCATTACAGATCCCTTCTATCTTTCCCCGGAGGATACGCTTGCGGATGCCAACGCGCTTATGGCAAAGTACCGCATCTCGGGTGTGCCGATCACGGTCGGCAAGAAGCTTGTCGGAATCATTACAAACCGTGACCTTTTGTTTGAAACTGATTTCAGCAAGAAAATCAAGGAATCGATGACTTCAGAAAATCTGATTACAGCAAAAGAGGGCGTCACGCTTGAAGAGGCGAAGAGTCTTCTGGCCAAGGCACGGAAGGAAAAACTCCCGATCGTCGATGATGAGGGAAATCTGAAGGGCCTGATCACAATCAAGGATATCGAGAAGCAGATTAAATATCCGAATGCCGCAAAGGATGCATACGGACGTCTTCTGTGCGGAGCTGCCATCGGTATTACCGATGATGTTCTGGAGCGTGTGGATGCGCTGGTCAAGGCACATGTGGACTGCGTGGTCATCGACTCCGCACATGGCCATTCCGCGAATATCTTCAAATGTCTGCGGATGGTTAAGAGCGCATATCCGGATCTCCAGGTTATCGCGGGAAATGTTGCAACAGCGGAGGCCACACATGATCTGATCGAAGCTGGCGCGGACTGCGTCAAGGTAGGAATCGGACCTGGTTCGATCTGTACCACCCGTATCGTGGCAGGCATCGGTGTTCCGCAGGTTACTGCGATCATGAACTGCTATGAAGAAGCAAAGAAAACCGGCACACCGATCATCGCAGACGGCGGTATCCAGTTCTCCGGAGATATTGTGAAAGCGATTGCTGCCGGTGGTAATGTCTGCATGATGGGAAGCATGTTCGCCGGATGTGACGAGGCTCCGGGAGAATTTGAACTGTTCCAGGGAAGAAAGTACAAGGTATACCGCGGCATGGGATCCATGGGAGCGATGTCTCAGGCACACGGCAGCGCTGATCGTTATTTCCAGGCGGGCGCGAAGAAGCTCGTGCCGGAAGGCGTAGAGGGCCGTGTGGCATACAGGGGTTCTGTAGAGGATACGATTTTCCAGATGGTCGGAGGCCTTCGCTCGGGCATGGGCTACTGCGGAGCGGCAGATATTCCGACACTGCAGAAAACCGGAAAGTTCATCAAGATTTCTTCCGCGGCACTCAAGGAGTCGCATCCTCATGATATTCATATCACAAAGGAGGCTCCGAACTACAGCATCGATAACTGATTCTGAAAGTGAACGGGCCAATTGCACAGCGATCTGTGTCCTGCACTACGGGCGTGGACGTCTGTGATCATCTGGTCTGGATGGATAATGGACAGCAGAATGGCGCAGAAATGTGGTTCTGCTGTCTTTTGTTTTTACGGGATCAATGATTCCGGAAAAAAGGATTCAAGGGAGGTCTCTATGAAAGCAGACAGCAGGAAGAAGCTCGACAGATTATGTCTGGCAATGATAGATTATGACCGGAGGGATCCGATGCGGATTCAGCATCTGATTAAGGTGCATGCTTTCTCGGCAATGATCGGGCGGGACGAAGGCCTCGATGAGAAGACGCAGCTGATCCTCGAGGCTGCCGCTTATGTTCATGATATCGGAATTCACAGGGCAGAGATCCTGTGCGGAAAGAGCGATGGAAAACTGCAGGAGAAGTACGGACCTGCCGAAGCAAAGCCTATTCTGGAGAAGATCGGGTTTGAAAAGGATGAGATTGACAGAATCTGTTACCTGATCGGGCATCATCACACCTATAAAGATATCGACGGAATGGATTACCAGATTCTGGTCGAGGCAGATTTTCTGGTGAATCTGTACGAGGATCATTCTTCCGTTGCCGGAATCCAGAGCGCATACAGCAAAATATTCCGGACGGAATGCGGTAAGAAGATTTTTCGGGAGATGTACCTGGACGCGGGAGATCCGGAATACGAGAAATGGCTTCAGTCGAAGGAACAGGCGGCAGACGCGGAATAAGTAATGAAAAGACCCATATCCGGACGATATCGTCGAAGGATATGGGCTTATTTTACGCGAACAGCGAGCCGCGGCCGAATGCGAAGTATTCGTGTGCGGCGAGCGTCGCGATAGCGAGATAAAACTCGTGCAGCGTGTTTTATCTCGTTGTCAGAGCAGAGAATAACCGAAACTGTTGACGAGAGCGTCGATCGGGACCTTCTTTTTGCAGAGCGGACATTCACTGGTCTTGTAGGATTCGTAATCAGGAACATCCGACGCATGGAAGGCTGCCGCGACCTTGATTCCCCTGACCTCATCCACTGCGCTGAAGATGGCACATGCGCCGCTGACGGTTGCGCCGTAATAATGGACACTCTCGAGAATCGTTGCCAGTGAACGGCCTGTTGTGATGGAGCCCAGGAGAAGCAGCACGTGCTTGCCGCGGAGCGCAATCTGCATGTTGTCGCGGAAAATGATCTGCCCCGATGCGATGTATTCGGGGGAAACAACATAGATGGTCTTGTGTGCGTTGATAGAGAGAATTCCGGATTTTGTAAGCTCTTCTGCGAGGTAGGTGCCGATAACCTCCATGCCATCCATGCAGATGATTGTATCAACCTGCGTATCAACGGAGTAGTGCATGGCAAGAAGAGATGCGACGTTGTGCGCCTCGCTGCAGCGGGTCTTCATGGTTGTGATATCGAAGAAACAGTTGATATGGGAGTGTGAGGTCGCAAAGTGACCCCGGATCACCTTCAAGGAAACATTCGAATTCATAACCGCCGGTATTTTGACATAGTTTTTGTCCATATTGTGCTCCTTTCCTCTTACAGCCGCCGGATATCAGCTTTCTGTATTCTGCGAATCTTTCGCTATAAGCTGAGGATTCATACAACGATTATACCATAGATAATACTAAAGTTGCACAAAAAATACAGAAAAAACGCAGGATTAATGTTAAATATGCCTCCCTTTCTGCGGATATTACGGAAAACGGGACCGATATATACAGGAATCCGGATCGGGACCTTGGAGAATAGCGAGAACATGCTAAAAAGGAGAATATTTGCAAAAGAAAAGGAGACTGCCGTATGGGAGGCAGTCCCCTTGTATTTATTTACGCGAACAGTGAGCCGCAGCCGAATGCGAAGTATTCGTGTGCGGCGAGCGTCGCGATAGCGAGATAAAACTCGCGTAGCGTGTTTTATCTCGTTTGCTGTTTATTTGTAATTATTCAGCCGGAAAAAGCCACAAACGGTCTTTTTTGGCTGAAATTATGATGCACTGAACAGTTAGATTCATTTATTCTTATTTTGCTTCTTGACATCTTCCATCATGAGGGCGCGTACCTTCAGAGGCAGACCGAACAGATTGATAAATCCGCTTGCATCACTGTGATCATAGAGATCTCCGGTGGTGAAGGATGCCAGGGAGGAGTTGTAGAGGCTGTACGGAGAAGTCGTTCCGTTGCGGATGATGTTGCCCTTGTAGAGCTTAAGCTTGACTTCTCCGGTTACGACATTCTGGGTAGACTCCACAAATGCACTGATGGCCTCACGAAGGGGAGTAAACCACTTTCCCTCGTAAACAATCTGTGCCAGCTGGCTTCCGAGTTTTTTCTTTGTCTCCATGGTTTCGCGGTCAAGCACGAGTTCCTCGAGCTGATCGTGAGCGGCCATGAGGATTGTTCCGCCCGGGGTTTCATAGACGCCGCGGGATTTCATTCCAACGACACGGTTCTCTACTATATCGATGATGCCGATTCCATTTGCGCCGCCAAGTTTATTCAGTTCTTCGATGATCTCGGCTACTTTCATTTCTTTGCCGTTCAGCGTCTTCGGGACACCCTTTTCAAAGGTAAGGGTAAGGTCTGTGACCTTGTCCGGCGCTTTTTCGGGAGTGACACTCAGGACCAGAAGTTTATCATAGTTCGGTGCCTGTGAAGGATCTTCCAGCTCAAGACCTTCGTGACTGATATGCCACAGATTCCGGTCACGGCTGTAGCCTTTGCCCATGGAGAAAGGAAGGTCAATGCCATGGTCCTTGCAGTACTGGATTTCATCTTCACGGGACTGCATGGTCCATACGTCGGTCATGCGCCAGGGGGCAATGATCTTAATTGTGGGATCAAGGGCTTTGATGCCGAGCTCAAAACGGATCTGATCATTACCCTTTCCGGTTGCTCCATGGCAGATGGCGGTTGCGCCTTCCTTGTGCGCTACTTCAACAAGCTTTTTCGCGATCAGCGGGCGTGCCATAGAAGTACCAAGAAGATAGCTGTGTTCATAGACCGCACCTGCCTTGACACACGGCATGATGTAGTCTTCTGCAAATTCGTCGATGACATCGATGATGTAGAGCTTGGAAGCTCCGGAGCTCAGCGCTCTTTCGTTCAGATTGTCATCGGTCAGCTCTTCTTCCTGTCCGCAGTTGATGCAGCAGCAGATGATCTCATATCCGAAGTTCTCCTTCAGCCAGGGAATCAGCGCTGTGGTATCCAGACCGCCGGAATATGCAAGAACTACCTTTTCACTCATGGGAAATTTCCTCCTTTATATATATATCAAATATGAAATTACCGATTTTATCGGATGCAGCCGGTATGCCGGTTGTACATAAGCGGAAGAGCCTGTACATGGATCGGTACACGGAACATTCTCATTATAGCGAGTCGCCGGGGACGGAACAAGCGTTTTCTCGTGTATAAGTCCCCGCGTCACTTCGTGCTCATACCTGTTGCCTTCGAAATCGCATACAGTCTCTTACGCGCGCTTCGCGACAGGCGAATTGTTTGCGTTTTCGAAGCGTGTCGTGTATAAGCTACGGATTGCTCCGTGCTTCGCACTCTCGCAATCCTACAGGCATGAGCGTTTTCGCCGTGTTTCACACGGCTTCACGCTCATGCCTGTTGCCTTCGAAATCGCATACAGTCTCTTACGCGCGCTTCGCGTGCGACGAGCCTGTTTGCGTTTTCGAAGCGTGTCGTGTATAAGCTACGGATTGCTCCGTGCTTCG
>NZ_JBQKGL010000018.1:0-44245 GCF_052118825.1 Bilifractor sp. LCP21S3_A7 | reverse complement strand
TTATTCAGTTTTCAAGGTGCAAATGTATATGTGAAACGGGTTCATGGTGGAATCCGTAACAACCAATTCATCAGGTACTCAATCCGCTAGTTTTCGGACAGTCTGCCCCGACAATAGCAAATGGCGGCACATCCTTCGTAACTACGGCACCGGCTGCGATAACAGCACCATCGCCAATAGTTACTCCCGTAGTAATTACTACATTGGCTCCTATCCACACATCATTTCCAATAATTACTGGTGGATTATTCCTGATCTGAGATGTAAAAGTCCAGTTATTATGATATTTTCCATATTTTATTGCGTACTCGTTTATAGGTGGCATATCACCCACCCAAAAACGCGAATCGTCGACAATCTGATGAGTCGTGACACAATCAAGTGAATGATTCTCGTAGATTCGAGCCGATCCATTAATACTGCAATAATTACCTATCGATTTTGCTAAAGAGAACGGAAGATGATCTAACAATTCATAAAATCCATAGGTATGATGACCTATCCGGCAGCCCTTATAAATTACCTCGTCTTCATAAAATAATTGATTTTCGCCTTGGCTTAGTTCTAAATCATTAAAAAAGTAAATAAACTGATCTTTTTGGAACCCAAGCTTATGTAATCTTTCTGCCGTTTTCCCTTCATCATACTGAAATAAACTAATAATGATATAATCTGTGCATGGATTCAACTCTTCATATTTGTAAACTTGATAACCATTTACTCCATTCGGAAATTTCAGATAATTTTGATCAACAAATCCCTGTAAGCGAATGTTGTTCTCCTGAAATATCCCAAGAACTATATGTCCACCACATCCGGCTCCCAGAATAAAAGCGCGGCGATGAGAGCATATTCCCTTAATTATTGATAAAAAGTCCCTTGTGATAACTCTCGACTTGACATGTTCTGCATTCATACTTTATTATATCCACCATCCTTCCTGATAACCGATGCGATATTTTCAGCCTGCTCTACGCTCATTTCAGCAGAAAATGGGAGTACAAGTACTTCCCCGGCAATTCTTCTCGCAACTTCCAGGTGCATAAATTTATATTTATTCTTAAAGCAGGCTTGATCTGCCGTTAATGGGTAAAAATATTTTCTCCCAAATATATTATTCCTTTTCAATTTTTTTTTCTTATTATCTTCGGAATCACCAATTTATCCCTATCAACATTTACCGCAACCGACATATCAAGTCCCGACGGTTTTCTGTCATTTACGAGAATTCGTTCTCCATAAGGTACGTTGAATATGATCTCGTTATATCGAATATTGTTTATCCTGAGAAAATCAATAGTCAGTTCCCGATACTCATCTGTCCTTGATGTAAGAAAAATAATCATGTCGTCGGCAGGGATGGAATCGATAAATTCCCTTGCACCAGAAAGCATTGTATCTATACCATCAATTTTATAACCATTATGTTTGACGATCGTTCCATCCAGATCCAATATCCATGTTTTAGGAAGTGTTGACATGATCATTTCTTCTGCCATTGAAAATCCTCATCTACTATATATTCTTCAAATTCAGGTATATGATACATCTCAATCGCTTTCCACCGTGTATCAGAGTAAAAGTAATCCGGATACAAAGCAATCTTTCTGCATTTCGTATATCTTAATACATCACAGAGCCCGCTTCTGATGCCTATAAATGTTCCTGCTTTTTCTGCGGTTGCGGGGAGCTCGCCGATCGGGACACTCAAACGTATTGTTCCCGGCAGAGTTGCTTCATCCCCGACGGCATTTGTGTATAAGGTATATCCCTCCGACCTGAAGTTTTCAATAATATCTCTCCATATATGTCCTGGGAGTTCTTGTACAGATTTTGCATAAGGAGACAAAATAACACTATGTACTTTTATCTCCGCAGATGCAGGAACAAAATAATACGGCTGCCACGGTTTACATTTATTAGACAATCCAAAAACGCCTTCCCGGTATATTTGTTCGAGCGGTATGCATTTCACATATAAGGCTCTGTGAAGGTTTACAAAATATGGTCTGTCCTGATGCGCAATGAACACATTTTTATCCCGTGTATAAACTGCCGCCTGGATGATTTCATCCATGTCATTTTGTGAAATGATTTCCGCACCTGTTCTATTGTACATTTTGACAACTTCTCCGCAGGCTTTTCCAATCACACATACCCTGTAACCGGTCATCGGATAAATCGTGTTATGCTTATCAGCTATGCCTTTGTTGAACAGAAAGAATGGGAGATATGACATTACAAAGGTAATATCTCCAAGCGCAGAGAAAGGACATAATATCAACAAATCGCCCTTGTATTTTCTATGCAGCTTCATCAGCTTTGTTTCGCCGCGTTTTTCCCTCTCTGACATCCGTTGTACTGTACGATCTGATAATGAATAATCCGCGAAACTGTTATAATTCACCATCTTGTGAATTGAACCATCGTAACCGAGCCGCCGAAGCTGCCTGACCATAGATTCATAAGCTCTGGCCGCAATAAGGACGGTTGATTGACTGTCATTTTTGCCGGTTTCTTTTATAAATTGATTCGGTGATATGATCGGTACATTTCTGTAATCAAGTCCGTATTTTTGATTGTTGTTATCCATGATTCCGCATACATGGCAACCGTCATTCACAAGGAGATCAATGAGCTTTTCTGTTGCCTCGCAATGCCCGAAAACATAGATTTTCATGGATCCGTCCAATGAACCCTTTACGGCTTCATATTCTTTTTTCATTTCATTGTAATGCAATGTATCCATGAAAACATCTCCCGCCATTAGCTCATCAGCAAGCAATCTGCTCCTTATGAAGTAATGTATCCATAAAAAACAGCATCTACCATTTGCTCATAGGTCAGAAGCCCGCCGGTGTAATAATTCATGAGTCCAGAAAATTGAGTCCGTTCTGACAATACGATGATTCTATCCGTAAACTCATATAAATAATAAGTTAAGAGAAGCGCTTCCATCCGGTCATCGGATATCAGCCTTACTTCCGATATTCCATCTACACTTTTACCTGCCTCTTCATCACAGGTGATCACAAGTATGGCGGGGGCGCGCTTGCCCTCCTGCTCGCTTTTACCATCGTGTTCATTTGTTATCCGATGGATGCCCTTCTGACAGAACAGTTGATAAAACGATTTCACGCTTTCCGTTCTTGTATCAAATATTACGATAAGGTCATTTTTATCGAGGTCATACTTAAGCTGTTCAATGAGGTTCATGCCCTATCCTTTTTATATTCAATGATATTTATGTATTATCCATTTCACGAAGCGTCTTTCCTATTGCGCCACCGGGATGGTTTGGCTTAAAGTCATGTTCGAGATCCAGGTGGAGTCGCCTTGACAATTCAATGGCAAGTTCCTGAAGCACAATCAGATTAAGGGTTGTCGAATTATTCGGAACAATATTCCAAAGGTCACCCTCATGTTCAAGGTGTATGACAAGCTTGTTCTGAATAATACGCGTCAGTGTACTTTCATTATGGAAGGTAAGTAACCACAGATTAACATTTCTATTCTGAAGCAATTGTGCCAAGTAAATAGATTCCTGTGTTTCTCCACTTTTGGTGAGAATGATAACAAGGTCTCCGGGATGGATCATTCCCATGTCACCATGGACCGCCGAATTGGTGTGAAGAAATCCCGCATTTAATCCGAGCGACCACATGGTCCCCACGAATTTATCGCAGATAGGAACGTTCTTTCCCAATCCAGAAGCAATGATTTTATGCCCTTCGTTTAACGTTCTCTCACAGTCGGACACAAGCTCATCCATTTGGGATTTGTCAATCGATTTCAGCGCATCGGTCATTATCTTCATATTCTTATCGAAATACTGTTCAAACGCACTTTCCATCACAGTACCTCCTCGAGATAATACAGACCATTGTAAAACGCACCACAGACGGAATCGTAATCCTGCCATACATACGTCGTCAGTGACAGCCATATTACTGCATGCAGGAGTTTAATCTCCCATGGGTCCGCTCCGGTAAATTCAAAGAACTCTTTTTCAACATCTTCCCAGTGATTGGAGGCAATCTGCAGATTCACTTCATCTTCTCCAAGACCCTCTATCTTTTTCCATTTAATGTTGTTATAAGCGGCAGCGGAGTCGGGGATGTTATGTACCAGTGAAACTTTTTGCTGTTCTTTACCGCCAATCGTTAATTTGAAGTCCTTCAGATTAAACCTGTCGTAGTTTCCAATGATTGAATAATATAATTTGGCCCAGTCATAATTTGGATCACCGTAAAGCTCTGTGAATCCGAAATAGCCTCTCGGATCAATGAATACCGGCTTTCCGTCATTTCTGAGCATCAGATTTGAAAAGGTACAGTCACCGTGAATAAAGGAAAAATGATCGCACTTTATTTTTTCAAGAGTTTTCTCGAGCTCTCTTTGATGGAAAAATACGTTGCGGCATTTTCGTCCGTTTACGGTAATATATCTGTCGCGGGCAAAGGGTACCAGATCCTCTATACCGGATAGCCTTTTTATTGTTTTGTTGTAATAAGCTTCCCGCATGCTGAAATAATCGGTTGGAACGCTTCCCTTTGCATGCAGGCTTTGAAGGGCGTCTGTCATTTGCTTCAGCACTTTTACCTTGTTCTCATGAGTGAGATTACATTCATAGATATTCTTCCCATTTATTTTTTCCATTCTCAAAGGATTTGTAGAATAAATATGCGGAAGAGCAGAGATGTGGTAATCTTTCGCCTTCTCGTACCAGGCAATTTCCCTGACGGCAAGCCTTTTTCCCTGCTCATCCACAGGCTCCTTCGTCAACACATCACCATCAACGGTGATGCGATTGAAGGGCCTAGTTTTCTCTGCGCCAAGCTTATTATATTCACTGAGCAGTCCAAACTCTTTGGTACCGGCGAGAGACCACTCGTCAAATATCATGGATTTCTGCTGCATCCATCGAACAAGTTCGCCGGATTCCGGGACGTCACAAAGGGATGATCGGTTATGGAATAAGAAGAACCCTGCGACCCCCTGTTCTGTAGATCTTTCCTCAGAAAATTTTCCATCTTTATACATCCACCTGCATGGGAAGGTTTTGGATATCCCTATGTAATCCCTAGTAGGGCAGTTTTTATCCTGATAATCGGATGGAAGTGCAAAGTCAGATTCAGATGGAAGAATAAGATCGGACCAGATGAGCATAAAAGGTACGTTGTCAGGTATCAGATCAACTGCCTGCTTTACTCCACCGACTGTACCGATACCAACCGCATCAATAACAATGTATTTAACATCGGCAAAGGAAGCCAGATATCTTCGAAGCACATCCTTATGATAGTCTGAAATAATGATGAAACGCTTGTCGGGGAATTTTCTGAAAAGGTGAAAGAGCATTGGGAGATTGTAAACAGGAACTATTGCTTTTGGTTTATTCTCTGTTAGGTATCCCAGCCGGGTGCCTTTTCCACCCGCCTGAACTATAATATAGTCCATCTGTATTCCTCCTAGATTTTTTCGTTGCCTTTATATGTTAATATCGGGTTTAGTTAAATCCAATATTGATTATGTACCATAATCTTTACATATTCCTCTTTTTTATCTTTCATAATGAGCAGACCCTTCTGAAGATCCCGCATTCGAAATCTCTGGGTAACGAGGGTTTCCGGTTGTATCACCCCTCTGCGGGCAAGCTTCAAAACGCAATGCCAGTCATCCCTGGAATCTCCAATAAATGAGGAATTCCAGGTGCCGGTAACCGTCAACTGGTTCCTCAGAATCTTCCAGTATACATCTCTCGGAATCCGCATATCTGAATAGGGATTGCCGACCAGTACAACTCGTCCCAGCGGAGCCGCTGCGTTTACGGCCTGTACGGCTGTCTCATTCCTGCCGACGCACTCGAAGACGATATCTGCCCCGATCCCCTCCGTACCGTCAAGAATACGACCCACCGTCTCAGCATCCGGATACAAAATATTCTCTGAAGGGATTCCCATCCTATGCGCAGTCTCTCTCTGAAATTGCTTTTTCCCTACAGCCAGAATCTGTCGGTATCCCACGCCGTAGAGAAGCTCTGTCAGTAGCAGACCGATCGTGCCGAGGCCGATAACGACGATCCGAAGCGTCGGATCCGGTGTAAAACCTTCTGTTCCGAAATCGGGAACTGCACGGCGAATCGCATGCATCGCCACGCTCATCGGTTCCATCATCGCGGCCGCCTCCATGGATACCGAATCCGGAATTTCCATCAGATTGGAAGCCGGTACGCGCACCAATTCCGCAAACCCTCCGTCACAGCGGGATCCCAGATAATTATAATGCCGGCAAAGCTCATAATTCTTCTGCCGGCATGGCCCGCAGACTCCGCATGGAATCAGCGGGAACACCCCGACGCGCTTCCCCAACCATTTTGTATCGACGTCTGCGCCTGTCTTCTCCACAACACCGGAAAATTCATGTCCCGGGATCAGCGGCATCACATGCGCGCCACCCTGGTATATTCGCGGAATGTCCGAACCGCAGATACCGGCGCAGGAGACTCGGACAAGAACCTCTCCTTTGCGCGGTTCGGGATCCGGAACCTCCGTATAGCGGATATCTCCAATAGCGTACAAGACATTTGCTTTCATCTCATCCCCCTGTGATATCTGGTATCACGTTCTGCCCAACCGGTCACTTGCCTGCCGGATCTTCCATTATGATCTGCCTTACCCGGTCCATATCCTCTGCAATCGTCACCTTGAAATTGCCGGGTTCTCCGGGAAGAATTGCCATATCCATGCCCGCCATCAACGCAGGCTCCGTAGACCCGTTGATTTCACGAATCCGATCCGGCAGCAGTTCCTCATTTGCTTCCAGATAAGGTCCGAACCGGAACGCCTCCGGAGCTTGTCCGGCGTAGATCTGCCCCCGCGGGATACAGCCGTCCAGCGTTCTCCCGTCCATACTCTGATACATTGTATCCGTTACCGGAAGAACCGGAATCGCCCCATCATGCCCTTCCGCCGCATCCAGCGTTCTGTTCAGCAGTTCTCCTGACATAAACGGCCGCGCAGCATCATGTATCAGAACATAGTCGTTTCGCGAAAGATTTCCCCGAAGGTCCAGCAACGCATGATAGACCGAAAGCTGGCGGTTTTCTCCCGGATCAGAAAATCCGTATCTCACGGTCCGTCTCTTTGCAGAAAGCCGCGTCATCTCCTCACTTATGCGGTCCCGCCACTCGTCTGCCGCCACGATCTGCACGCGGGAGATCCTCTCACACGAGAGAATGGTCTGCATGGAGTAGGAGATGATCATCCGTCCGTTAACCTCGATATACTGTTTCGGTATTTTCAGTCCGGCGCGCGTCCCCGTGCCGCCGGACAACAGAATTGCAGCCGTCATATCTTCTCACTTTCCGGTTTCGTCCAGTTTCCGGATATCAGCCAGAATATCCCGGTAGGGTCTGCCCTTTCCGAACAAAAGCGTCGTGCCGAGGACAAATCCCCTCACGCCGATCGGCGCGTACTCCCGGATCTTATCGCTTCCGCAGGCGCCGTCCCAGTATACCCCGAACCCCATCTGATCGCGGTATTGAAGCAGACGCTTGATCTTCTCTCCCACATACGGCAGATACATCTGCCCCGCATTCCCGGGGTTCACCGACATCACCAGGACCTTGTCTACGATCCGGAGCATCTCATATACGGTTTCAATGCTGGTTCCGGGGTTGATCGCAATTCCCGGGTGCATCCCTGCGTCTATAATCTTCTGCAGCGTCGTCGACGGATGATACTCCGCCTCCGGATGGATGTAAACCGTGTCGCCTCTGCGCAGCCTTTTGAGAAACAATTCAATATTGTTATTCGGATGCTCAATCATCAGATGGACATCCATCGGCCGGTCCGTGGCAGATGCGATGTACGAAAGGTCATTTAAGGACATAGCAAAGTTCGGTACAAAACGGCCGTCCATGATATCGATATGAAACGAATCGATCCCGCCCTCTTCCAGCTCGCGGACTTCTCTTTCCAGGCAGCTATAGTCCGCACACATCATAGAGGCGCAGTATTCTACATGATGTTTTTCCATCTTTTCTACGCCTTCCGTCCTTCCAATACCTGAATCAGCTCCGACAACTCTTCCTCCGTCTGCTCTGGAACATATCCGTACAGAAGCTTCTGATCCCAGTATTCTTCGTCAATTCCGGGCTCCTCGTCGTGATAGAATTCCATAAAGTTGCGTTTCATCTGTTCCGACTGCAGCACCGTAAAATCTGCGTAAAGCGGCCCGGGAATGTTCGCGTAAAACCGCATATCCTTCCACAGAACTGACTTCTTGTCCGAGAAGTCCTCGACATGATACCAGGGAATATAGATCAGCCTGTCCGTATATTTCCAGAGAATCCTTGTATAGAATCGGATATCCACACTTCTGGTATAATTATACTCATCGCACCCGCTCTGTACAATCATAACCTCCGGATGCCGCAACGCATATGAATAATTCTCTGCCGGCATTGCCGAGGCCTCCTCCGGCATTTCAGCCAGATCCGAATATTTTTCCTCCTCGAAAGAGGTATCCGCCTTCTTCCGGCAATAGTCGGGAACCACCACGAACACTCTCGTGTCCGGCCGGTCCTTGTACACACGCCACAGTGGCTCGACTGCCGGCCAGTGACGGGCCCGGTCGACGACGAAGACGATCTCCTTTGTACGCAGGTAATTGCGGACAGCATCGTTTACCTCGCGCCAGGATTGATGAACGGCCCCGATATCCTCTTCGCTTATCTCCCCGGAGGCCATTCCCTCATACAGATGATAGAGAGCATCGCAGTATCCCTGCAGAACCGCAAAGGCTGGATCGCTCTCCGGAAGACGGGATTCCATCAGCGAGGCGACATTGCCTGTTGTCTTCTGCATATCCGACAGCAGCGTCACCATCTGGACAGGATCCGCGCAGACCGACTCCATCGAGAGGAGATCATCAAATCGGTTCAGCACATCCCGAAACAGAGAGAGCTGCTTTTTCGGATTCTCACGACGCTCCGGGAGGTTCGGACACAGATCAGCCCGCAGGTGAAAATTGTACACGTCCCGGTCTGTATATGCCAGAATTTTTTTCTCCATCCCCTTGAAGAAAGGATATTCGTGCAATGCAGTACCTTTATAGATCACATGATAATTTCCGTAAATATTCGTCAGAAGCTCATCATAGCCTGCGGGAATCGGAAGCTCCACGTTTTCAAACGGAACATACTTCGTCTCGGCGAACCATTCCTTCCGAAAGCCCGGAAGCTTTCGCTGAAGGTGCTCCGGATACACCCGGAAATACTCTCCTTCCTCCGGCGTGAAGTAGGCAATCAGTCCGGTATAGAGCAGATCCACCTGCCCGAGCAGCGGCTGCTCCGCATCGATCGGATGATTTGTCAGCGTCCGGAGCTGTTCCAGTGCAAGGAAGATTTCGTCTGCGCTCTGATATTTCCCGCGATATCCCTCAATCTGTCGAATAGTAAGTTCCTTAGATTTGCAGCTGATTTCCTGTTCCTCCAGCTTCTTACCCAGATTTTTCAGGTATACCATGAGGTTGATGCACGCCTGAACCCCGAGATCCCGCCAGTGTTCATCCTCTTCCTTTGAGGAAGTCGCGTCCAGGACAAAGGTATCCAAGCCCGCGCAGTACTGACAGCCCTCGTTCCTGTCCAGAAATTCCTGATCGAAGCATATCCTTTTCATGTGATTGGAGAGTACCGGAATCATCTCGCTGTACTCTCCGTTTCGCGTCTCCTGGACATAAAAGGCAGGCTGATCCTCTCCGCAGTTCAGCAGCTGATAGAGCCGGTTGAAATCTTCCCGCATCATCCAGATGTCGCAGTCATCGTCCCACGGTACAAATCCGCCGTGCCGCACCGCTCCCAGAAGAGACCCGTACGCCAGGAACCAGCGAAGTTCGTGAGCCCGGCAGAACCTGTCGAATTCGTAGAGCATCCGGATCTCCGAGGCCCACACCCGTTTCATCATGCCGGAGACGAAAAAACCGTCCCTTACTTCATCTTCATCATAATCCGCAGGAAGCTTCATCTATTCCTGGCTCCTTTCTCATCCAAACCGCTTCACCAAATGCTTTCTTCCGAACAAAAATGCCTTCCGGGTACAGACCCGGAAGGCACAAAATACAGTCATTGCAGTCAGGCCACAAATCGAATCTTCACAATTAGCGAAGAAGTGACAGAACACCCTGCGGGGTCTGGTTTGCCTGTGCAAGCATGGACTGCGCAGCCTGCTGAAGAACGTTGTTCTTGGAGTACTCCGCAATCTCCTTAGCCATGTCGGTATCGCGGATACGGGACTCAGCCGCTGTAACATTCTCATTGGTAACCTTGAGGTTGTTGATGGTATGCTCCAGACGATTCTGCTTTGCGCCGAGCTTAGCGCGGTATCTGGATACGGTGTTGATGGCCTTCTTGATCTTCGTGATTGCAGAATTTGCCGCGTTAACATTGGACATATTAAGCATATTTACACTTAATGCGCTGGCAGTCATAAGCTGGCCGCTGATCGTTACAATCTCCCCGGATGTCGGTCCGATCTGAAGCTGAATCGTGGAGTTATTATTAAGCGGCTCCAGTCCATTGTACTTGGTGTTCTGGGCAATTCTCGTGATCTCGTCCCGAAGCTCGTTGATCTCATTCTGGATGTTGGATCTTGCGATCTGTCCCTCTGATTTTGTGGAATAGGTTCCGTTAGCAGCCTGTGTCGCCAGAGTTGTCATACGCTGCAGCATGCTGTGAGTCTCGGTCAGTGCGCCTTCCTCTGTCTGAATGAGGCCGATCGCATCGTTTGCGTTTGCCTCTGCCTGTGTCAGTCCATTGATCTTGGAGCGCATGGACTCGGAAATAGCAAGTCCGGCAGCGTCGTCTGCCGCGCGGTTGATACGATAACCGGAGGACAGCTTCTCAAGGTTCTTGTTCAGGTTGCTCTGGTTTGTGCTTAAGTTTCTGTAAGAGTTTGTAGCTGCGATATTGTGCTGAATAACCATAGTATATTCTCCTTTTGTCTGCTTCGCGGGGACTTCCCTGTCCCTGCTATTATTCTTCTTCAGCGGATCCGTACCTCGGAAGAACAAATGCATGATTGATATGTGATCCGGAAGCCTCATCAGCTCCCTTATGATTAATACTTCGGCTTGCTTTTCCGTCTTATAAGTGAAAATCAGTTTTTTTCAAAAATTCTTTTGAAAATACCTTTGAGATATTATCCTATGGTAATATCCGATTATTCTGCGGGTTCATCCGAGCCCCGATGGATATCCTCCCGCTGTTTGTGGAAGACAAATCCTCTGACATCAGCTTCTGCTCCCGGTGAGATATGGGCAAATCTGCAGCCGTAAAAGAAGGCTTTCTCTTTCTTCTCTTCCTGCGTTTCGTCATGCTCATCGCGCTGGTACAGGACCTTCAGTGTGAATGGCAGAATGCGTTTTCGGAAAGCGTACTGAAAGGCTACGCATTCT
Source organism: Bilifractor sp. LCP21S3_A7 (assembly GCF_052118825.1). NCBI lineage: Bacteria > Bacillati > Bacillota > Clostridia > Lachnospirales > Lachnospiraceae > Bilifractor > Bilifractor sp. LCP21S3_A7. Next base: position 32,788 of record NZ_JBQKGL010000018.1, on the reverse strand, counting down.
CCAGTCTCGAGCGATATGGGACATCTGATCAGGGCCCCTCCGGCGCTGATATTCACGATCATACCGTCAAACGGACCTGTTCTCTCACTCCGGAATTTCATCGGAAGACGGATATCCGCACGCACATCCTGATGGCGCTGCTTCGTCTCAAGCACCCTCCTGATGTCGCAGGTGCCAAGCCATTTCTCGGTTCTGTCTTCCGGATCCGCTCTTTCGAGTACCCGGATCCCGCACTCTGTCCTGACGACGCCCAGGAAACCATCGTAGAAGTCAACCCTGACACCGTTTTCCTCTCCCGTTCCGTCATATTCCACAAGATACAGCAGTATCTGTCTCTCTGTCAGCCTGACGCGGGCAGTCAGCTTCTGCCCGCCGGGCATATAGATTTCCGCTTTTTTGCAATCTTTCAGGATCGTTTTCATAACTCTGACCTCTTGATCCCATCCTGCCGGACCGTGTCCGGAATTCCCTGCAGCTTCAGATTGATATTCCGCTGCCGTCGTCCGAATATAATCCGCCGATCGACGATGCATTATCCATGAGCGTACGGATCCTGAGCATCTGGATCAGGCTGTCGAAGGTTTCCCGATCCAGAGTCACCGTGTCGCTCTCCGCGCCGGATTCGCTTCCCGCCAGGCCGGCAGGCGCATCCTCCTGTTCTGTGGTTTTCGGTGCGCTTACGATAGGTTCTTCTCCGTTCATGGACTCCATTATGCTTTTGACGTAGCTCTGTGTCTCCGAAAACGGAGGAATCCCGCCGTATTTCGCGACATTCCCTTCGCCTGCGCTGTAGGCTGCAAGAGCAAGACTGAGGCTGCCGTCATATTCCTTCAGAAGCCTGGCCAGAAGCCTTGCCCCGCCCATGATATTCTGTTCCGCGTCGTAAGGATCGGTCACACCCATGGCAGCTGCCGTTCCCGGCATGAGCTGCATGACTCCCATGGCCCCCGCATAGGAGGTCGCCGACGGGTTGAACCCAGACTCATGCTTTGCCACAGCCTTCAGAAGCTTCGAAGAAACTCCGTATGCCGCTGACGCGCGCTGAAAGATCTCCTCAAGCGATCCGGCTTCTCCCGGATCTTCTGTCATGCCGCTCTCCGAAGATATCTTCTGCCCGGATTCTGTGCTCTCCGCGGTACTTCCGGATACCATCCCGTCCGCCGCGGCTCTTCCGGATACTGTCCCGCTCTCCGCGGCACTTCTCTTCGAGGATATTCTCTCTCCCCTGTCCCGGTTATTTTCTGCTGAAGACGACACCCTTTCAAGAGCGGCTTTCCGCAGATAATTATCGAAGACAGCGTTTCCGGTCACACCGGAGGTTCCGGAAAGTCCCGTCCGAAGGATCAGACTGTTCAGGTACGCATCTGTGATTTCACTGGTTCTGCTCATTTATGTCTCCTCTCTCTGCTGCGATAGCCGGATGAGGACATGCGCTCCGGCGGCTGCGCCCGCCGCACTGACGGTTCTCTCTCCTGTGCGGTTCTGCGCGCCTCCTTATCTGTCTTTTTCACGGATGAAGCCGGCGGCTGCTGTACGTTTTTCTTCTGTGGCTCCTCCGCCTCTCTCTTTCCGTCGGCCGTGAACCCCAGAAAATATACATAAATCTCTACGATTGACCGATAGAGTTCTTCCGGAATCTCCGTTCCCAGCTTCAGTTGGGTCAGCAGAGATGCCAGAGACGTATCCTCATATACCGGAACCCCTGCCTTCATCGCAGTTTCTGTGATCTTCTCCGCGATATATCCCATGCCGGATGCCACCACCACAGGAGCGTCATGGTTCTCCGGATCATATCGGAGGGCGGCTGCCTTCTGTTTCATAATATCCTTATACCGAGACATTGACGCTCCTTTCTGAATCGCGGATTTCCGGGAAAACCTCCTGCACTCCGATATCCCGGATTCTGGGCGAAACCGTAATGTCAGCCGTCAGATCGTTTCTCCGGAAGATTCCGGTTATGGCGTTTTCTATCCTCCTGGGGCTTTCCTTTACGGTGTCCGGAACAAAGAGCTGCAGATCCGTCTTTCTGCCTTTCATGACCGCGACCATATCAAAGCTTCCCAACCCGTCGATCCGGAATTTGAGGAGCAGTCTGACCTGATGTTCCTCTTCTCCGCGTGTCCGGTTCTTCTCCTTTTGTGCGTCGGGATCCACCCACATCTCGCTCATGACGTTCTTATTGTGGTATCGAAAGGGGATCAGCATATGAAGAATCGGCATGTACGCGCTCTCATTCATCAGCAGACTGTTCAGAACCTGATAGTAACGGTCAATGCTTTCATTCCCGGTTTTCCCCTCCGTTCCTTTCAGAAGCAGACGTGAAAATGCTTCCGGAAAGCTGCCGTTTACATCCTGCTGTCTCTGCTCCGTCAGCTTCTGAACGAGACTGCTTTCAGGATTGTCTTCAAACATCAGCCGGAAGTCGCCGTTCCGGTTCAGTCTGCGGAAGGCCTTTACCAGTTCCCCCTCATCCCCTTCTTCGTATTTGATCGTGTATAGTGAGAATAGTACCGCCGTTTTGCGGATATCTCCATAATCGTGCGTTTTCGATATATATCTCGAGAGAAACGGTATGATCCGGTCATTCAGAAGACGGGTATTTGCCTCCCTGTCTCCGTTTTCCGCATTCCAATCCATCTGAGACAGCGCTTCCTCAAAATCTCCCCGGTATGCCTTTAGCATCTGGCCGGCCGCATTCTGTCCAAGGGTCCGGAGCTGATGAAGCAGATGAGAACCCGATGTATAGCTGTCATAGCTTCGAATGAACCGCATGACGGCCTCCTGATCGCCCTCGAACAGATTCTCCCTCACAACGTTTCGTATGCCGTCGAAAAAGCTTCCGGAGAATTTCGTCTGACCGCTTGTCTGTGACTGCAGATACTTCAGAAGCTCATCCGGGTTCTCCATCTCGATATCCGCGAACAGGTCTCTGAGCAGAGCGGAAATCTCCGGATCCCCCGTCTTCAGCAGAGCCTCTCCGTCGCGGAACAGAAGCTCATTCATCTGCTCCGTGATTTCCCCGCTGCTCTGCAGTCTCCGGAGGAAAGCCGCATAGTTGCTGTTGAAATCAACAGCTCTTCCGGCTGCCTCTTCCGGGTTCCCGGAAACCTGTGTCCGGTCCGCGTCCGGTCTTATGCCTCCGACCGTTCCAGAATCCCCGATCCGGCCCGCGCCCGGGTTTGTTCCTGTCCGGATCGCCTGCCCGGAATCAATATTCATGTCCGGAGATGTTACCTGTAAAATGTTCGCCATACCTTCTCCAATACTGACGCCGGAGAGATCTCCGGGCCGCAAAAGTTCTTATCTTTTTATCGGCTTTCTTTTTATCCGTATAAGACCATATCATATTTCGCACTAATATAGAAGGAAAACCTTCTTTTATCTTTGATCTTTTTCACTTTTACGGTTATAATGCCTGTATAAAAGACGATAAATAATGTGATGACAGGTATGCGTCTGTTATATTCCAGTGATGTCATCAGTTTTTCCAGAATCTGTGTCCCGTCAGCCCGGCCCCGGAGCCGGACAGAAACGGAGGTTTATATGGCAATACATTTTAACATCAACAGCAGCATTGATCCGGTCGGCAGTTATTCCCGCAGCAATAATCTGCGCCAGTCCGCCGACACAACGAATGTGCAGGAGACTCCCTCCGCAGACCGCGACAAGCTGTCTCTCCACTCGAAGGACTCTGTACCGGACGATGAGAGCTTTGCAGCACTGCTCGCAAGGAAAACAGCCGAATCCGTCCGGCAGGGTGTCAGTACGGAGAGGACAGCCGAGCTTCACGATCTGGTACAGACCGGCAGATATCGTGTCGACGCGGAACGGGCTGCGGCACATATTCTCGGATATTTCTGAGCTGTCTCTGCCGATATTGACAGAAGATAGGAAATTTCCGGATATCCCCGGGCTGCACCTGCGGATATAGAAAGATAGAAAGCGAGATAAAACACGCTACGCGAGTTTTATCTCGCTATCGCGACGCTCGCCGCACACGAATACTTCGCATTCGGCTGCGGCTCACTGTTCGCGTAAACCAGAGCGCGGACCACGGAGAGTCCGCAGCTTATCCGTATGCTGCGCCCCGCCTGCGAGGCAGGGGCGTTTTCATTTTTTCAGGAGTATGATATGAGTTATCCGCCACAGGATCTTCGTTCTTATATTGATATTATGAGTGCTCTGTCTGCCTGCGTGTCTGATCTGACACGCGCGGAGAATCAGATGACAGATGCCGCTTCCCGGAATATGCCGCAGGAGCTCGACGAAATGGTTCGCGCCATACAGCCCGATCTTCTCCGGTTCCGCGGTCTCGAACAGAAACGGGAAAAGATCGAACGGCAGCTCGGAATCTCCGGTCTGACAATTCGTGAGATCCTGAACACACTCTCTGATGACGAACGGCTCCGGGCAGAGCCTGTGCTCACGGAGCTCTCCGCGCAGCTTCGGCTGTTTGCCGAGGCCAGAGATAATGCGGACCGCATCATGCGCGTCCGGCTTATGGAGGTTCAGTCCGTCCTGAAGGACGCTCCGGAGCCGGATTTGTTTCATTCTACGCTTGCATAACACTTTGACTTTGGAGGCTATTTAATGATTCGAGCAACTTTCGCCGGCTTCAATACCGCGCTTTCTTCTCTTCGTGCAAACCAGAAAAAGCTGGATGTCACAGGCCAGAATCTGGCCAATATGACAACCGAGGGCTATACACGTCAGGAGCTCAAGACCTCCGGCGTCAATTATGAGAATCCGACATCCTTCTACATGAATGAAAATGATGTAAATGTAGGCTTCGGTGTCTCCATGGACAGTATGACGCAGATGCGCGATCAGTTCCTTGACATTCAGTACCGCGACAGCAATTCCGGTATGAGCTATAACAAAACCCTTTCTTCATCCATGAACTCCATGTCACAGTTTCTGGACGAATCAAAGCTCGACGGACTGAGAGCCTCTTTCGACAGCATACAGACAGCTCTTACCAATATGCAGGACCCTTCCAAGGTAAATGATCCGGTCTATGAGGGCGAGCTTCGCTCCCGCATGGAGGCAACGGCCACACTTTTCAATAATACTTCATCTTCTATCCAGGCCGCGATGAAGAATGAATATCAGAACATTGACGGAAGCGGAAGCTCCGAGAACGGCTACACAGACCGGATCAATCAGCTCCTCGCCGATATCGGCGGTCTGAATGTCTCGATCAAGAAGAATCAGCTGCTCGGCAATCCTGCGCTTGAGCTTCAGGATACCCGCAATCAGAAGATCGACGAGCTTTCCTCTTATATTCCCATCCAGGTCACCTATTTTACCGAGAAATATACTGTCACCAATGCGGACGGAACCACATCCGTCCGTGACCGCGGTCTGAACTACGATTCCTTCGGCAACGCGACCGGAAAGTCCGCTTTCCCGGAGGATCTGAAAATTGAGCTTGTTTACACACACACGGACGAAGACGGCAAGAATCCGGCCGAGAACTTCGTGACACTTGTAAACGGCTCGGACGTCAGCGGCGGAAAGAAAAACTACGGAAAGGCCGATATCCTGATTGACGGGAAAAGGGTTTACGATGATTCCGGGAACCGCAATACCTCCGTCCCCACCTATGACGGAAAAGCAGACCCGGACACCGGCGCGATTCAGAATGTTCAGCTCACCTTTCAAAAGGCGGAAAGCTACACAATTTCAAACGGAAAGGATTCAAACGGCAATTCCGTTTCTGCTTCTCAGAAAGAGTCGATGACTACAAACAATCACGTTACGACAGATGCATCCGGAAATGTTACCAACAGCTCGACCGACCGTCTGAAGAGCGGCTCTGTTCAGGCAAGTCTTGATATGCTCGCGGACAGCAAGAGCAGCCTGAACAACGGCAGCATCTACAGGAGCTATGACTACTATATGAAGCGGCTCGATACTCTTGCCTCCGCGTTTGCGCTTGAGATGAACCGGTACAACTACATGGGAACCAATGACGTGTATAAGAATACCGCGAATTTTAATCTCAGCGCGGAAGATCTGACTAAAAAGAATGCGGACAAAGATACCCGTCCTTTCCTGCTTCTGGTGAATTCCGGCATCGATAAGGCAGGCGATTCCCAGACAGCAAACCGGATCACCGCCTCCTCCATCAGCATCTCAAAGAACTGGGTTAACGGTACCGTACACATCGGCACCTTCGGAGATCCGGCACAGGGCAACAGCGCGACTGACACAGCTCTGCATATGCTGCAGTCTCTCTCCACGACACACCGGGAGATCGGCGATCGCTCCTACGCGGATGAGATGAACAGCATCTCCACCTACCTGGCGAACGATCTTCACAATAACGAGAATACCCTGAAAACCAATCAGGCAATTCTGAAAAGCATCGCCACCTCCAAGGACCAGATATCCGGTGTCAGTCTGGATGAGGAGGCTGCAAATATGATGACCTATGTATCCTCCTACAATGCGGCGGCGAAGCTGATGTCTTCCCTGGATCAGACCCTGCAGACGCTGATCGGAATGGTCGGCTGATTTTAATTCATCAGATCGGAGCAGATTATGAGAGTTACAAGTTCTACCTATTACAAAGATTACGCAAAGACCGTACAGGATCTGCACAGCGAGCTGAACAAGTCCATGCAGCAGGTCTCCTCCGGAGAGAAGTACAGCTCCGCGAGCGAGGATCCTCTCGCGTACTACAGCGGCAAGAAGATCGACAATCAGTACACAGATGTCATCGCCAAGAATACGGTTATTTCGGATGTCAACAACCGGCTTTATCAGCAGGAGCAGGGCGCACTGTCCATCCAGGCGGAGATGAGAACCATCAACAAGAATATTCTGGCGCTGCGAAATGACAGCGGCAACGGAGAGGTAACGACGATCGAGACCTACAACTCCGATTTCGAACAGCGCATGCAGACAATGGCAAATCTTCTGAATACTACGTATGAGAACTTCTATGTATTCGGCGGAAATGACATGACCACGGTTCCGTTTACGCTGACCGAGGATACGCAGAACCATTCCTTTACCTTGAGCTTCGCCCACAAGTTCCCCGGTGAATCCGACACGACAACTACCATGTCGATGACCTACCATCTGAACGATGACGGCAGTCTCCAGCTCGACTACTCCGGAAAACGGAAGACTGCTCAGGATGACGGCACCACGGTCACCTCCGATCTTTCTGCCGGCGATACGAAGAGTTACATTCTGAAGGCCATGGAAGAGGAAGGGCGTATGAGTCTCGGCTACGGAAGCCTTGAGAACCGCTCCACCCTCCCGGACACCTTTACGGGCGGTCTGAACATGCTGACCGGCCTTTCCGCCGACGGCCTCAAGGCTCTTGAAAAATCCTCCGGCAAAGATCGCGCTCTCTCCGAGATTGATGAACAGCTGAAGCAGACGCCGATCGCCCTGACGGCAAAGACCATCCTGACCACCGCCGCCTATATTGATGCGAAAAAGGGCACGGACCGTACCGCGGAAGCAAAGGCGCACGACAATTTCTCCCGCGATCTGGGAGATGTGATCGGAAAATGGGATGACAGCGAGCAGCGGATCAGCAGCACCTACCGCGAACTCGGCCTGAAGCAGTCGATTCTCTCCGACACGCAGGAACGCCTGAATACTGTGAAGGATACCCTGGAGAAGCAGTATAAGGACAAGCTCGGCATTGACCCCTATGATGCCATTGTCAAGATGTATTCCCAGCAGTATGCGTATCAGGCAGCCATGAAGGTAGGCTCCAATATCATGCAGTCCTCTCTCTTTGACTACGTGAGATAACCTGAGCCCTGTTCAAAATCTGATGATAATATCTTATTTAAAATCTGATTCTAATATTCTGTGAGGTATTTGATATATGCTGACTTTAAAAACAGAGGAGTACGGAACTCTGGAATACGAAAGCGACTGCTGCATTAATTTTCCGGATGGTCTGTTCGGTTTTCCGAACCTCCACGAGTACCTTCCGCTCTGCCTTAACGACGAAGAGGACAGCACTCTTCTGGTTCTCCAGTCCACAGAGGATTCTCATATCGGCTTTGTGGTAATCAATCCGTTCGCTCTTGTCGAAGAATATCAGCCGGAGCTCACACCCGAAGAATTGAGCTACCTCCACGCGGATTCTGCGGACAGCCTGACCTTCTATGTCATCTGTGTTCTGAAGAACAACTATCTCGACAATACCGTTAATCTGAAATGTCCGATTGTGGTCAATCCCGACACCAGGACGGGAATGCAGGTCATCCTCAACCATTCCGGTTACAGCTTCCGACATAAGCTGATTGAATTTTTACACCAAAACCCGAACAACACGGACGGAGAAATTACCCATGCTGATACTGAGACGAAAGAAAAATGAAAGCATTCTGATCGGAGAAAATATCCGGATTACGGTCGTTGACTGTGCCCCTGACGGGGTACGCCTGGCAATAGACGCGCCGAGACAGATGTCTATTCTCCGCGAGGAGCTCTCTCAGGCAGAAGCGGAAAATAAAAGCTCACTGGCACCCGGTTACCGCGCGATCCTGGATCTTCAGGATTCTCTGCTCGATGGGCTTTCATCCGGCAGAAGGCCACAGAATCCGGCCGATACACCTGTGCAGAATCCGGCCGATCCGGCCAGCAGCAGCGAGAAAAAATAAGTATGGAGCGGTGTCCCACACCGCTCCATACTTATCTGCATTACCTGTCTGTCAGCGGAAGGAAAAGGGCATTTCCTCCGTCTTCCAGTTCTCAAACCGTTCGAAAAGGTTGACATTCTGTCCACCCGGATCATTAACCGGCGTGATCGACGCAATGATAGATTCCCGGTTCTGATCGAGCATATCATACAGCTCCAGATCCTCTCTTTCCGGAATCGCACGGTCGAAGACAACCGTCACATGACCGTCATACTCATTGTCTGCATCCATGTGAAAGAGCTTGCCCAGATAATATCCGTTCTCTTCTCTGGACACCATTGAGGCGTTGAGACCGTCATCATAGACCTGAAAGGTAAGGAAAGGAATCCTGTCACCCCTCTGAGACCGGATCATCAGCTTTACCCGATAGGTGTACGGGTTTCTCTCCTCCGGCTGCAGATCGGAATTGCTGAAATCCTCCTTCGTCTGCTCCAACCGGACTGCCCAGTGATTTTTCCACAGATTCGGCAGTGTGAGGTCAAAATACGGCGTACCCACAAGAATACCAAAATCGACCTCGTCAACCGTCACCCTGCCGCTGATATACTTCTGTTCTCCGTTCTCTCCCGCCGAAGCCTTCTGCTCGGGATGCAACAGGCTTCGCAGAAAGCCGATTCGCTGTGCGGTTCCGACTCGCTGTGCTTCTCGTCTCTTTCTCTTCTCCCGTTCCTTTTCCTGCTTCTGCTGGTATTTCTGAATCTGCAGACAGATCTGGCCAACCTGATGAATCTCATGCTCAGGCCTTGCAAGACCGTTGGACAGAATCTGCCTCTCTATCTCGTCATATAACTCGAGTCCGTCCTTCGGCGCGTTAACCAGATCATCATCCCGGCTGCCGAACCACATCGCCGCGATATGCAGCAGTGCCTCCGCGATCTCGTCAATTCCCAATTTATGAAGCCACTCGTGTACAAGCGCCGCATCCATGTCTTCCTGATACCCTCTGAACATCAGATATGTGTCCAGAAGCCGCCTGAGTGTCAGCAGCTTTCTGCAGTACTGATATACGGTACTTGTGATGCAGTAGATAAATCCATATTCCATTGACAGTCCGCGGATATGAAAAAAATGCGGATCCGGATAGGACCCCTCCATCAGTTTTTTCATGCCGCTCTGCAGCCCCTCTGTTTCGAAGGGAATCTTCCGGAAGATGTCCACCCGGAAATCTGCGGCATTCGCCATATGCTCGCCATATCCCGGACAGCCCTCTGTCGTCTCATAACCGTTGTCGATCAGGTAATCTCTCGCCTTGTCATAATTATTCTCATCAAAAAAAAGCTGGAGCGGGGAATTCCCGGCAGCTTCGGGTATCTCATAGAATTCTCTCACGGACGAACTTGCCAGTACAATACACGGAACCTGATTTGCGTCGAGCATTCCCAGTACCCCTGATTCCGCCTTTTCGTAGATGTCTTTGTATGCGAGGGCCTGCTGATATCTGCGGAAGAAACGGTTCTTCCACTCCTCTTCCATCTCCTCAGAAGCCCCGAGCAGCCCCAGATAGACGATATTCGCCACCTTATGATAATCTGCCATCCGGTAGATCCGTTCCCAGTGAACCTTGCGGGAGTGAACCGGATACAGATGATCCTGCCGGATGATTCCCCCGACCATATTTACCAGAAATCTTCCTTCAAATAAACTATGACTCATTCCTTCCCCTTAAGACCTTTTTGCGTCCGTGACTGTCACAGATGGTGCTCTGCAGCGTAGTAAGCCGACTTCTCTCTGGCGTTGCGCAGACTGATCATCCGGTCCTCCGCCCGGGTCTCCGCAATCAGTCTGCGGACTCCCCGGCGGATATCCACGATTTTCTCTTCCAGAGGATCCACGGCCCTCACGTTTTCAGGATCCGGACGCAGAAGGCGCCGCACCAGATCCGCGCCTTCCCTGCTTTCCTCCCCGATCATCAGAAGAGCCTCCCAGTTCTGTTCACAGAGGCTGAACTGATCGGATCTCATTTTGAGGACAAGACCGGCGGACACATCGTCGCTGCGGGAAAAGGCGTCATCCAGATCATCGGTCAGCCGTTTGATCTCATGCATAATATTATATCGTCTTTGCAGCAGAATGGCCATTTTTTCCTTCAGATTTTCTTCAGACAATGACTTTTTTCTCCTCAATCACGTGAGATACCGTCGTCTTCCTGGCGGCTCCGTCAAAACCGTCTCTCAGATTCGTCATAATTGTAATCATCTCGGGAATCTCATTCGCCATGCGTTTGCGCGCCGCTACCACACGCCCTGCGTCATACTGGAGATACATATACAGTCTCCTGAGATCACGGCTGATTCTCTGCTCCATGTCAAGGGTATTGTTCAGATACCGTATGATTTTCTGAAAGTAGCTCATATCCTCTTCAAATTTGTCATACTGCTCGTCTTCAAGGGATAAAGAAGCGCGCTTCAGGTCCTTGATTGACTCGTCCAGCAGCAGCACCAGCAATTCGCCCTTGCTCATGGATTCCACGCTTTGATTTCTGTATTTCTGATAAGGATTCATTTTACGATCTCTCCTGTCTGTTCATCAAAAAGGTATAGCACGTTCTCATCCGGTAATACCGCTGAGATAAGAGTACTGCGAATTCAGTTCACTGATAGATGACTCCATCGATGAAAACTGGGTAATGTAACGGTCCTGCTCCGTCTTTAACAGCGACTTAAGGGATGTGATCTTCTCGTTCATCTCCTTTATGCTTCGGTAAATATTATTGTCCTCTTTCGTCAGGATCAGTTTTGAAGATCCGGCTTCTTCAACGAGTTTGCCGTAGGAATTGCCGTTTCTGGTGGCAAAGCGGGTTGCGTACGGCGTCAGCAGATTTTCGATAACCTGAGCCATGCCCTTGCCGGACCCGTTTCCGCCCATGATCTCCTGAACGGTTTCATTGTCGTTCTCGAGAGCGGCCTTGAACTTGCTCTCATCGAAACTGATTTTGCCGCCGTCACTGTAGTCGTCCGACATACTGATTCCGATTTTCTCCATATCGGTATAGCTGTGGCCCTGTTCCATCATCTTTGTGAAAAACGACTGAAGTGTGTCACTGAAATCCCGGATTACCGTAGAGCTGTACAGAATGCCTTCCTTGGCTTTCTTCTCCCATTCCGTGATCTCCTTTTCCGTCATTTCCTTTTCCTGATCTTCGGTAAGGGGATCATAGCCCGACGACGGTTTGTTCCGGATCTGATCATTGACCGCCGTTACGATCTCATTATAGGAATCGATGAATTTTTTTACTTTTTCCGTCACCTTGTCGGCATCTGTCTTTGATGAGAAACGAACCGCTTTTCCGGCGTCAACCGTCTCTGTGCCGTCGGCGTTTTTCACCATTCCGAAGGTTCCGCTTACCGTTATGGAAAGGCCGTCAATGCTGAACGTGTTTGTACCGCTGTGAACCCTCTGATTGATTCCGTTTCCGTAGTTATAGATCATCTCGGCATCCTGTCCGTCCTGACTGACGCCGGTGATTCCTCCATCTGCTGCCTGTGTGCCGAAAATGGTGCTTTCCGCCCCTTCTCCCAGCGTGATTGTCCTTCCGGATCCGGATTTTCCGGCAATCAGCACGAACTGATTGCTGCCTGACATGTAAGTTGCCTTCACTCCCGCGCCGCTGCTGTTGATACGGTAGAGCATATCTCTCAGTGTTGAAGACGCGGTAATTCCAGATACCTTGCTTCCGTTTATTGTGAAATCAGACAGCTGCTGGTTCAGTTCCTCTTCGGAAATCGCGGAAGCAAACCCGAGGCGCTCACGATTCTCCCAGATTGAGCTGTCCAGATTCAGTTTTGTCGAAGCATGATTGGTGATTCCCAGATTAGACAGGAGCTCACTGTCGCTGCTGCTGATGCTGAGCTGCTCACTGCTGTCCGCCGGCGCGAAGGAAATGGAACCCGCGGTGGAATCAAAGCTCACCTGGATTTTTCCGGATCCGAACGCGCTGTCCAGCTTTTTCTGATACAGCCCGGCGATCGCCTCCACCCTTTCCCCCGCATCCGCGGCAGATGATATGCCGCTCATATCCCCGGAATCAAGGGCAATGTCCGCTGAAGAGCCGCTGTATGAAAAGCTGAGCTTTCTGCCCGACAGATAATCAGACAGCGTCTCCGTCTTCTGAATGGAGCTGCTGAATTTATTCGTATTTGTACTGCTGGCGATATTGCTGTTGTACTCCTGGATCGAGATCCCCTTTGTGCTGTACTCCTTTGTAGCGTCCGCCTTCTTCAGCGCATCTACATCAATTCCCATGGCACGAAGTGCCTCGTCTCCTGCCTTGACCTGATATGTGGAGGAGGCTGTTACGTCCTTTGTCTCGGATCCGCTCTTCTGCACCACCTGCATGGAAACCTTGTCAGCCTTGCTGTCATAACGGAACCTGAGGCTCAGATCATCCCCCATACTCACCGGGTTCTGATCCAAAGCTTTATTGATCTCATCCACGAGCGCGGATTTATCCTTCATGGTGTAATCTATAGATTTGCTGACTTCTTTTCCATTTTCTGTATCCTTGTAAACCGTCGGGAATACGAATACCGATTTCGGAATAAACTTGCTGTTGGTACTGTCATAGGTGCCGAAGGTAATGGATGTCGATCCCGGACGGATCGCCGCTGTCGTTACATCACCTCTGAGATCTCCGGTAGTGACAGGACCTCCGGATCCCTTTGTGCCGGACACAATGGTTGCGGAACTCGCAAGCCGGGTAACCGCGCTTACCGCAATATTTTCCGTCAGATCAGACAGTCCCTCCGCCTTGATATACTTTGCGGAATCAGAATCTCCCTCTGCGGTCAGAAGCTTTTTCGCATAGGTATCCGGATCCTTTAATGCGCTTTCAGATGAAAATGTAAGATATTCGTCCTCCAGACTGATTACCTTATCCGAGATGTTCTGATAAGCTTCCTGCTTCCACTGTTCTTTTGTAATTGCCTGCTTCTGTTTGGTGATCTTCGAGCTCGTACCCAGGGTCAGCTGCTCGATCAGTGAATCCCTGTCGATACCGGAAACCATACCTCCGAATCCCTTCAGGCTTGTATTGCCCAGACTTGACGTTGACGAAGAACTGTCTGAAGATACTTTCATATATATTCACTCCCTGACTTTATGCAATCCTTGTTCTCTGCGCTGCGCTCTATGTGTTTCTCTGCGTTGATCTCTCGTTGATCTCTCGTTGATCTCTGTATCATATATCGTCAGAATCTGCTTTCTTCATAAGCCCTGATCTCTATGAGCTTCAGAATTTAAAGAGCCGGAAGAAATGGATCGCCCACTTCTTCCGGCTGTATGCCTGCTGTGCTGCTCAATTATTTCCGCTATCCCCGCATTATCCCGGAGAAGATCGTTTTCTCTCGCTATCGCGACGCTCGCCGCACACGAATACTTCGCATTCGGCTGCGGCTCACTGTTCGCGTAAATCATAATTCTGCGGGACTGACCTCAGCGGTTGTGCCGCGGATGATCCCTTACAGTCACGCATGCCTTCAGTATTGCGTCCCTTATCTCGCTTCTGTGTTTCTTCTCGAAGTAACTGATCTGCGGCGATGTGGAATGCCTGTACATGACACAGTATTTCGCGGGCAGGCTGGACAGCGTCAGCGCGAGAACATCCGCCTGACACCTTTCGCATGTACATACTCCGACGCTTCGCATCATTTCCAGAACATGTTCCCGCCTTAGAATTTCCGAATAAACATTTACAATGTGAAAGCCGTCCGAAATATCCGGATTGTCGGCCTGATCCCCGAAAACACTGGATTCCAGACGTTTCTCCAGATTGTCCCGGATAACATCCGATATCTGGTCCGCGACAGAGGTTTCCTCGACGACAGTAACTCTTGGCCCGGAAGTCCCTCCGACCCTGAATGCATGCGGGCCTTTTGAGGACCTCCTGTTCATATCTGTTCCGCCCTCCGACGTCATACGGTTTTCCGGGGATACCTCTATTCTGGTGTCAAATGCTTTTCTTACGGTATCCGCGATTCCATCTTCTTCATTTCTGTCAATCTCGTCTGCCATATCAACTGCCTCTTTATTCCCGTGTAATATCATTCCGGCATCGCGCCATACCTGATTATGTTTCCTGTTCTCGCCAATATCTCAGGTAAGCCCGCACCCATCATCACAGTTGCCCTGTTATCTCTGTTCGCCGGCAATCCATCATCACGGCTGCCTTATGGTCAGACCTCAGCTCTGAAAACCTTCTTTTCTGTTTTCGCGAAACCGACGGACAAGTTCATCCAGAACCTGGACCAGATGACCAATCTCCGGCTTGGAGAGCTGTTCGTCTGCGCCGACTTCCTTTCCCTTCAAAAACATCTGCTCGTTGATAAGAGAAGAGAAAATAACAACCGGAATATTTCTCAGCTGTTTGTCCGATTTGATCAGCCGCGTCAGACGATGTCCATCCATCATAGGCATCTCAAGATCCGTGATTACTACATTTACTCTGTCATACAGATCAGCGTTCCCTTTGATTCCATTCAGATAATTCCAGCACTCCTGACCATTGTTGAACATCGTAATCTCTGTGTACCCTGCCTTCTCCAGTGCGGACCGCACCATTTGCTGAAGCAGGACCGAATCTTCCGCAATCACAATCGGAGCCGAATCATTCTCACGGGGTCCCAGCTCCTCCACTTCAGAAATTTTGATTGATGTCTCAGGAGCTATTTCCGCAACAATCTTCTCGAAATCAAGGATTGTAACCAGCTCATCCTCGCATTGGGCGATACCGGTTGCAACGCTGTCGTCTCCGTTCTCGAGTGTTTTATCCGGTTTGCTGATATTTCTCCACGAGATCCGGCTGATCCCCTCAATGCTGTCCACGCGGAAGGCTACCATCATCTTGTTAAAATTCGTGATGATGAACAGATCTCTTGAATTCTCCAAATGATCCGGTTCTCTTCCTGTCAGATACTTTGCCAGATTAATTACCGTGATCAGGGATTCCCTCGGTTTAAAAAATCCCTCAACAGCAGGATGTGCATGCGGCATCGGCTTCACATGCTCACTCATCATGATTTCCTTAACCTTTGCGACATTAATTCCGTAAAGCTCTCCTGCTACCCGGAATTTCATGATTTCAATCTCATTTGTACCTGTTTCCAGAAGAATTCCTTCTTTTTCGTTCTTCTTCGCCATTCCGGCACCTCCTATAGATGTATCTGTTCTCTTCCGGCAGCCCTGACGCTGACGTCTCCATTTCTGAGATCCAGGCTCATTGTACGCGCGGATACACCCCCGACGTCTTCTGCCGCAATCCAAAGGCCCTCCCTGGCCAATGTCTGTCTCGCACTGTACACGTTGCGATCACCAATCATGCCGAGAGATAAATTTCCATCATCACCGAACATCTTCGCTCCACCTGCCATTTTGACAATGGCTCTGTTTTTGCAGAAGCCTTTCCTGGTCAGTTCCTGCAATGTCTCGTGAATTCCGCTGTCCGCATACTTCATCGGATTCACATCCCGATTTTCTCCCTTAGCCGGGAGGAGTACATGGAGGAGAGCACCAAGTTTAAGAAGGGGATCATAAAAACTGATTCCCACACAGGACCCCAGCGCATAGGTTATCAATATCTGATTTCCCTGGCCGACCTTCATATCTCCGATTTGAACCAAAACTGTATCTTCCATCAATTTCTTTATGCCACTTCTACTTTGTACGGATTCCTCTTTGTGCCGATTCTTCTTTCTTCCGGCTTTTCTTTACATATCTGTAAACGCCGATGATACCCGGCGGCCGTCAGAATCTTCAGTTATGAAGTCCGTTTATTGTTGTCATGATCTCATCAGATGCAGCAACCATGCGCAGATTATAGGAAAAGGCCCGCTGTGCCTCAATTACATTCGTCATCTCCCGGGCCATGTCTGTGCCGGAAGACTCGAGCGCTCCCTGAACCATTTGCCCGTCCTCATAAACGCTTACGGGATTGTTGCGGTCTCCCTCTCTGACACTGTAATTATTCTCTCCTGTATTCTGCAGCCGCGACGGGAACGGCACGGTAAATATACCGATTTTCCGCTCCCCCGCTATCGTTCCCTCCACAGCATCGCTGAGGTAGACCGGCTGATTCTGCATATCGAGCACCTGCTGATTCGAATCCGTCAGAAGAGCCTGTCTCCCGTCCGCCATTACTCCGGCA
Organism: Bilifractor sp. LCP21S3_A7; assembly: GCF_052118825.1. Lineage (NCBI taxonomy): Bacteria > Bacillati > Bacillota > Clostridia > Lachnospirales > Lachnospiraceae > Bilifractor > Bilifractor sp. LCP21S3_A7. The sequence continues at coordinate 15,973 of NZ_JBQKGL010000018.1, read as the reverse complement.
TGGAAATGCCCGTTCCGCGTCAGGAACATCTCTCCTGTCGCCTGATCTCTGACCCGGAAAAAAGTATTATTCTCCGTAAGTGCGAAATCCAGTTTTCTGTCAGTGGAATGCAGTGCTCCGCCTCGGAAGTTTGTCGGTGCGGAGCTGAGTGCCGCCCCGGATGATGTCGCCAGATCGGTATTCTCGTTCTCCGGAGCATTCAGGTTATATTTCACCAGTTCCGTAAACGACGCATTCTTCGGTTTAAAACCGTTTGTGTTAACATTCGCCAGGTTATTCGATACTATATCCAGTTTTTTTTGTGCCGCTGACGCGCCAACCGCGCCCGTCCAAAATGACATATCCATTTTACGATCGTATCCTTCCTTCGTTATCGAAGACCAGCTGTCACAGATCAATTTTCTGCTGTCCGGTTATCGCAGACTTCCGACATCTCCCGATGCCTTCTGCAGCACAGTATCATACAGCCTGAGCATCTGTGCCGCGCTCTGCAGGGCTCTCTCTGACGACATCATTGCGGTCATCTGTCCGACCATATCGGCATTGGACTGCTCAAGATATCCGTTCATCACCTTTGTGCGGCCGCTGAGATCCCTGCCGCCCTGTCCGGAGTACATTCCGTTGTCCTCCTTGCGAAGCGCGTCCGTGTCAGGAAATCCGACAATTCGGATCTGTCCGAGCAGACGCCCGTCTGATGACCGGATCCTGCCGTAGTCATCCGCCGTAAAATTCTCATTATCAATCCGGATCGGCTGCCCGTCCGTTCCGAGAACGTCTCCGATGTTCTCAAGCCGCAGAACGCCTCCGTCCGATACGGAAAAAGAGCCGTTTCTGGTATAACGGACGCCGGACGGAGTTCTCACCGCGAAGAACCCGTTGCCGGAAATTGCGAAGTCATACCTTCCTTCTGTCTCCTTTAACGCTCCCTGAGAAAAATCCGTATACGTCCGGTCTGCCTTTACAATCGGTGTGGCAGTGTGAAGATCCGTGCTCGTCTTCCGGTCTGTTCTTCCCGTCCGCACCACCATTTCTTCCCGAAACGTAGACATCGTCATCGTATCCTTCTTAAATCCGGCGGTTTCTACATTTGCCATATTATTGCTGATTGTATTCAGATTTCTCTGCTGCGTCAGTATTCCGGATGTCAACTCATAAAATCCCTGATACATGATTACCTCCCCGTTATTGTATCAATTCTCTGCAAGCATGAATTTTCTCAGTTTTTTCACTGCCTGCGCGTGCAGCTGGGAGACTCTCGGCTGGCTGATTTCCATAACATGCGCAATCTGGCTCATATTTAAATTATCGACATAATATAACGAAATTATCATCTTTTCTTTCTCTTGAAGAGAATTAATCGCATCCGCAAGCATTCTCACGGTCTCGCCCTTCAGATAGCTCTTCTCGGGCTGTGCGCTGATATCCTCCTCCGGTACCTGCAGCACTGCTGAATCATTGTCTTCATAGGTCATATCCAGAGACAGGACATTGACCATCGTCTCCATACTCCTGATCTTCCGCAGTCTGCGGATATCGATCCCCGTAGATCCGGCTAATTCTTCATCTGTCGGGGCCCTTCCGTTCATTTCTGACAGCGAACGGTACGCGTCTTCTATTGACTTCTGATCCCTGTGAAAATTCCTCGGCATCCAGTCATTTTTTCTCATAAGATCAATCACCATGCCGCGGATGCGGCGCGATATAAACGTCTCGAATTTGATATTGCTGTCGGGCTCATAGCGTTCAATCCCCTTCATTATTTCCAGTACGCCCTCATTGATGATATCCTCCGGCTGCGTAAAACTGGCGAACATGTCTCTCATCTGAAATGCGATGGCCTTTACGATATAGAGATAACGGAGAGTGATTTCCTGTTTCAGTGCCCGCTTTTCCGTTTCATCACTTTCCCGGAAATAGAGGGCAAAGAGTTCTTCATTTGATTTGCCTTTCCATTCTTCTTTATTCACCACTCATATCCCCCCTCTGTTGGTCTGCTGTTCCTCAGGATACCTGCTTCTGATCCGATTCAAGCTTCAGACTTCCGATAGCCTGAATCTGTACATTATCCGCGACTTCATTAAAGGAAAGCACCCGTACATTCGGATAAAACTGTCCGATCATCCGCTGGAAATGAGCTCTCATAACCTGTGAAGTAAGGATCACCGGTGCCTGACCAAAGCTGCTGAATTTCTTTACCCCTTCCTGAACCTGCCGGATTACACTCTGCAGAATATCGGGCGACAGTGCCAGATAATAGCCGTTTTCGCCCTTCGCAAGAGAATCCACCATTGCCTTCTCCAGATCCGCGTCCAAAGTAAGCACGCGCATGTTGCCGTCTTCACAATACATCCTCGTGATCGTGCGTTTCAGAGCTATACGCACCTGTTCCGTTATCGAATCAATATCCCTGGCCTGCATACCGCCGTCTGAAACCGCACCTGCCATTGTCTCGACAATGGTTTCCATATCCTTGATCGCGACACCTTCCCGGAGAAGCTGAACCAATACCTTCTGCAGCATATTGTATGTAACCGTACTCCCGATCACATCGTTCACAAGCTCCGGGGCTGTTTTCTTCAGATTTTCCACAAGCCGCACCACTTCCTGCCTGGTAATGAGTTCGTAAGAGTGAAGCCGGATAACCTCTGACAGGTGGTTGACCATAACAGACATCGGGTCGATTACAGTGTAGCCATAGAGCTCTGCCCGTTCCCGGTTCTCCGGCCGGATCCATTTGCTCGGGATTCCGTATGCCGGCTCAATCGTATCTATGCCGTCTATTTCCTTTTCAACGCTGTCAGACTGAAGCGCTAGAAAATAATCCACAAGAATCTCGCCCCGGGCGACCTCTTCTCCCTTTATTTTTATGACATATTCATTCGTCCCGAGTGTTGAAGAATCTCTGAGCCGGATCGAAGGAACCACAAAGCCCATGTCCTGCGCGTATTGACGCCGGAAGATGACAATTCGGCTGATCAGTCTTCCCCCGATCGATTCGTCCGCGAGCGGTATGAGGCTGTAGCCGAAGTCGAGTTCAATCGGTTCTACCGTAAGAAGCTTGTAGATATTATTAACATCCTTGAAATAATCTTCCTCAGATACCGTCTTTTCCTCGGGTTCAGACGCCTTTGCCGCAGCAGGCGTGCCTCCTGCGGATGCCTTCACATTTCCTTCTGAAGAAGCCTTCCCCATGCCTTCCTCCGGACCCTTTCCGAACCCCTCCATGGCTCTTCCGATCCGCGGCTGCTCCCCCATTTTCTTCTCCAGTCTGTAGCCGGCAAGGATCAGCAGACCTCCTACGAGAAGCACATACGGAACAGGCATGCCCGGCACGACCACAAGCGCGCACATTACGAGACCGGAAATCAGAAATGCCCGCGGCTGCATGAGGAATTCCCGTGAGATATCCTCATTCAGAGAACCTTCCGCGACCGCACGCGTCACAATCATTCCGGTTGCCGTCGAAATCAGCAGGGACGGGATCTGTCCTACCAGACCGTCTCCGACTGTCGCGATGGAATAGGTGGACGCGACCGTTGCGAGATCACCTCCGCCCTGTACCATTCCGATGATTATTCCTCCGACAAGGTTGATCGCCGTTGTAATCAGAGACATTGTTGCGTCTCCCTTTACAATCTTGGTCGCGCCGTCCATGGATCCATAGAAGTCCGCCTCCCTCTGCACCTTAAGCCGGCGGCGGGCAGCCTCCTGCTCATCGATCAGACCTGTCCCCATATCTGAATCGATCGCCATCTGCTTTCCCGGCATCGCGTCCAGATTAAACCGGGCCGCTACCTCGGCCACACGCTCGGCGCCCTTGTTGATTACAAGGAAATTCATCAGCACAATGATGATATAAATGACAAGCCCGACAACAATGTTGCCCTGAAGCACAAAGTCTCCGAAGGCCTTGATTACCTTTCCGGAAGAACCTCCGTGTGCCAGTATGTTCCGCGTTGTTGAAACATTAATGCCAAGACGGAAAAGCGTCGTAATCAGAAGAAGGGTCGGAAAAATGGAAAATTCAAGCGGTTCATGAATAGACATGGTGATTACGATAATCATCATGGAAATCGCCATATTCAGCAAAATAAACACGTCAATCAATCCCGCCGGGATCGGAATGATCATCATCAGCACGATGACCAGCACCATGAGCGTAACGGAATTTGATAACAGTTTTTTGACCAATCTCTGCATGTGTCCGACTTCCTGTTCACATTTGCAAACTACGGGTTACACTATCTCAGCTGTTAAAGATGTCCTCTCTTTTTTCCTGCCGGTAAATATATACCAGGAGCTCCGCGACAGCGCTGTAATACTCGGCAGGAATCTCCTGATTCACTTCACATGAAGCATAGAGCCCCCGGGCAAGCACTTTGTTCTCGATCCAGGGAACCTTGTGCTGTTCCCCTGTACGGACGATTCGCAGCGCCAGATAGTCCAGTCCCTTTGCGACAACAACCGGCGCCCCGGATATGTTCGGGTCATATTTCAATGCTACCGCCACGTGTGTCGGGTTACGCACGATTACATCCGCCTCGGGAACCTGCTGCATCATTCTGCGCTGTGAAATCTCCCTCTGCTTTCTCTTGATTCTTCCCTTGATTTCCGGATTTCCTTCCTCCTGCTTGTATTCATCCTTGACCTCCTGTTTCGTCATCATCAGATCTTTTCTGTGCTGACGCTTCTGGAAAGCCCAGTCAACCGCGGCAATCACGGCAAATGCCGCGGTGATCCGGAGCATGAGTCCGAATATCATACGAAACAGCATCTTCTCCGATTCGGCAGTCGGAATATCGATCATCTGAGCGATAGCGTACGAATCGCTCCGCAGCGTCATCCAGACAAAAACCGTCAGGATGATCACCTTAGCCAGATTTTTCAAAAGCTCCATGATTCCCCTGAGCGAAAACAGCCTGCGGAAACCATTGATCGGGTTCATGCGGCTGAATTTTGGCCGCAATGCCTTTTTTGCGAAATTAAATCTCGTCTGAATCCCCGCCGAGACGATCTCGATCACCGCGACGGCCAGTGCAATCGGAAGTGCCGAAACAGCTGCTGCCCGCAGCAGAGAAATCGCGAGATGACTGGAAAGGACCGTCGACGGGTCCTGCTTCATATCCTGCAGGATCTCCATAAGGAAAGCCCGCAGTGCCGTCCTGATTCCGCCTATTCTGCCGCGCAGGACCAGCGTTGCGGCCAGCAGGACCGCAACCGTTACAATATCACGGCTCTGGAATATATTTCCCTCTTCCCGGGCTTCCCGCATTCGTTTTGGGGTAGGCTGTTCGGTTTTATCGTCATTTGCCAAAATCGATCACTTCCTTCATCCCGGATATTATACGCAGTCATGGTGTCATAAGAGATACCATTTCATGCATTCTGTCAAAAAGAGTATTCCATACCGTATCGATAACCGACGACATCGGCACAAACAGAACAAACAGCATAATCAGCCCGACAATCAGCTTTATCTGGAAGCTTACAGCAAAAATGTTGATCTGCGGAATAAAGCGCATCAGAATTCCCACCGCTGTCTCCGTCAATAATTCAATCACAACGATCGGCATTGCGAACTGCATGCCGAGTACAATGCATTCGCAAAAATATTTCAGCATGAATTCCGGCAGTGCCATCGTAACAGTCACCTGCCCGAAAGGTATCGAATAGGCCGTCTCAAAAAGTATCTGCAGGAACCGTATATGTCCGCCGTTAACCATGAAGACAAGCATCATCAGTGCATAATAGAGCTGAGATGACACGGTCATCTGTGCGTTGCTGGCCGGATCGTAGACCTGCGCCATAGATAATCCCAGCATGTAATCAATGACAGCTGTGCCGAAACGTATCACCATGACAGCCAGCTGCATGCCAAACCCCAGAACAAACCCCAGAAGCAGTTCCTTCAGGGACGCTGCCGTGAATTCCAGAACCGTCTGCGGCATGTGATCCATCCTGCCTCCGACCCATACATACAGCATCAGAGAACAGGCAAAAGTAAATGCGCCCCGCACTGCCGGCGGAATCTCATTTCTCCCGAAAAACGGATTGAAAACAAAAGCCCCGGACATCCTCATAATAATAAGTCCGAATAAGACAATCATCCTCACCCTCCCGCAATCATGCGCATGATATTCCGGAAGAATTCCTGCATTGTTGCCAGCATTGAGCTTCCCAGTATAAACAGCAATGCCACGATACCTACCAGCTTGAGGATGAACATCAGTGTCTGCTCATTAATCTGTGTTGCCGCCTGAAAAATTGCAAGAACAATTCCGATCAGCATGCTGACGATAAGAAAGGGGAGCGCAATTCTGAGTGCGGTCAGCAGTGTCTGCCGTACCACATCAATCACTTCTGCGTTTGTCACCTTCTATCAACCACCTTTCTGTCTGAATATCCGTCACCGGAAGCTTGATATCACCGTGGAAAACAGTAACTGCCACCCGTTTACCGATACAAAGAGCAGAAGCTTGAACGGCATTGACACCATCGTCGGCGGCATCATGGCCATTCCCATCGACATCAGCGTTGTCGCCACCACGATATCAATCAGCAGGAACGGAAGATAGATGAGAAAGCCTGCCATAAAGCCTCTCTTCAGCTCACTCGTCATAAAAGCCGGCGTGATCACCGTCAGCGGATAATCCTTTGGATCCTCCACCTTTTCTGTCTTTGACATCTCGATAAACTTGTCGAGTGTCTTCTGTTCGGTATTCTTCAGCATAAATTCCTTCATGGGAACCTGCATGCGCTCGATGGCCGCTTCCTGCGTAATCTCCCCCCTCTGATATGGCTGATATGCCGTCTCGTTCACTTTTTTGATCGTCGGGCTCATGATGAACAGTGTCAGAAACAGAGAGATTCCCACAAGGACGATATTGGGAGGCGTCTGTTGAACACCCAGAGCGTTTCGTGTGAAAGACAGGATGATAATAATCCGGACAAAGGATGTCATCATAATGACAATCGACGGGAGCAGCGCTACCAGCGTCAGGGTGTAAATCATGTTGAGTGCCGGTGTATTGCCGCCGTTCAGACCATTCAGAAGTTCTGTCGTTGTCTGAATTCCCTCCATTTTCAGTGTTCCTTCTTTCCACCGGAAACTCCGGTATATTTTTTCAGATTATACAGAAAAGCATCCTTGAAATTCACAGATCCGTCCGATGGGTCATCGCCCTCTCCGCTGCTTTCCGACAGCTTCTCAAAGTCCTCATCCAGTTCCGTGAGCATACTGATCTGACCGTTTGCCGATCCCAGAAGCAGATACCGTTTCTGAACACGGACAATCAGAAGGGCACGGTCCGATCCAAGCGCTGTCTGATCGATTACCTCCATGTATTTTCCGCGCTGACGGCGGCTCATTGTCTTCCCAAGCACACGGCTGCACACCCAGGCGAGCACCAGAATCAGCGCACAGATCAATATAACAGTTACTGCCTCAATCATTTCACCGTCTCCCTGGTAATATCTTTGTTCAATATCTCCGTGATACGGATTCCGAAATTATCCTCTACCACAACAATATCCCCTCTTGCGATGCATTCTCCATTAACATAGAGATCAGCCTGCTCCCCGGCCATTTTATCCAGTACCACGAGAGATCCCTGTGTGAGGTCAAGGATGTCCTTGACCGGCTTACGCGTTCTTCCAACCTCTACGGAGATTTCCAGAGGAACCCTCATCAGCATCTCGCGGTTTTCTTCCTGTTCGACTCCATCCTTCGCAAGATCAGAGAATTCCGGTGAATTCAGTGACCGGATCCTGTCTTTGTGAACGCCGGACCTCTCTGCGCCGCCATTCCGTCCGTCTGATCCGGCAGACTCTTTTGCTTCATACTCCTTCCGTCGGAACGCCTCCGCAGCCTTGTTCTCCTCATGCATCTCGCGGATCAGCTCCATCATGGCCGTCTGCGACTGCTGCATAGATGCCAGAATCGAAGCAAGCACAGGGTCCGAAGCGGATGCCTGTGGCTGTGTCTGTACCTGTGGCTGTGCCTGGACCTGTGGCTGTGCCTGGACCTGTGACTGCGCCGGGGCCTGTACTCCGGCATCTGCTCCGGTCTGTACCTGAACCTGTGGCTGTGCCGGGGCCTGCTCCTGCGGCTGCGTATTTCGGGCGTTTTCTGCCTCTGACGCCCTTCCGCCGCCAGATCGAAGCTTTGTTTCCGCAGCTTCGTCTGCCCTTTGCCCCTCTCCGGAAATCTTTTTCATCAGCTCGTCCATCTCAGACTGACTCAGGGTGCGATTGCCGCTATTGCTGCTCCGAATCTTCCGGTACTGCTCCTCAACATCCGCATCGTCCGGTTCCTGCTCCGAATCTTTTGTATCGGCAGATTCATTCATATCTCCCTTCAGCCGCGCAAGCAGTGCATCCGTGGCCGCCTGATCCAGAGGCTTTCCGCCGGAATCCGCAGAGGACGGCTCAGTATCTGCCGCCATATCATCCGCGTGCGCTCCATCATCTCCGTTCTTAGAGACGCCTTCTTCGCCGCTCTCCTCTTTGCCTTCTTCCTCGACAGCTTCCTCGCCCTCATCCACAGCAGCCGAACCGAGGCTCGAAGCATACGGCTCCAGCAGCTTTTTCGCCAGTGAAACCGACATGATATTCAGGAACTCCGTGCTGAGCTTGTCCCCGATTTCCAGCTTAAAACGGACCACAACCTGCTTCACGCCACTTGGAAAGTATTTTTCCTTGAATGTCTTTTCATCAGGTATTTCGAAGGACACAGGTGTCGAAATATTCACCGGATAGCCGAGGAATTCGGAAAGCGCGGTCGCTGAGGAGCCCATCATCTGGTTCATTACCTCTCGGATCGCGCTTGCGTTCATCTCATCCATCACAAAGTCTTCCGGGGGAATTTCCATTCCCATCATCATTCCGACAATGACGCGTACATCATCCCGGCTGAACATCATAATATTCCGTCCGTTCAGTCCCTCGACATAGGAAATTTCGACTCCGACTGCAGGTTCCAGATCGTGGAACTCAAACTGAGAGCGTGTCTCGACACTGACAACCGGCGTCGTGATGTTTGTTGCCGTCCCGAGCATCGTAGACACCGCCGTTGCGGAGGCTCCGATGCTTATGTTCATAATTTCGCCGATCGCGTCAATTTCCATGTCATTAAAAACGGTTGCAGCCATTTATTACCCCTCTCCTTCACTTTCTCCGGATATAACCAAAATCCTCATCGACGTCAGCGTCCGATTTCCTCTGCCTTGGCGATCATCTGCTTCATAGCGTTCAGAACCGTTACATTTGCCTCATAGGAACGAGTCGCCGACATGGAATCAACCGTTTCCTTCAGCACATCCACGTTCGGCTTACGCACATAGCCTTCTGCGTCCGCATCGGGATTTTCAGGATCATACACTCTCTTAAAGGAACGTGTATCCTCCACTATTTCGCTGACTCTGACTCCCCTCTTACCGGATGCCGTCACCGCATTTCCGGTTCTCGCCTGGCGCAGAACATTCGCGAACGACTGATTATCTCCGTAGCTTTCCAGAACTACGTCCTTTCTCCGGTACGGGCCGCCTGCCTCCGTTCTTGTTGTATCAACATTTGCTATATTCTCTGCCGCAACATCAAGCCGGATTCTCTGTGCGCTCATTCCCGATGCGCTGATATCAAACGAATCCAGAAAAGACATATCTTCCTCCTTCCCGATCCTGCCTGTCAGCCCAGGATTCCTTTCACAGTCGAGCAAATTCTCTCGTTATTAAAAGGCTTTACAACGAAATCCTTCGCGCCGTTCTTAATTGCCTCAACAACCATGCTCTCCTGCCCCATTGCCGTGCACATCACTACCTTCGCCGACGGATCCGCCTCCCGGATTTTCTTCAGAGCCTGTAATCCGTCCATATTTGGCATCGTGATATCCATGATCACCAGATCCGGTTTTTCGTCCGCGTATTTCTGCACGCCATCCATTCCATCCACTGCCTCAATGAATGTACAATCTCCGAATCCTCCCTTGGTCAGTGAATTCTTGACCATCATCCGCATAAATGCCGCATCGTCCACCAGTAATATTTTTGCCATTTCATTTCTCCTTTATCCTGTATCTTCTGTATGGGGCCGTCCCCCGGTCCGTTTTGCATAAATATCAGCTATTTTCCCTCAGGTTCCTCTTTCACATTCCGGAATACATCCGGCGGATCGTTCCCTGCTTTTTCCATTTCGCTGCGGGGAATCCGCTCTGTAATCCGAATCGCTATATTCTTGCGGTGCACTCCCATAGTGCCGCGGAACCATGGCTGATCTCCCACATACACCGTGAGCGGGCTGCCCTTCGACTTGTTCATGTCAATGATATCGCCGGGCTGAAGATTATATAAATCCTCGAGACTCAGCCGTATTGTACCCAGTTTCGCTGTCATCGGATATTTTGTATCCACAATATGATCCATGATCACCCTGGAATGATTGGAATACGTGAATCCTCTTGCGAGATGCTTCCGGTTGTCAATAATGCGGAACATCTGCTCCAGCAGAGTACCCGGTATGCATATCCGGATTTTCTCCGCGGAGATACCTGTGACATCCACATTCAGAAGGATCAGAACGACAGTCTCATCCAGCCCCACCTCCTGCACCATCGAAGGATTCTCCTCGATACGAATCGGCCGGAAATCCGCTGTGATGTAATTGGAGAATCCATCCTTCATTGCCTTCGTGATGTACTCTACAATCCTGCGGTACAGAGACATCTCAACATCCGTATAACGGTAATCGTCCGGGGCTGTAAGTACCTGATCTCCGCCTCCTAGCATATGGCTCATCAAAGTCAGAATCAGCCCGGGCGATACATATATCATCATCGGCACATTCGATTTTCCTTTTTCGGATATCTCCGTCTCGATAATCGTCATGCACGCATTCTCATGAAAAGAATTCACGAATTCATAATACCTGCTCTCACGCAGCTCCATGACAGTAATATCCGTCATGGTGCGAAAGATGCCGTTTACCTGTGAGGTCAGAATCCGCGCGTAATTTTCGAAGATACTCTGCAGGATCTTCAGTTTTTCTTTTGTGAATTTACGAGGGCTGTAAAAATCATATTTGTTGTACTCTTCTTCCGGATTCAGCTTTGATGATGCGTCTGCCGCGCCATCTCCGGATCCGTTCTGCATAGATTTAAGCAGCTCATCGATCTGACTTTGTGTTAATACATCTGCCATTCCTGTTTCCTTTATTTTCTTCCGTCAGACATGATGCAATCAGGACGGATTGACAGTCGACGCTACTGCCGATTTTCCGAACTGAACATCCGTATCCGGATTTCCATCGGTAACAGCGGTTTTGTCAGCGTTATTACCCGATTGAACATCTGCCATATATTCATCGGGATTTCTAGCCTCCGCGTCCTTGTCAATCAGCAGAATCTCTACTCTGCGGTTGGCGGCTCTTCCCTGCTCCGTGCTGTTGTCTGCAATCGGACGGAATTCCCCATACTCCATGCTGACAAGCTTCTGCGCCTCAATTACATTCTTTTCCTGAATATAAATACAGACCTCTGCCGCACGCATGGATGCAAGCATCCGGTCGCCGCGGGGTGTATTCAGCTCGGTCTGTACCGCTTCCGCCGTATGGCCCATGATATCAACCTGAGATATCTGGTCCTTCTCCGGCGCAAGTACCTGACAGAACACGTCCAGGGCATTCTTGCCCTGACTTGTAAGCACGGAAGAATCACCGTCGAAAAACGCCCGATCCTTAAATTCAACAAATGTATAATCTTCACCGCGTGTGACGGAAACATCACTGATACCGCTCTTGTCCATCGTCTCCGCAAGAGTGATGTATAATTTGTTGATATCGGTACTGCCCGGAATCTTCGTATCCGGATAAGTCGAACTTCCCATTACAATGGTGTCTTCGGAGCTTGAAGTCGCATCCACCTTTCCGTTGATGTTCAGATTCTGAACTGCCTCTCCCTTTTTATCCTCAAGGCCCGGATAGATGCTCTTAACAAAAAGCTCCCATTTACTCTGATCCAGACTTGACATGGAATACAGGAGTACAAAGAAGGTCATCAGAAGCGTTACCAGATCTCCATAGGTGTCCATCCAGTTTCCGCCTTCATCGCCGCCTCCGCCGCCTCTGCGCTTTCTGGACATCAGGATTCACCTCCATCCGACTCATTGTGCTCCGGCTCCTTGGCCAGAAGCTTCTGCTGTTCGCCGGTCTTCAGTGACGCCAGAAGATTTTCCCGAATGTATTTTGGATTTTCTCCCGCCTGAATTGCCAGAACCCCTTCTATTACGGTCGATCCGTATAACTCCTCTTCATTTTCGCGCACCGCAAGCTTTTGCGCGATCGGGTGAAAGAATACATTTGAGAGCAGACTTCCGTAGAATGTCGTAATCAGTGCGACAGACATATCCTGACCCAGAGTGCTCGCGCCGCCGGAGCCCGACAGATTCATACCCTTCAGCATGTTGATCAGCCCGACAAGCGTTCCGATCATTCCGAATGCGGGCGCAAGCGCAGATCCCTTCAGATACAGCCCTCTCGCTTCTTCATGTCTGGCCGCCATTTCATCCAGTCGGTTTTCAAGTGTACTCCTGACCTTGTCCGGATCATTGGCATCGATAATCATCAGGACAGCAGAATGAAAAAAGGGCTCTTTGATTTCCTCTGCCTTTTCTTCCAGAGCCAGCAGTCCGTTCTGTCTGGCGACCATTGCGAGGTCGACTATGGTTTCTACCGTCTTTGGTATATTATACCCTTTTCCCCTGAAGCACACCTTGATATGCTTCGGGATGTCTTTCAGAATATTCAGCGGATAGCAGGCGATCAATGCCGCCACCGTTCCGCCGAATACAATCAGAATACTCGGGACATCATAGAAATTTCCCAGTTTCGGAAGGGTAATGCCATTGACGATCAGGAAAATGGCTAGACCCCATCCGATAATAGTTGTTAAATCCATGTGACCGGCAACCTCCTTTTGCCTTGTTGCAGACACCGGTGTCAGAATGTCTCTGACTTACCGGATCTGTTGCGTTTCCTTCGCTCTGTCACTGAATGAAAAACAGGACCCGATAAATTCTCTTACCTGCGCAAGGATTGATTCCACGCTGTCTTTTACAATATAAAAATCTCCATTCGCCAGTTTCACCTTTGTCTCCGGAATATTCTCCAGATACACTATCTGAAAAAAGTTCAGATACAGCACTTCGCCGTTAAGCCTGGTAAGTTTTATCATGGAATCCCCTTTCTGTCCCTCTGTTATCTCTTCATGTTCACCAGTTCCTGAAGCACCTCATCACTGACCGTGATAAGCTTCGCGTTTGCCTGGAATCCACGTTCTGTGGTTATCATCTCGGAAAATTCCTTCGCAAGATCTACGTTTGAGGCCTCCAGATATCCGCTCATCAGCGACGGCGTCGAACCGCCGGGCTGTGAAGCCGTCACAAGACCCGTGTTGTCCCCGACCGATGCATTGAACGTATTGTTTCCGGCCTTCATCAGGCCTTCCTGGTTCTGAAACGAGGCAATCGCTGTCTTTCCGATTACAATGCTGACTGCTTCTCCATTCTCGTTCGTTACCGTACCCTTAATTACGCCGTCATTATCAATTTCAACACTCTTCAGCTGCATCGCCTGTCCCTTGAAGGCTCCCGAAAGATCCGTAGAATTAGCCGGGATGGATGATGGCGCACGGAGCGCTGTCAGCTTTTTTGTATTATAGGCGGTCGGGTTCTGAAGGCTTCCCTGCGGCTGGTACCCGTATACAAAATTTTTGTTTGCGTCCACCATATACCCGTTTGCGTCAATCGAAAACTGCCCCACACGTGTATAGGAAAATTTCGCCGCTTTAATTATTTCGCTGTCCGCTTCGATATCGTCTGTATTGTTCGTGGATTTCAGGCCTGTGATTTCATCGTTGGAAGACTTTGTGATGAAGAATCCCGCCCCGTTGATATTTGCGTTGAATCCGCCTACATAAGTAGGTGTCGACGAGGACATGTCCGTCGTTATCGCTCCGGTCATGGAGCCGAATCCATACTGGGACGGATTTGCTCCGCCGATTGTCGCTTTCCCGGTATTGTCGGCTTCTCCTCCGGATGAAGCGGAGGACGTCTCATACATCGCATCCTTGAACGTATAGTTCTGTGACTTAAATCCATTTGTGTTTACATTTGCGATATTGTTTCCAATTACATCAAGCTTGTTCTGATGCGCCCGCAGTCCCGCGACTGCAGAATCCATTGCTCTTAACATTTTTCTTCCTCCATATACGCTAAGTATTGCCACCGATTGCCGATACCGGGTAACAGCTTCCGCATTCGATGTATTTTATATGTATTTTGTTTATCTTTCAAGCTGTATTTTCATATCTCTGTTAGTCTCTCAGGCGCCATTCTCATATTTCCCGCCTGCAGCTTACGGTTCCGGGTTTCTGTCAGCATCCTTCTTTTCTTCCGTCTCCGTGACCTCCTCCGGTGAAGCGTTTTCTCTCCGCTCATTCTCCCCGCCTCTGACCTGCAGAACAGCGCTCATCTCATATTCATTCGGGTCTCCCTTGATATGAAAGGTCGGTTCGTCGCCGCTGAAATTCACCGAGTCGATGATACCGGTCCGTCTTCCATCCGGAACCGTGCTATCTCCGTTCTGATAGCCTTTCCCGCTGTAATCCACTTCTCTTCCCACCATTCCGGCCGCATAGCTCTGCTTTGTCAGAGTCCCCGATGTCTTCAGCGATTCTGTCATTGCTGTCAGGGACTGTACCATTGCCATCTGTGACATCTGGTTCATCATGTCACTGGTGCTCATCGGATTCGTCATATCCTGATTTGCAAGCTGTGCGGCAAGCAGTTTAAAGTAACTGGTGATCGATAATGTATTTCTTTCGTCTGGTACCGCCGCATAGGTATTCGTCTTGTATGGATTATCCGTACTGTTTATCTTAAGATCTGCCAAATCTCTTCTCCTCCCTTCAGACCATTCCCAGTCTCACCATATTCAGGAAGGTATCTGACCTGCTTTCCTTCTTGCGGCTGTCCCGCTGATTTTCGTCTGCTTCCCGCTTGTTCTGTGAATGTGCTTCTGTATCTGTTGTCTCTTGCGCGTTGTCCTGGCGTTCTCTGCCATATGACGCGTCTGTCCTGACAATCGTTTCCGTGCCTGTATTATCCCTCAGGATATCACCCAGTCGTTCTGCCTGGTCCGTGAGCAGCTTCAGGGTCCGGGGATTTTCCGCGCGTATTGCAAGCGTTGCTATTCCCCTCCTGTAGTTGAGCTCAATTGTGATTTTGCCCAGGCTCTCCGGCTGCAGCGTGATATGAAATGTCCTGTTCTTTCCGGTCATAAGCTTTGGCAGGAATTTCCCGAGATCCCGCGTCATTTCCTCCCTGCCTGTCCTCAGCACATGATTCTCCTCTGTGTGCGGACTCCCGGGCAAAATATTGTCATGCGGCTGAATTTCGGCTTTCTGACCGGACAGCACCACCGCCGGACCGATCTGGTTTCGGCTCTCACCGGCGGCCTGTATCCTCTCATCGTCTGCATTCGTTCCGGAGGATGTTTTTCCATTCCCCATATGCGCCGAAAGCGGCCGGGAGGCAGGATTCAGTCCCGCGCCTCCTGCGGCATCTGTGTTCATTTTCCAAACCTCTGACGCGGCTGAAGCTTCCTCGTCGGCTGAAAAATGTTTCGCATGATCCGGGCTGGCCCCGGGATTTCCGGAAACCGGTGCGGACTTTTCATCCTTCAGCGCGGTCAAAGTGGCATTTTCCCATGTGTTCTGTTCCTGTCCGGTATCCGCCTCTCTCCCTTGAACCTCATACTTCCCCGCAGCGGCGATGCCCTCCTCTTTCCCCGCATGGGCAGCTGAAAAATGTTCCGCATGATCCGGGCTGGCCCCGGGATTTCCGGAAACCGGTGCGGACTTTTCATCCTTCAGCGCGGTCAAAGTGGCATTTTCCCATGTGTTCTGTTCCTGTCCGGTATCCGC
>NZ_JBQKGL010000017.1:0-45199 GCF_052118825.1 Bilifractor sp. LCP21S3_A7 | reverse complement strand
AATCGGCGCATCGATTCAGGGAGGCAAGCTGGCCGGAGATGCTGGAGCCGGAGACGTGCTTCTGCTCGATGTCACACCGCTGACCCTTTCCATCGAGACCATGGGAGGAATCGCGACACCGCTGATTCCGAGAAACACCACAATTCCGACGAAGAAGAGCCAGATCTTCTCCACGGCAGCGGACAACCAGACCGCAGTGGATATCAACGTTGTACAGGGTGAGCGTAAGTTCGCCAGAGACAACAAGTCCCTCGGACAGTTCCGTCTGGACGGAATTCCGCCGGCAATGCGCGGCGTTCCGCAGATCGAGGTAACCTTCGATATCGATGCGAACGGCATTGTAAACGTATCCGCCAAGGATCTTGGAACGGGTAAGGAGCAGCACATCACGATCACTTCCGGATCGAGCATGAGCGACGCGGAGATCGATAAGGCAGTCAAAGAGGCAGCGCAGTACGAGGCTGAGGACAAGAAGAGAAAGGATGCCGTAGATACGAAGAATGAAGCGGATTCGACGGTATTCCAGGTAGAGAAGGCTCTGAAGGAAGTCGGCGACAAGGTGCCGGCGGATCAGAAGAGCGGCGTTGAGGCAGACCTGAACGCACTGAAGGACCTGCTCGCGAAGGCTCCGGCAGACGGAAGCCTGACCGACGCGCAGGTAACGGACATCAAGGCGGCGAAGGAGAAACTGATGAATTCTTCACAGGCTCTGTTCACGAAGATGTACGAGAACATGCAGCAGAATCAGGGCGGCCCGAATCCGGGCGCAGGCGCAGGCCCGCAGGGCGGAGCCCAGGGCGGAAGCAGCGCAGGCAATAACGGCGGCGATGACGTCGTAGACGCTGACTACAAGGAAGTCTGATGTCAGGACCGGTAAATTACACAGACCGGAATGCTTCTGAGATACATTAAGATACATCATTAAGAGAAGATTATCACGATATAGCAGAGAGATCTGTGAAAGCGGCAGGAAGGCAGAAATGTCTCCTGCCGCTTTTCGAATTTACGCGAACAGTGAGCCGCAGCCGAATGCGAAGTATTCGTGTGCGGCGAGCGTCGCGATAGCGAGATAAAACTCGCGCAGCGTGTTTTATCTCGTTTGTACAAAAGGGAGCTGACCTGGGGAGAAGCGGAGATTGTTAACAGGAGGTGAAGGAATGTTAATGGTGCAAAAAAGAACGGATTCATCGAACCGTGCGGTGGCATCCCGCCGCGGATTATGATATTATCGGTATGTTCGAAAAAACGACGATAAGTGAGCAAAGTTTCCGCATACGTGTATTCCTGCGCCTGCGGTGATCCTGTCTGCATTTTCGAAGAACTTTCGTCGGGAGGTGATTTCATTGAATGAGATGATAAATACAGAGGAGCTGGAAGACCGGAAGGAAATGGTCGAGGCGTGTATAAAGGATGGCGACAGCAAGAAGCTGAATGAGATTTTCAGCGATATGGAAGCCATTGACTTCGCACAGATCGTGGAAGCACTCGAGGACGAGGAAATTCCAAAGGTCATGCAGCTTCTGAATGATGAGAACAGAACTGCGCTGATGGAGGAGTCCAGCGATGAGATGCGGATTCGTCTTGCGAAAACTCTGGATAATCACGCGCTTCTCGATATGTTCGCGGATATGCAGAAGGATGATATCGTAGATATGCTGGGAGATTTCCCTACCGGCAGAAGAAAAGAGGTTCTTAACCTCATGAAGGCGGATGACCGGAAGATTATCACAAACCTTCTCCAGTATCCGGAGGAATCGGCCGGAGGCCTGATGTCCACGGCTTACCTGGCTCTGAATGAGAATCTGACGGTATCCGAGGGCATTCACAAGATTCATGAGATCGGGCCAAAGACCGAGGTTATCGAGATTATTTACGTGACGGACCGGACACATCGCCTGACGGGAACCGTCGATCTGCGGGATCTCCTGTCGAGTCCCGGGTCAAAGCTGATCCGTGATATCATGCATGACAATGTGATCTATGTCACTCCTGAGGTCGATCAGGAGGAAGTCGCAAAGCTGGTATCCCGATATGATCTGCAGGCAATTCCGGTTGTCAGCGCGAAGAAACAGCTTCTCGGAATCATCACCGTAGATGATGTCATCGACGTCATCATTCAGGAGCATGATGAGGATATGCTTCAGATGGCCGGTGTAAGCTCGGAGGAAAGCCTCAAGACCTCCCTCGGGCAGTCGATCCGTTTCCGGCTTCCGTGGCTCCTGGTCAACCTTGCGACGGCATTTCTCGCTTCGTTCACGGTAAAGGCATTCGAGAGCACCATCAATAAGGTTGTCGCTCTTTCTGCGATCATGACGATTGTATCCGGAATGGGAGGCAACGCCGGTACGCAGACAATGTCCGTCCTGGTCCGTGAGCTCTCGCATAACAAGATAACGTTCGCGGAGGCGATGAAAGGGTTCTTTAAGGAAATACTGCTTGGCATTATCAACGGTGCCGCCAATGGTCTTGTGACAGGCGTCATTGTCTGGTTGATCTATGGAAATTTCTATCTTGGAGTGATTGTGTTCATCGCCATGATCGGGAATATGATCGTCGCGGGTGTCTTCGGCTTCCTGGTTCCTGTTGTGCTGGATAAAATCCATGCGGATCCGGCCGTTGCGTCCTCAATTTTCGTGACGACAGCGACCGATGTTCTTGGATTCTTTATCTTCCTCGGACTGGCAAGGCTCACCCTTCCGTTGCTCCTCGGTGCCTGAGTCCGTCTGAATTTGCAGCCATAGCGTATGTCTGTCTGAATTTCCAACCATAGTGTATGTCCGTGTGGATTTGCAGTCATAGCGTATGTCCGTCTGAATTTTCAGTCAGGTCATGGCTGCCCATCCTCTGAACCAATGACGCGAAGACCGGAGTCTGAGAGAGCCATGCATATTTCGTCAGCGAATGTCAGAGCATATGTCCGGCATCAGCATCGGCAGATACTTTTCATAATTAATTCCGTCGAGGAAGGAAGTGCCGGCTGCGATGGAGTCGTGAACGCCGGCGGACAGAAAGTTTCCGGCAGTCCTGACGGTTCTGTCCCAGCTCCATCCGTTGAGACGTCCGCCGAGGACAATGGCGGCGAAAAGATCGCCGGTTCCGGAAAAGTGCCCTTTTTCGTGCGGGAAGAGATACAGAGCTTCTCCCTCGTTGTTCACAAGCAGGTTGCCGATCTTCGGTTGTGTTCCGTCAGCGGAGTGATTGCCGGGCTGTAAGTCATTGCTGCCGGAGGAGATGACCCGGAAGGTGTCTGTGGATCTCCCAGAGCCTTTTCCCGGGGATTTCGACAGAGAGTGGTCTGACATATCCGGCCCCAAGACGGGAAATGTGGAATCACCTCCCGGGGATTCAGACATAGTGTGATTGCAGAGCTCCCCGGATAAACCCGTGACGAGAATTGTTTTTCCCGGCTTGTTCAGAAGGGAACGGGCCCGGTCCCGGATCTGTTCCAGAAGCGACGCTGCAGGAGAGGAAAGAAGTTCTGCGGGTTCGGCGCCGGTCAGAAGACAGAGCTCTGTGGTGTTTGGGGTCAGGATATCGGCCTGTTCGGCGAGAACCTTCATGTCGCAGAGCAGATTGGGTGAAAAATTTGCGTAGGTGAAGCCGTCATCTCCCATGACGGGATCGACCAGAAGTGTGGTTTCCCCGGTCTTGAACTGTTCCAGGAAATCCCTGACGAAAGAGGTCTGAGAGGAATCCGCCAGATAGCCGGTCAGAATGCCGTCGAAGCTGGCATGAAGCGAGGACCAGTGTGAGAGATAATGCGGCAGGTCCGCGGTGCAGTCTCTGGAGTAGTATCCCGTGTATTCGGTCTGCGCCGTCAGTACAGCGGTTGGTACCGGATTCACGGAAATTCCCATGGCGGAGAGAACCGAAATATCCGCCACCAGAGAACAGCGTCCCATGCCGGAGAGGTCGTTAATTGCGGCTGTTTTCTTAATCATTGAGCCATCCCTTTCAAATTTCATCTCAATCAATTCAATCATCAATCCTTATATTTTATAAGATTGGATCAGTAAAGATATAATCAGTACTCACTAATTTTTCACACCCAGTAAACCACCATATGTTACATCGTGGCACAAACGGTATAAGCTACGGATTGCTCCGTGCTGCGCACTCCCGCAATCTACAGGTATTCGCATACAGCCTCTTACGTGCGCTTCGCGGCAGGCAGCCTGTCTGCGTTTTCGAAGAACTGATACAACAGACGCCCGGTAAAGGACCCGCTTGTGCGGTGTGCCTTCACCGGGCGTCTGTCGCTCCGGACCATTTTTATTTTTCTTCAATAAACAGGCAGTCCATCGGGCAGGCCTGCGCACACTTGCCGCAGGCAATGCATTTGAATGCCTTTTCGGTTGCGGGATCCTTTCTCATCACATGCATCGGGCAGACCTCAACGCAGGTTCCGCAGCCTGTGCAGAGTTTCTTGTTCACCATGTAAACACCGAATTTGTTCTGTGTGATAGCGTTCTGCGGGCAGTTCCGGGCACACTTGCCGCACTGAATACAGGTCACCGGTTTGGTCTCGAAGGGGAATACTTCGTTTACCGTCTCGATCCGCAGAGCGGCAAGATCCAGATCGTCGCTCTTGAAATAGGTATTCGCGCATACCTGTACGCAGGTGAGGCAGTTCATGCACTCGGCTTCTTTGTTAACCTTCAGACGTTTCATAACTTGACATCCTCCTTGTCAATAGAAATAGTACTGCATTTCCCTTTTGCGGTGAATACCGCAAAAAAACACCCAGAGTCATCACTTCTGAGTCTGTTTCAGATTACCGAAAGATTGTGCAATATTTAACATACTTTCATAGTATTAATCTATCGTATTCAGGATATTTCGTCAATACGGGAATGGCAGAATCAGGCAATTTTCTGTACCGAATCAACAAAAAAATCAGAAGAGCTTCCTGAAAATATGACGAATCTGCACAGCGGGCAGGTAATGCCAGATAGATTTTGTCTTGTTGTTCGGCGCTTCTGGTCTTGAACCTTCTGATGACAGAAGTGCATAATAGAAAAATCGACAGAAGAACAGACATGGAAGAACGGGTATCAGAGGAACAACCGGCGGAGGTACAAGTTCCGGCAGCTCAGCGTCGGGATAATGAAGGGATATACGATAAAGATACATTGTACTACACACTGTATAAGCTACGGATTGTTCCGTGCTTCGCACTCTCGCAATCCTACAGGTGACCGACTTCGTCGGTCTGTCGCGGCGTTCGCCCTACCGCTTCACACTTTGTGTGAGCGGACGTGGCTCACTGCCCGCGCATATTCGCATTCCAGCGTTGCTTTGCACCGCTCCATGCTCATACCTGTTGTCGTCGCTAATGTTCTTGCTCACTGGTGAGCAAGCTCTCCGTGGGCCAAGAACATTGCGACTGGACTTATACAGTAGATATATGAAAGGAATTATTGATGAAGGTTTTACATATCGGGGAAAAGGGAAATATTGAGAAGTACGCAGCCGGAAACCCGTATCTCTCCAGGCTGGAGATCATAGACATGCCGAGGGGGCTGACGGATATCGAGTACCTTTCTCGGGCGAAGGATGCGGATTACATTGTAGCGGATGCCATCTCGAGGGTATCCGGTGACCTGATCGCCGGGATGCCGAATCTTCGGATGATTCACTCTGAGGGAGTGGCTTATGACCAGATCGACACAGAGGCGGCTGCTGATCGCGGGATCTATGTCTGCAGCAGTCAGGGAATGAATGCTTCCGCGGTAGCGGAGCAGACGGTTCTTCTGATGGTTGGGATGCTGCGGGATGTGGTGAACGGAGACCAGGCGGTCCGGGACGGACGGCAGATTCAGGTAAAAGGCGGATATATCCGGTCAGGATCGCTGAGGGAGCTGTCTGACTGCACGGTCGGGCTGGTGGGATTCGGAAATATTGCCAGGCGTACCGCACATCTTCTGAAGGCTTACGGAACGCGTGATATTTTCTATTATAAAAGACATCCCCTCTCGGCAGAGAGGGAGAAGGAGTACGGCGTGCAATATCTGCCGCTGGACAGATTGCTGGAACAGAGCGATATTGTCAGTCTGCACCTTCCCGTTACGCCCGAAACGGAATACATGGCGGACTTTGATTTCTTCCACAAGATGAAGGAGGGATCATATTTCGTGAATACATCCAGGGGAGAGCTTGTGGAGGATGATGCGCTGATTCACGCCCTGGCATCCGGAAAGCTGGCAATGGCCGGACTGGATACCCTCGACTGCGAGCCGGTGCAGAAGGATCATGTGCTGCTCGAACAGCCGCGGGAGATTTCGCGAAGGATTATTTTCAGTCCGCACATCGGCGGAATCACCGGCGCTTCCTTTGCCCGCAGCATGACGATGGTGCTGGAGGATATCAAAACTGTCGAAGAAGGCGGAAGACCGGCGCGAGCCGTGTGATCGCTGTCCACGGATAACGTTAAGTCATGGAATTTCTGCTCTTCAGAAAAACCGCGGGCCGATAACCTAACTGATTTCTGTTAAAAAAATACCGGACCGCGGGTATTGTCATACTGCAAAAAGGTTGCTATGATTTTCCCATAAATAAAAGTCAGAGACATCTGTGATACAAGGAAGTATCGTCGGCAGACAGCCGGGTACTTCTTTTTTTACGCGAACAGTGAGCCGCAGCCGAATGCGAAGTATTCGTGTGCGGCGAGCGTCGCGATAGCGAGATAAAACTCGCACAGCGTGTTTTATCTCGCTATCGTATCCTATATTCTGAATACAGACAGTGCAAAGGGGCATGTGGATTTATTCTGCATGCCCTTTTCTGTTTTCGCAGGTTTTCCGATAACGCGGAGAGGGCTGTCGGTTGAACGATTGGACTCGTCGCGTGACATCTGCAAGGTTGTTTGATAATGCGGAGAGGACTGTCGGTTGAACGATTGGACTCGTTGCGTGACATCTGCAAGGCTGTTTGATAATGCGGAGAGGACTGTCGCACATGAAGCGCGAGAAAGATTGTACACGGTTTTTGGATTGTGTATATTGTGTTGTATATCGTGTTATATATCGTGTTGTGTATCGGGTATTCAGAGACGTCTCTCCAGAGTAACTGTTGATTGGTTTTTGGATAAGTAGTGAGGTGAAGCACATGTCGACCGGTTTACTTTCAGTATTTATTATCCTGGCTATTATCGTTATTGCGGTCTTGACAAAAAGGTGCGCAGAGGTTCTGATTGCAGGATCACTGCTCGCGTGTCTGGTTTATTATAAAGGGAGTTTCCTGACAAAGTGGTGTCAGCTCATCCAGGACACACTCGCTGAAAATGTCTGGATCATCATCGTTTGCGGCCTTTTCGGCAGCCTGATTGCGCTGCTGACGGCATCGAAGGGAAGCTATGGATTTTCACGGCTTGTTTCCAGATTTTGCAACACGGAACGCAAGACGTTATTTACTTCCTTCATTCTCGGCATTCTCATCTTTGTAGATGATTATCTGAATGTGCTGACCATCGGTGTGTGCATGAAAGGTGTCTATGATAAGAGAAAGATCCCGAGAGAGGCACTGGCTTATATGCTGGATGCTACGGGCGCTCCGGTATGCGTTATGCTTCCGTTCTCCACATGGGCAGTTTTCTACGCGGGCATCTTCGCTGATCAGGACAGCGTGCAGAAGCTCGGCTACGCGACCGGTCTTCAGGCCTATACGCACGCCATTCCGTATCTGTTCTACCCGATTTTCACTCTTCTGATTGTGTTCCTGTTCTGCCTTGGCGTCATGCCGAAGATGGGCACGATGAAGAAGGCGTATCAGCGTGTCGCTGAAACCGGTATGGTATATAGCGAAAAGAGCCGCAAATACAACCATGACGAAGAGGGATACACGGAGGAAGGCAATATCTGGGATTTCATCATTCCGATGGGTGTGCTTGTCGCTCTCGCGATCGCGACAGGCAATCTGCTTCTTGCGGTCGTGGTAGGCATTCTGGTCTGCTTTGTGATGTACATACCGAGAAAGGTCATTCGCATGGAGGATTTCTATACGACGATCTGCAAGGGATTTGCCGACATGCTTCCGATCCTGATCCTTCTGATCATGGCGTTTTCTCTGGAAAAGGTGCTGGCCGACATGAAGATGACGGATTTCATCATTCAGATTGCAGAGCCGGTTCTTACCAGATCTGTGTTCCCGGCGGTTACCTTCATTCTTGTCGCGGTGCTGGCATTCACAACCGGATCTCTCTGGGGCATGAGCGCTATCGTAACTCCGATTGTTTTTCCGCTTGGAGCAGCGGTTGGCGCAAATACGATCCTGATCATGGCAGCGGTTATTTCCGGAGGTGCTTTCGGAAGCCACGCGTGCTTCTACACAGACGCGACGCTGCTGTCTTCGCAGAGCGCCGGCATCGACAACATGGAGCACGCACTATCGCAGCTGCCTTATGTGCTGATAGCTGCCGGTGCCTCGGTTGTCGCGTATCTGGTCTGCGGATTTGTCATGTAGCGCAGCGGGTTATCGGATTTGTCATGTAGCGCAGCAGGTTATCGGATATGATATGAGATGCGTAAATATCCGGACAGGCAGTGATCGGGCAATTGTTGCGGGAGGAAATCTGTGGCCGGACATGTACAGCCTGTGGTGCTCCGTATAGCGCGTGGCGTTTCATACAGCCTGTGGTGCTCCGTATAGCGCGTGGTGTTTCACTTAGCCTGTGGTGCTTCGTATAGCGCGTGGTGCTTCACTCAGCCTGTGGTGCTCCATACAGTACGTGGCGCTTCATACCGTCCGGTTGTTTATTTAGAAAGAGGAATGATTATGAGCAAGAGTAAATTTGTGGTAACCGTGAACCGACAGTTTGGCAGCATGGGAAGACCGATCGCAAAGCGTATGGCAGAGGATCTGGGAGTCGAGTATTACGACAGAGATCTGATTGAGAAGGCCGCGCAGGAGCTGGATCTTCCGGCCTCGGTGATTGAGGAATCGGAGGAATCGGCGAGGAAGGGCGTCGAGAATCCGTTCTCCCGGATGCAGTTTCCGCTGGGAGGAGGCACAAGTGATGTGCAGGACAAGATTTTTCATACACAGCAGAATATCATTAAGTTTCTGGCGCAGAGGGAATCCTGCATTATCGTCGGCCGGTGCTCGGATTTTATTCTGGCTGAGATGCCGAACACGATGCATATCTATATCTACGCTTCCTATTCAGACAGACTGCATCACTGCATCTATGATCTGAAACTGGAGGAGCAGGAGGCACGCCGCATGATCAAGGCGGTAGATGACGCGAGAGATGAATATCAGATGCATTACGCGGGCTATCTGCCGGATGATAAGAGGTATAAGGACATCATGATCAACAGCAGTCTGTTCGGCGTGCAGGGCACTGCGGAATATCTTACGGACGCAGTCAGACGGAAATTCAGTTTGTAAGGCGATGATCGTCAACTGCCCACTGCCTGAAGGCAGTGGGTTTTCGCCTGCAGCAAACGACAGGCAGTGCAGTGGATTACGCCTGCAGCAAATGACAGGCAGTGCAGTGGATTTCGCCTGCAGCAAATGACAGGCAGTGAGTTTCCGCCTGCAGCAAACGAAAGGAATTTATTTTATGAAATATTTGATCAGAAGTACGGCGGTATACAACGGACATGACGCTCTGCCTTCCCCGGAGTCGATTCTTGTGGAGGATGGAGTGATCCGGAAAATTCTTCCGTATGATGTGAACGCAGAGTCGCTTCTGGATAAAAGGGAAGCAGAGGCGTTTCCGGATAAAAAGGAAGCAGAGGTGCTTCCGGACAAAATGAACGCAGAGTCGCTTCCGGATGGGATAAAAGTTCTGGATTTCGGCGACCGGCTGGTGATGCCGGGATTCATCGATGCGCACACGCATTTTTTTACCGGAGCCATGGAGAACAGCGAGCATGTGTGCAGTGAGATCGCGGATTCGGTCTCCGAGGACGACTGTGCGCGGATCGTCGGAGAATACGCGGCAAAGCACCCGGAGGAAAAGGTGATCCGGGGAAGCGGATGGTTTCTTCCAAAATGGAGGACGACGACGCTTCCGACGAAAAAAAGTCTCGACGCGGTGGTTTCGGACCGTCCTGTTCTGCTGAAATGCGCGGACGCGCACAGCTACTGGCTGAACAGCGCGGCACTTCGACTGTGCGGGATTACGCCGGACATGAAGCCTGAGAGCGGTTCTGTCGGTCTTCTTCCGGATGGAGAGCTGAGCGGAATGCTGATCGAGCCGGCTGCGTATGAGCCCGCGGACAAGGTGTTCCGCACCTTTCCGGAGGATGAGTATCGGAAAATTATTGAGGATTTCGAGAAGGTTCTGGCAGGATATGGCATCACCGCGCTCAGCGAGATGTTCGCACCCGATTACAATGAGGAGAACAATCATCTCTGTGAGATGATTCATTCGATGGCAGAAGAGGACAGGCTGAGCGCTCATCTGTACCTGTTTCCGCGTCTGTTCGGTTATACGGATTTTTCCGCGGCAGAGAAATGGAAGAAGCAGTTTGCCGGGAAGTGGTTTGACATCCCGGGTGTGAAGGGATTCCTTGACGGGGTTACAGAGACCTACACCGGTCTTCTGCTGAAGCCCTATACGGACCGGCCGGATACCTGTGGAATCGGGGTGCCGCTGCGGGAATATGACGACGTCAGACAGTCTGTCATTGCCGCAAACAGGGAAGGATTTTCCGTCAGGCTGCACTGCATTGCGGATGGCTCCGTCCGTATGGCGCTGAATCTCTTCGAGGATTCGATCCGCGCCAACGGGGACAGGGATTATCACAATACAATTGAGCATATCGAGAATATCGATTCCTCGGATATCCCGAGGTTCCGGAAGCTTCACGTGATTCCGTCCATGCAGCCGGCACATCTTGTTCTGGATGAGAACGGCAAGATCCTCCATATCGGAAAAGAGAGAATCCGCTATGAATGGCCGCTCCGCTCCATGGCCGAGGCGACGGGAACGCTGGCGATCGGAACCGATTTTCCTGTGGTCGGCATTGATCCGTTTCAGACGATATATACCGCAGTCACGCGAAAGGATTATCAGCATCATCCGACCGGATTCAATCCGGAGGAAAAACTGACGATGCTGCAGGTTCTGTCCGGATATACCTTCAACGCCGCGCGCGCATACCACATGGAGGACAAGATCGGCAGCCTCGAGGAGGGAAAATACGCAGACATCATTGTGCTGAAGGAGAACCTGTTCACCATGCCGGAGGAGGAGATCATGGACAATCAGGTCGTCTTCACAATGTGCTGCGGAAAAATCACGAACGATACGCTGAAGACAGGATCGGTCAGAGACCGGTCTCTATGCCGTCCGTTCCGGACATGATCCGGAAAAGTTCCAGCCGTGAGGAAATATGAAACTTCCGGTAGATGTTCTGCATGTGCTTCTGCAGAGTGTTGTCTGTGATATGGAGCTGCTCGCGGATTTTTGCATTCGGAATCGCCTTCATGACAAGCCGGACGATCTCAGCCTCCCGCCGGGTCAGTCCGGCTTTTTCGATCAGGGCGTCTGTCCGTTCTGTGGTGAGGGCTGCGGATGCGGAATTCGGCAGAAGCGCATCCGGAGCTTTCAGAAGCAGACGGCCGTAGATGTAGTTCAGATGCTTGTCGAGAGACTTCAGCAGGGTCATGTCGTCTTCTGAGAAGGGCGGATCCTCCCGGGTGCGGAACAGTGTGATCACGCCCAGAAACTTCCGTTCATACACGATCGACATTTGAAGAGTGTCATAGATATGGTACGGGCGGTAACACTTTTCATAAATCGCGGAATGAAGGCGGCTTTCGTTCTTCAGAAGATCGCTCTCCCGAAGCACCGTGGAGACCTTGGAGTGGAGCATCCACTGGATTTCGTCGTCCTCGTAGTTATCGATGTATTTCTGCTCCGCAGCGGTAAAATCTGCCGGATCGCAGTACACGCCGTTAAAGGTGAAGCGGGGCGCATCAGGGTCCGCAGTCAGAAGACTGGCATAGGGGCTCGGAATCAGCATCCGGAGATAGGAGAGGAGATCGTGGTTAATTCCCTCGGCATCGTTGGAAGTATACAAAGAATACAGGAGATCACTGAAGATCAGCAGATGATTGGTATCCATTATTCTGTCACCTCATTTTAAGTTGGTTCATTTACTAGGGGAAGCTGCGGTACCACGGGATCGTACAGGATTATGGTATCCTGGGAAAACGTACCTGCAAATACCGGAAATCAAGTATAAAAATCGCAGAATCCGGGAATGGCAACGGCTTTCGGACTTTGCTAGAATATAATCAGCAGTTAAATATAACAGCACCGATACAAAGGCGTATCTGTCACTTGTCATGACGGATGCGCTTTTTTTATCAGTATCTGCGGTTACAGAACCTGCAGTTATAGAACTGTCAGTTTACAGAGTTATCAACAGTTAGAAAGAGTTATAAACAGGAGGGAAAAACTATGGCAGACACAGCAAAGACAATCAAGGATCTGGATCGTATTATAGGTCTTATCGAGACGGACAGCAAGGATATTCCGAAAGATGAGAAGAAGAGAATGGTTGCAGAGACGCTGGATTACTTCAACAACTATGTCAGCCCGGGCTGGCTGAAATACAGAAAGTCCGTATCCTCCGATTCGGAAGGCGGAGCGGTTCTGGAGTGGGAGGACGGCGGCGCGTATGTATACGGGCTGAACGGTGAGAAATTCATCGACTGTCTCGGCGGCTTCGGAATCTACACCTGCGGACACAGAAATCCGGAAATCCTTGACGTCGTGAAGAAACAGCTCGATCATCAGGCACTTCACTCACAGGAGCTGCTTGATCCGCTGAGAGGATATCTGGCAAAGGCGCTCGCGGACATCACCCCGGGTGACCTGCAGCAGTGCTTCTTCACAAACGGCGGCGCAGAGGCCGTTGAGATGGCTCTGAAACTGGCACGTATCGCTACCGGCGGCAGATGGTACATCTCCATGGTAGGCGCATTCCATGGCAAATCCATGGGTGCGATCTCTGTAGGAGGCAAGGATACCTACCGTGTACCGTACACACCGATGGTACAGCAGGTACAGCATGTTGAGTACGGAAACGCAGAGGATGTAAGAAAGGCAATCAAGAACCTTCAGGCAGTCGGTGAGAGCGTTGCGGCAGTTATCGCGGAGCCGATTCAGGGTGAGGCGGGAGTCATCGTTCCTCCGAAGGGATATCTGCAGCAGCTTCGTGACATCTGTGACGAGACCGGCGTTGCGCTGATCTTCGATGAGATCCAGACCGGCATGGGCCGTACCGGCACGATGTGGAGATGTGAGGCAGAGGGAGTGACACCGGATATCATGACCTTCGGTAAAGCCTTCGGCGGCGGCATCATGCCGATCACCGGAATCATTTTCAAGCCGAAGATGTGGGGACAGCAGCTGATCGACAACCCGTGGCTGCTTGGCTCTCCGACCTTCGGAGGAAACCCGGTATGCTGCGCGGCGGCACTTGCGACGATCCGCTATATGCTGAAAAACGATATCCCGGGCGTATGCAGAGAGAAAGGAAAGATTCTGAAGGCAGGACTTCAGTCCATGGCTGAGAAGTACCCGGATATCATTCAGGAGGTCCGCGGAGAAGGATTGATGCTCGCCGTAGAGTTTGTGAACTGCGAGGTCGGCTACGCGACCGCTAAGGGCCTGTTCGCCCGGAGAGTCATGACAGCGGGAACACTGGTGAACGCGAAGACTATTCGTTTCGAGCCGACAGCAGTTATCTCCGAGCAGGATATCAAGGATGTTATCACGAGACTGGATGAGTCGCTCGCGGACGTAAGAGCGGCAAAGTAAGTTCAGGATCATAATTAACGTCTGCGCTTATGAAATAAGGTAAGTTCAGACGATAATAATATTACGCGAACAGTGAGCCGCAGCCGAATGCGAAGTATTCGTGTGCGGCGAGCGTCGCGATAGCGAGATAAAACTCGCGCAGCGTGTTTTATCTCGTTGTCTGCATGAGCAGCAGGGTAAGCGCTATGTAAGAATAGCACCACATGCGGCATAAGCTCCGGATGGATCCGTGCTGTGTACTCTCGCAAAGCCTATATACAAGGAGGAAACGGATGGAAATCGTAAAGAATTATATCAATGGTGTCTGGAAGGAATCCGTATCCGGGAAGACAGAGGAAGTGATCGGACCCGCAGACGGCAGTGTGATCGGTGTTGTGACAGACAGCGTGCCGCAGGATGCGGAGGAAGCCATCGCCGCCGCGAAGAAATCCTTCTATACAGACCGCACCTGGAGGGATATGCCGGGTGTGGCAAGAGCGGGAATCCTGTATCGGATTGCGGAGCTGATCGATGAGAATGCCCATGATCTGGCCGTGACAGATACCCTGGACAATGGAAAACCGCTCCGCGAGGCGGAGGGTGACGTCTCAGACGCCGCCGAATGCTTTCGTTATTATGCCGGCCTGATCGATAAGCCGGAAGGCGGCGCTTATGCAACCAATAATGGATTTGGTGAAATGCTGAATATGACCGTGAAGGAGCCGGTGGGTGTCTGTGCGCAGATTACGCCTTGGAACTACCCGTTGCTGATGTCCTGCTGGAAGCTGGCGCCCTGTCTGGCAGCCGGAAACTCCCTGGTATTCAAGCCGAGTTCCAAGGCACCCCTGTCCACTGCAAAGCTGTTTCATCTCTTTGAAGAGGCGGGGCTTCCCGCCGGAACGGCAAATCTTGTGCTGGGCAGCGGATCAAATGTCGGAAATGTATTCGCGGAGAGTGAGGATGTCGATATGATCACCTTTACCGGAAGCACAAAGGTCGGTCAGGGAATCGCGCGGGCGGCAGCCGGCAACCTGAAAAAGGTAGGTCTGGAGCTTGGCGGAAAATCTCCGGTGGTTATCTTCGATGACTGTGACCTTGAAGCCGCTGTGGAATGGGTCATGATCGGAATTTTTTTCAATGGCGGCCAGGTGTGCTCGGCCACTTCCAGACTGATCATTCAGGATGGAATCCATGATGCCTTCATCAAACGTCTGGTTGAGAAGGCATCCAAAGTTACCATCGGCCCCGGAATGGAGAATCCGGATATTGGACCTGTTGTTTCCGAGGACCAGATGAACAAGATCCTGTCCTACATCAGGACCGGAATCGAGGAGGGTGCCGAGCTCGTATGCGGAGGAAAACGTTATACAGAGAACGGGTGCGACAAGGGCTATTACATCGAACCGACTGTCTTTGATCACTGCAGGCCGGATATGCGCATCGTAAAAGAAGAAATTTTCGGACCGGTTCTGAGCGTGCTTACGTTCCACACAGAGGAGGAAGCCGTAGCGCTTGCAAACGATACGGAATACGGACTGGCCGGAGCGGTGATCACCCGGGATGGCGCGAGAGCACTTCGCGTCACCAGAGAACTCCGTGCAGGAATCACGTGGATTAACTGCGATCAGCCTACCTTCTGCCAGGCACCATGGGGCGGCTACAAGAAGAGCGGCATAGGACGTGAGCTGAGCGTACAGGGACTGGATGAATATCAGGAGACGAAGCAGATCAATATTAATCTGCATCCGGAGAATCCGGTCGGGTGGTATGTACACTGAGCAGGCTCCCCGCGTGCCAGGAACATTGCGACTGGACTTGTGTATAAGCTGCGGATTGCTCCGTGCTTCGCACTCTCGCAATCCAACAGGCATTCGCACTTTCGTGCCGCTTGCGCGTCACTTCGTGCTCATACCTGTTGCCTTCGAAAGCGCATCCAGTCTCTTACACGCGCTTCGCGTGTGACGATCCTGGATGCGTTTTCGAAGAGCTTATACACAAAAATGAGTATTTTATTTTGGGGCGTGTTCTTATAGAATAGGGAACTGATGACAGGCAAAGATGCTTAATCATAAGAGCATCTCTGCCTGTCTTTTTTTACGCGAACAGTGAGCCGCGGCCGAATGCGAAGTATTCGTGTGCGGCGAGCGTCGCGATAGCGAGATAAAACTCGCGCAGCGTGTTTTATCTTGTTATGCGAAAGCAGCAGTCTCCGGGGATGCCGGGCCGTGTGCGGGCCGGCCGGGAGGCGGGGAAGAACTGCAGAAGAGCTGTATTCACTGTTGTGATGTGCATTCCCGGAATAGGAGGTAGAAAAAGTGGAAGAAAAAAGACTTGATTTTGTGAAATCCGTTCCTGAAATCTTCGGCAGCCTGGTATTCAACGATCAGGTTATGAAGGAACGTCTGCCGAAGGACGTATATAAGGCGGTTCATAAGACAATTAAAAACGGCAGCCATCTGGAGCTTGACGTGGCGAATACGGTTGCGGCGGTGATGAAGGAGTGGGCGATCGAGCATGGCGCGACGCATTTCACACACTGGTTCCAGCCGATGACCGGACTTACGGCGGAGAAGCACGACAGCTTCATCTCTCCGACCGGAGACGGCAAGGTAATCATGGAGTTTTCCGGAAAAGAGCTGGTAAAGGGCGAGCCGGATGCTTCCAGCTTCCCGTCAGGCGGTCTCAGGGCGACCTTTGAGGCGCGCGGCTATACCGCGTGGGATCCTTCTTCACCGGCATTTATTAAGGACGGATCTCTCTATATTCCGACGGCCTTCTGTTCCTTTGGCGGAGAAGCTCTGGACAAGAAAACCCCGCTTCTGCGTTCCATGGAAGCACTGTCCAAGGAGGCGGTCAAGGTTCTTCATCTCCTCGGAAATGAGAAGGTTACACATGTTGACACCACGGTTGGTTCCGAGCAGGAGTATTTCCTGATCGACAAGGATATGTACCTTCAGAGAAAGGATCTCCTGATGTGCGGACGAACCCTGATCGGAGCTCCGGCACCGAAGGGGCAGGAGATGGAGGATCACTATTTCGGCGTTCTGAAACCGAAGGTCTCCGAATACATGCATGATCTGGAGCAGGAACTCTGGAAACTCGGCGTTCCGGCGAAGACAAAGCACAACGAGGTTGCGCCCTCTCAGCATGAGCTGGCACCTGTATTTGAAACTGCCAACGTCGCGGTGGATCACAACCAGCTGACGATGGAGGTCATGAAGAAGGTGGCGGACAAGCATCATTACGCATGCCTGCTTCACGAGAAGCCTTTCGAAGGAATTAACGGATCCGGCAAACACAACAACTGGTCCATTGTCACCGATATGGGCGAGAACCTTCTGGATCCAGGCAGAACACCGGCGGAGAATACCCAGTTCCTGGTATTTTTGATGGCTGTTATCGAGGCGGTCGATGATTATCAGGATCTGATGCGTGTATCCGTGGCAACCGCAGGAAACGATCACAGACTGGGAGCGAACGAGGCGCCGCCGGCAGTTATCTCTATCTTTGTGGGAGACGAACTCGCCGCGGTGCTGAAATCCATCGATGACGGAACTGCCTTTGTGGGAACCGGAAAGACGAAGATGGGAATGGGCGTTCATGTACTGCCGCACATCACCAAGGATACGACCGACAGAAACCGTACATCACCGTTCGCATTTACCGGAAACAAATTCGAATTCCGTATGCCGGGTTCTTCTCTGTCAGTAGCTGATCCCAACATCATCCTGAACACAGCTGTTGCAGAGTCTCTTTCCCGCATCTATGACGCGCTCAAGGATGTGGCGGCAGAGGATCTTGACGCGGAGATTCACAAGCTTCTGAAGAAGATTCTGGATGAGCACAAGAGAATCCTGTTCAATGGTAACGGTTATACGGATGAATGGATTTCCGAGGCGGAGAAGAGAGGCCTCGCGAACCTGAAATCTCTTCCAGACGCGATGCCGAAGCTGCTTGACAGTAAGAACGTGGAGCTCTTCACAAAGCATAAAATCTTTACAAAGGAGGAGATTGAATCCAGATATGAGATCTTCCTGGAGAACTATTCCAAGACCGTGCACATTGAGGCACTTACCATGGAGGAGATGGTACGGAAAGACTTCACCAGCGGACTTCTCGGATACATGAAGGATCTGACGGAGGAAAGCACGCAGAAGAAGGCACTGCTCGGAGATGAGGGCGGTACATATGAGACCGGAATCCTGAAAAAACTGGACAGCCTCTCCGGAGAAATCGGAAGCGCTCTGGCGAAGCTGACCGAGGACACAGCAAAAGCAGAGAAACGCGATGGTCTTGAGGGAGCTCGTTATTATCATGACGTGATCCTCACGGATATGGAGAATCTTCGCAGCTATGTAGACTCGGCAGAGATCTACGTTCCGGAGAAATATCTGCCGTATCCGACCTACGGAGAACTTCTTTTCTCACTTCGGTAAGAAAATCCGGAAAAGGACGGCCGGAGAGACGGAAATCCACAGAGACCGGACACCGGCAGATTGGGACGGAAATCCACAGAGACCGGACGCCGGCAGATTGGGACGGAAATCCACAGAGACCGGACGCCAGAAGAATGGAATGCATCGTGAATATCAGGAACTGTCGCGGGTAAAAACGCGGCAGTTCCTAAAACTGTATTTAAAATCAGATTTGCAGGGTAATTGATTTTAACCATAATTGAAAGCGGAGCCCGCCCGGAATAAAGTACAGGACAAGTACAGAAAACGGCCCGGATGATTATTTAAAAGCAGATATTCTGCAAAATATGAGAACAAATGGCGCAAAAACTGCTTGCATATCCCTGATAATCACTATATAAAAAAATCAGAAGCTCATAAATCCTGCGGGATCATTACCTGCAGACTGCACAGATGAGGAAGAATAAGTATGGATGAGTATACACAGCATATCAGAAAGTATCGACAGCTTCAGAAGGATCATGATGCCTGCGGTATCGGTGCGGTTGTAAACATTGATGGACACCAGGACAACCGGGTTCTGGACGATGCGCTTGCCATCGTTGAGAAGCTGGAGCATCGTGCCGGAAAGGATGCGACCGGGACAGTCGGAGACGGTGTCGGCATACTGACACAGATCAGTCATGACTTTTTCCGCAAGGCCGCGGCGCAGGAGGGCATTGCGCTGAAAGGCGCCGGAGATTACGGCGTTGGCATGTTCTTTTTTCCACAGGACACCATGAAACG
Source organism: Bilifractor sp. LCP21S3_A7 (assembly GCF_052118825.1). Lineage (NCBI taxonomy): Bacteria > Bacillati > Bacillota > Clostridia > Lachnospirales > Lachnospiraceae > Bilifractor > Bilifractor sp. LCP21S3_A7. The sequence goes on along the minus strand of NZ_JBQKGL010000017.1, from coordinate 26,239 downwards.
CACCTTTGCGATGCGGATGATGAAGGTCATTGTGGAGAAGGAGGGACTGAAGCTGCTCGGCTGGAGAACAGTTCCGACAAATCCCGGCATCCTCGGAAAGGCTGCGCTGGACTGCATGCCGTATATTATGCAGTGCTTCATCGAGCGGCCGGAGGAGCTCTCCAGAGGAATTGAATTTGACCGGAAGCTGTACGTTGTGAGACGTGAGTTCGAACAGAGCTCCGATGATACCTATATCTGTTCCCTGTCATCGAGAACCATCGTATACAAGGGAATGTTCCTGGTCAAGCAGCTGAGAAGGTTCTACGGCGATCTCCAGGACAAGGATTACCGGACGGCGATTGCAATTGTGCACTCCCGGTTCTCCACAAACACGACTCCGTCCTGGAACCGCGCGCATCCGTACCGCATGATTGCGCACAACGGAGAGATCAATACGATTCGCGGCAACATGGACCGTATGCTCGCCCGTGAGGAGACCATGACCAGCCCGATCATGGAGAAGGACATCGACAAGATTTATCCGGTGATCAGCGCGTCTGGTTCCGATTCGGCGATGCTGGACAACACGCTGGAATTCCTCTACATGAACGGCATGGATCTTCCGCTTGCCATGATGGTGACCATTCCGGAGCCGTGGAACCACAATCGCTTCATGGACGAGGACAAGAAGGATTTCTACCATTACTATGCGACCATGATGGAGCCGTGGGACGGCCCGGCGGCAATTCTGTTTTCCGACGGAGATGTACTCGGTGCGACCCTTGACCGGAACGGACTGCGTCCTTCCCGGTATTACATCACCGATGACAACCGGCTGATCCTCTCCTCTGAGGTGGGAGTTCTGGATATTCCGCCGGAACACGTGGTGAAGAAATCCCGCCTGACGCCCGGAAGAATTCTTCTGGTCGACACGAAGAAGAAGAAAATCATCTCCGACGACGACTGCAAGAAATACTATGCTCACCGGCAGCCGTACGGTGAGTGGCTGGACCGCAACCTGCTGAGACTCAAGGACGTTCCGATTCCGAACAAGAAGATCCCGGTACACAGCCAGGAGATGAGAGACCGCCTCTACAAGGTATTCGGCTATACCTATGAGGATGTCAAGGATTCGATCCTTCCGATGGCGGAAAACGGCGTTGAGCCGACCGCCTCGATGGGACACGATGTTCCGCTTGCGGTACTGTCCAGACAGCACCAGCTTCTGTTCAACTACTTCAAGCAGCAGTTTGCGCAGGTTACCAACCCGCCGATTGACTCTCTCCGCGAGGAAATCGTCACGGATACCACCGTATATATCGGATCGGACGGCGATCTTCTGAATGAGAAGAGCGGCAACTGCACGATGCTGGAGGTCAGCCATCCGATTCTGACCGGCGTCGACCTGATGAAGATCAAGTCGCTGGATCGCCCGGGCTTCCACGCACAGGTGGTTTCCCTTCTGTATTACAAGAACACCTCCCTTGCGAGAGCGCTGGAGCAGCTGAACATTACGGTAGACCGTGCCTATGCAAACGGAAAAAATATCATCATTCTCAGCGACCGCGGCGTGGATGAGAACCATGTTCCGATTCCGTCGCTTCTCGCGGTATCTTCTGTCGAGCAGCATCTGGTCCGCACGAAGAAGAGAACGGCCGTTTCGCTGATCCTGGAGAGCGCGGAGCCGAGAGATGTTCATCAGATCGCGGCGCTGCTGGGATTCGGTGCCCGTGCCATCAATCCGTATCTGGCTCATGAGTGCATCGCGGAGCTGATCGATATCGGCATGCTGGACAAGGACTATCACACTGCGATTGCCGACTACAACAAGGCCCTTCTCGGCGGAGTCGTAAAGACAGCCGCGAAGATGGGTATCTCGACGATTCAGTCCTACCAGTCCGCGCGTATTTTCGAGGCGATCGGTCTGGACAAGGAGACCATCGACAAATACTTCACCGGAACAGTGAGCCGCGTGGGCGGCATCGGCGTCAAGGAGATCGAAGAGGGTATCACCTTCCGCCACAATCATGCCTTTGATCCGCTTGGACTGTCCGTGGATACCTCTCTGGATTCCGTAGGCTTCCATTATCTCAGAAGCGGCAAGGACAAGGAGGATCACCTGTATAATCCGGAGACCATCGTCACCCTGCAGCAGGCGGTAAAAACCGGCGACTACGACAAGTTCCGTGAATACACCGATATGGTGGATGATTCCAAGAGACCGCATACCCTGCGTGGACTGCTGGAATTCGTGCCGAAGCAGGATCCGGTTCCGCTGGAGGAGGTAGAGCCGGTGGAAAGCATTGTGAAGCGCTTCAAGACCGGTGCCATGTCCTTCGGATCGATTTCGAAGGAAGCGCACGAGACCATGGCCATCGCGATGAACCGGCTGGGCGGCAAGTCGAACACCGGTGAGGGCGGTGAGGATCCGGCCAGATATGGAACCGAGAAAAATTCGGCGATCAAGCAGGTGGCTTCCGGACGCTTCGGCGTCACCAACGCGTACCTGAACAGCGCCGCTGAAATTCAGATCAAGATGGCACAGGGCGCAAAGCCGGGCGAGGGCGGTCATCTTCCGGGCAAGAAGGTCTATCCGTGGGTTGCCTCAACCAGATTTTCAACCCCGGGCGTAGCTCTGATCTCTCCGCCGCCGCACCATGATATTTACTCCATCGAGGATCTGGCACAGCTGATTTATGATCTGAAGAACGCCAACCGGGACGCCCGGATCTCCGTCAAGCTGGTATCCGAGTGCGGCGTCGGAACGATTGCTTCCGGTGTAGCCAAGGCGGGTGCCCAGGTCATCCTGATTTCCGGATACGACGGAGGAACCGGCGCTGCGCCGATCTCCTCAATCCATAACGCTGGCCTGCCGTGGGAGCTCGGCGTCTCCGAGGCGCATCAGTCCCTGCTTCAGAACGGCCTGAGAGACCGTGTCATTATCGAGACAGACGGAAAGCTGATGAGCGGCCGCGATGTCGCGATCGCCGCCCTGCTCGGCGCAGAGGAATACGGCTTCGCGACAGCACCGCTGATCTGCATGGGCTGCATGATGATGAGAGTCTGCTCCAAGGACACCTGTCCGGCCGGCGTGGCCACACAGAACGAGAAGCTCAGAAAGCGCTTCGCAGGCAAGCCGGAATATGTCATGAACTTCATGATTTTTATCGCAAGGCAGCTTCGTGAGATTATGGCAAGGCTCGGATTCCGCACCGTGGATGAGATGATCGGCCGGACCGACTGCCTGGAGAAGCGGACCAATCTGATCACAGACCGCGCGGCGGAGGTCAATATGGACCTGATCCTGGATCCGTCCTACGCACACGCGGAAAAATCGCACTTCGACCAGAAGGACGTATACAACTTCCATCTGGAGAAGACGCTGGACGAGGCGGTTCTTCTCCCGAAGTTCAGAGACGCCCTTTCAGGAAGAGCCGGAAGCAGACCGGACAGACAAGAGATTACGCTCAAGGTTTCCAGTACGGACCGCGCATTCGGAACCATCCTCGGATCCGAGATCACCAGGAAATTCGGCAGTGATCTGGACGACGACACCTTTGTCGTACATGCGGTAGGCGGCGGCGGACAGTCCTTCGGCGCGTTTGCTCCTAAGGGCCTCTCCCTCTATCTGGAAGGCGATGCAAACGACGGCTTCGGAAAGGGTCTTTCCGGCGGAAAGCTTGTCGTCGTGCCTTCTCCGAAGGCTCCCTTCCGTGCGGACGAGAACATCATCATCGGAAATGTTGCCTGCTACGGCGCGACCTCCGGAAAGGTTTATGTGGCCGGTATTGCGGGTGAGAGATTCTGTGTCCGCAACTCCGGCGTGACGGCAGTCGCGGAGGGCTGCGGCGATCACGGCCTTGAATACATGACCGGCGGAAGAGCCGTTATCCTCGGGACAACCGGGAAGAACTTCGCGGCAGGCATGTCAGGCGGAATCGCGTATGTACTGGATTCCGATCACACCCTCTACCGCAGGATGAACAAGGATATGGTTACCCTTCAGGAGCTTACGGACAAATACGACATCCAGGAGCTGAAGAACATTCTGGAGGATTATGAGAAGGAGACCGGATCGAAGCGGGCGGCCGAGATTCTGTCTGACTTTGAAAAATGGATTCCCGACTTCAAGAAGGTCGTGCCGAATGACTATCAGAGAATGCTGACGGCGATCGGAAAGTACGAGGAGCAGGGAGTAAAGCATGAGAATGCCGTACTTGAGGCGTTCGAAGAAGTAACAAGGAGGGTGTCCTGATGGGTAAAGCGACAGGTTTTCTTGAATACAGCAGAAAAGACAATGCCGATGTTCCGGTAAAAGAACGGGTGCAGAATTTCAGGGAGTTTCATGTGCCCCTCGGAAAAGAGGACCGGATGGAGCAGGGCGCGCGCTGCATGAACTGCGGCGTTCCCTTCTGCCAGTCCGCAATGAAGCTGAACGGGATGGTGACCGGATGCCCTCTTCACAACCTGATCCCCGAGTGGAACGACCAGGTGTACCGCGGCCATTTCCGGCACGCGTTCAGCAGACTGATCAAGACCAGCAATTTCCCGGAGTTCACCGGAAGAGTCTGCCCCGCACTCTGCGAGAAGGCATGTATCAACGGCGAGTACGGGGACCCGGTGACAATTCATGACAATGAGCGGTTCATCATTGAGACCGCCTTCGAGAAAGGGTACATTCAGCCCCGGATTCCGCAGGTCAGAAGCGGAAAAAAGGTAGCTGTCGTGGGAGCGGGGCCTTCCGGACTCGCCGCGGCGGACGAGCTGAATCACAGAGGACATTCGGTGACCGTTTTTGAGCGTGAGGACCGGATCGGGGGACTCCTGATGTACGGTATTCCGAACATGAAGCTCGACAAAAGCGTCATCTGTCGCCGCCAGAAGCTGATGGAGGCAGAGGGTGTGGTCTTCCGCACCGGTGTGAATATCGGAGAGGAGTCTGTGAAGGAGCTTGAGAAGGAATACGATGCCATCATTCTGGCGTGCGGCGCAAAGCAGCCAAGAGCCCTTGCGGGAGCGGATCCGGACAAGATTCACGGGATTTACTACGCGGTTGATTTCCTGAAGGCGACGACAAAGAGCCTTCTCGATCACGGCATGACGGACGGTGTCTGGAAGACCGAAGCAAGCCGTGATGCCGAGACCCTTCTGAAGCAGAAGGATTTTATCAGCGCGAAGGGAAAAAACGTCGTCGTTGTCGGCGGCGGCGATACCGGAAATGACTGTATCGGAACATCAATCCGGCACGGCTGCAAATCCATCACAGCGCTTGAAATGATGCCGGAGCCGCCGGTGGAGAGAAGCGCTTCCAATCCGTGGCCGCAGTGGCCCCGTGTGAAGAAGACCGACTACGGTCATGAGGAGGCGATCGGGCTGTTCGGTCATGATCCAAGAGTCTACGAGACCACGGTCAAGGAATATCACACCGACAAAAAAGGAAACCTCAAGGAAATCGTGACCGTCAGGGTCAAGTTTGAAAACCGCAAGATGGTCATGATTGAGGGAACGGAGAAGACTCTTCCCTGTGATCTGCTTCTGATCGCTGCCGGTTTCACCGGGTGCGAGAACTATGTGGCGAAGGCCTTCGGTCTGAAGCTTACGGCGAGGAACACCGTTGAAACGGAGCCGGACCATTACAAGACCAATGTGGCGAAGGTCTTCACGGCAGGCGACATGCACCGCGGACAGTCCCTGGTGGTCTGGGCGGTCACCGAAGGCAGAAAATGCGCCTGCAGCGTCGACGAGTATCTGATGGGCTACACCAACATGAGAGAAGCGTGAGGATGCACACGGTTCGTGCTTAAAAATAAGTATTTTCAATGGCTCCTTATTCTTATAGAATAGGAAACTGATGACAGGCAAAGATGCTTTCAACAGAGTATCTTTGCCTGTTTTTTTACGCGAACAGTGAGCCGCATCCGAATGCGAAGTATTCGTGTGCGGCGAGCGTCGCGATAGCGAGATAAAACTCGCGCAGCGTGTTTTATCTCGTTTCGTGTATAAGTCCAGTCGCAATGTTCTTGCCCCACGGAGCAATCCGTAGCTTATACAGAGTGTGGTGTTATTTACAGCACGGAGCAGTCCACATCTTATACGTAGGTGGCGCTGTTTATATTATGAAAGAAAGAGGATGAGATTATGTGCAGTATACTAGCTTATTGCAGTGAAGGCGGATCGGAAGAAGCACTTGCCAGAGCCCTGAGAAAAACCACCTCCCGCGGACCCGATGCTTCCAGACTGATCAACACAGAAAAGGGATTTCTCGGATTCAATCGTCTGGCCATCATGGGTCTTACACCGGAAGGAATGCAGCCTTTTGAACTGAACGGCAATTACTGCGTATGCAACGGAGAAATATACGGATTTCGTCCTCTGAAGGAAGAACTGATCCGGAAGGGGTATACTTTCCGGTCAGACAGTGACTGTGAGATTCTTCTCCCCCTCTATAAGGAATACGGTGTCTCCATGTTCCGCAGGCTGGATGCCGAGTTCGCGCTGGTGATCTACGATGCGGACTCGGATGAGTACATCGCCGCGAGGGATCCGATCGGCATCCGTCCGCTTTACTACGGGTATGACAGCAGACACGTGATCCTGTTCGCCTCTGAGCCGAAGAACCTGATCGGTCTGTGCGACAAGATTTATCCGTTCCCTCCGGGCACCTACTATAAAGACGGCGATTTCCACACCTATCATGATCCGTCATATGTCGGCGGGGATTACAGCCACGACGACGCGGAGACCATCAGCGCGAACATCCATGACAAGCTGGTCGAGGGAGTCCGGAAACGGCTGGATTCCGATACACCGGTCGGCTTCCTTCTCTCCGGAGGCCTGGATTCGTCGCTCGTCTGCGGCATCGCCGCAAAGATGCTGGACAAGCCTCTCGAGACCTTTGCCATCGGAATGGATATAGACGCAATTGATCTGAAGTACGCCAGAGAGGTCGCGGAATATATTCACAGCAACCATCACGAGGTCATCATCACGAGAGACGATGTCATCAATGCCCTGGATCCTGTCATCGCGGCGCTCGGGACCTACGATATCACCACGGTCCGCGCTTCCGTCGGCATGTATCTGCTGTGCAAGTGGATTCATGAGAACACGGACATCCGCGTCATCCTGACCGGTGAGATATCCGATGAGCTCTTTGGATATAAATACACGGATTTCGCGCCGAACGCGGAAGCGTTCCAGAAAGAAGCCGAGAAGCGGATCCGGGAGATCAATGTCTATGACGTGCTCCGCGCAGACCGCTGCATCTCCGTGAACTCGCTGGAAGCGCGAGTTCCGTTCGGTGACCTGGATTTCGTGGATTACGTGATGCACATTGATCCGGAGAAGAAGTTGAACACCTATGGAATCGGAAAGTATCTCCTGCGTCACGCCTTCGAGAAGGACGCGTGCATCCCGCACAGCATTCTGATGCGTGAGAAGGCCGCATTCTCCGACGCAGTGGGACATTCTCTTCGAAACGATATCATTGAATACGCGGACAGCTGCTACACAGATGAGGAATTCCATGAAAAAATCCAGAAGTACACCTATGTGCAGCCGTTTACGAAAGAATCGCTTCTCTACCGCGAGATCTTTGAGAAGTACTACCCGGATCAGGATCAGCTGATTCCGGCGTACTGGATGCCGAACAAGGAGTGGGAGGGCTGCGACGTCAACGACCCGTCCGCCCGCGTGCTTTCCAACTACGGCGCTTCCGGTGTCTGAGGACAGCAATATCTGAAGCTGGAAAACAATGACAACGGAAACTGTGAAAAACTGATAAAAAAGTAAGCTAATCCCCCGGTCTGGCCGGGGGATTTATTATATTTCTCTAAAGATGATTAGCATAGAGAGTTTCGTGTTAAAATATTAGGAAAAGTTACTGTCTGCGTCATATCTGCGGGACAGAGAGCTCACAGCCGGTAATGTTCTGACAGAGGTTCTGTGAAATCATGATCTTGCCGTCTGCAGGTGATCAGTAACTGGTTGAGAGGAGCATTATGAGCAGCGAGATCAGATATCCGGATTATGACAGGAGCCTTCTGGCATTGACAGCTTCCGTTCTGAAATATTACGGAGTCTGTGATTATGGACATACCACACTGCCGGAGATGGATTCGCTTCTGGGGCAGGGCGCGGACCGCGTGATTGTGATTATTCTGTCCGGAATGGGAACCGCAAATCTGAAGCGACATCTGTCGGAGACGGATTTTCTTCGGGCAAATAAAGTGTGCGATCTGTCGGCAGTTTTTCCCTCGTCGACAGCCGCCGCATGTGCCACGCTGCAGAGCGGGGAATCGCCGCTGGAGCATTCGTGGCTTGGAAGAGACCTTTATTTTCCCGAGGTGGATCGAAACATCTCACTTTTTTGCAATCGGGTGCAGGGGACGCGGAAGAAGGCGGCGAACTATAATGTTCCGCTGAAGTATATTCCGTATCGACCATTATCAGACAGGATTCGCGAGGCGGATTCCCTGGTGGAGACACATTTTCTCTCACACCGCGAGGGTGAAAGAGTCTGGAGCTTCCGTCAGGCGATGCAGCGGATCCGGAAAATCGCTTCAGGTTCCGGGAAGAAATATATCTGCCTGTTTTGGGATGAGCCGGATCTGGAGATGTACACCTTCGGCACGGCATCCGGAAAGGTACACAACCGGATGCGGTTTCTGAACCGCGAGATCGAAAAGCTCTCCGGAGATCTGTCAGATTCGCTGGTGGTTGTCACCTCGGATCACGGAATGATCGATTCGCACTGGATTTATCTGGAGGATTACCCGCATCTTGCCGGACTTCTGGAGAGAGCCCCTTCCGTAGAGCCTCGTGCGGCGGCCCTGTATATCAGGCAGGGGAGGAAACTGGAATTCGAGGAGGTTTTCCGCGATCTGTTCGGAAGTGATTTTCTTCTCCTGAGCCGGGAAGAGGTTCTGGACAGAGGCCTGCTCGGATCCGGACACCCCGGAGAGAAGACGTACGGTGCCATCGGGGACTATCTGGCGGTTGCCGCCAGAAACGTGAGCCTCGGATGGAAGCACAGGAAGCGGGAGAAGAAGAAGATCGGAAGTTATGCGGGGCTGACCGCAGAGGAGATGACGGTTCCCTTCATTGCTTGCACAAAAAAATGAAAATTTCAGGTACGGTAGCGTGTCCGGAAGGGCACGCTATTGGTCGTTATTGCACAAAATGACAGAAGGGAGTAATATTTTATATGTTAAAATACAGAAAATCTAAGTAACTGTATAAGCTATGGATTGCTCCGTGCTCCGCACTCTTGCAATTCTGCAGGTGACCGACTTTGTCGGTCTGTTTTTTCGAAGAACTTATACAGCAGCCGACATACCGCGCAAGCGGGTGAGGCTTAAATGGAGCAGAAAAAATGAAATTAAGTATGTGGATGATCGCCAACCGTCTGGCGCCGCTTATGGATATCCGGACGGAGATTCATAAGGATGCCAGGCCGATTCTGAGCAGCGCGCGGCTGGCTTATGCAACGAACTGTGTGCATGTCTATGCGGAAAAGGATTATGTCGTCTATGAGGGCGAAGATGGAGATCGTATCCAGATCTATAATCTGAGTGTTCTGGAGGCGTTTGAGATCCTTCAGGGCGTATTTGACTATTATCAGGACTGGGAGGCCAGGGTAGAGGAGGATGTCCGCAAAGGGAACTACAGGGACATCATCGAGCAGACGGAGTTTATCTTCCGGAATCCGATTCTGATACAGGACGGGAATACCAAGGTTCTGGCCATGAGCCATGTGGACAAGTTAGAATCCATGGATTCCGAGTGGCAGTACATCGCCCGCTACGGCTATTCATCTCTGAACAGTATCTATCAGATTGAATATGAGAATCTGGAACCGGAGAACCGGGAGAGCTGTTCGGTCTTTCACTGGAAGCAGAAGGTGGAGAATTCGTTTCACGGCATTTCCAAGGCACTGTATATCGGCAATACAGAGTGCGGAAGGATTTCCGTCGTCGAGCGCGGCCATGCGGTGAATGCGGGAGATGTGCAGCTTCTGGACAGGCTTGGGCAGATTCTTCAGCCGTATATCGGCATCGCGATGCAGAATCAGGTGAGACCTGAGAATCCGCTGTATGATTATCTTTTTGAACATTCAGAGGATAAGGAGAAAGTTCTGCGGCAGCTCGCCCATTTTGGCTGGAGCGAGGATGAGAACTTTGAGATCGCGCTGCTGGATCCGGAGGGGATGGACAACGGGATGAATCCCACAAAGGCCAGAAACGTCATCGAGCATGCGATCATGCACAATTTTTCAGGATGTTTTGTGATGCAGAAATCGCCGTATGTGATAATTCTGACAAACCGGAATCTCTATCGGGATCGTGTCTTCCAGACTTTTCTCGTGTCGTTTACCGAGCAGAATTCCGTGTACAGCAGCTTCAGTCTGCAGGTGCGCGGCATAGAGAACATTCCGTGTCTGTACAGGCAGGCCGTGTACGCGCTGGAGGCAGGAAGAAGGGACAGCAGACTGATGGAGGAGGATGAGCTTCTCCGGCACATCTTCCGGTTCGGAAGCTATGCCAGCCGGTTCATCATCGAGGCGCCGGATATGCAGGACAAGATCTGTGCCTGCCATCCTGCGGTGGTCCGGCTGTGGGAGCAGAAGGTGCGAAAGGGAAAAACCGAGCCATACGACACGCTGAAGACATTTCTGGAAAGTGAACGTTCCATTCAGCGAACCGCTACCGAGATGTACGCCCACCGGAATACCATCACCTACCGGCTTGGGAAGATTCAGAGCATCCTGAAGGAGGATCTGGATGATCCGGAACTCCGGATGTATCTGCTGCTCAGCATGATGATTCTGGAGATGCAGCAGAGCCGGGAAGAAGCCGGGGAGAAATGCTTTTCAGAGGCTGCAGGAAAATAAAAATATTCAGATAAAAATGTTCTTCAAGGTCGTTCAGGCGCACATACAGTCACACGGAACGGGGCAGCTGGCCTTATACACATTGTGGCGCCCTGCTTGGGGGCACGGAGCAATCCGCAGCTTATACCGTTCGTGACGCGGGGACTTATACAGTTTGTGGTACGATTTATCGTATGAGGGTTTTATATAACGGAAAGGAAAGATGAGGAATCAGGAACCGGACTCCCCGCCGGCTGCGTTTCCTGCGGCTGCGGAGGCATCCTGAGATGGCGCTGAATAATCTGCGCCGCCTGTGCTTTCTGTGGCGCCTGTCCCTGCAGAAGCTCCGCCACCGGTCTCAGCAGAGGCACCGCCACCGGTCTCTGCCGCGGCACCGCTGCCTGCTCCTGCCGTGGCACCGCCGTCAGTTCCGGCACTGCCTGCAGTTCCTGCCGTGACACCGCCGCCTGTTCCGCCGGAAACCCCGTCTCCGGTTCCTGTATTCGTTCCGGAATTACCGCCGGATGGAGAGGCTGCCTGTCCTGAATCACCGCTGCCGGAGGATTGCTGATTTCCGGAGTCGGAAGCATTCTGTGAATTCGCGGCAGATCCGCCGGCAGCTCGTCCGGAAGCGGCAGAACCATCATATGCGGACGTATCCCCGGATACAGCGGGAGATGTCTCATACCAGGTTCCTCCGGGCTGACTGCCATAGGACTGATACTGGTTGTAGTAGTAGTCCGAGGTATTCTGGCGGCTGTTGATAATGTCGTCGATATTGTCGGGCGCGTCGGAGCCGGAAGTACCCTTGCTGTCGGAGCCCGTTTTTGAAGTGTCCAGATCGGTTTTCTTCACACCGCTTTTGTTCATCAGGACAACGGAGTACATACCGGTTTCGTTGAAATAGGATTCATACGCGTCGGCGTCCCGGACTACAATTCCGGAGAGGGGATCGCTGATCACGACGGTTCCGGCATCCTGGTCATAGCCGGCCAGAATCATGCAGTGCTCGTTCCGATACCAGGTATAGGTGTATCCGTCGTACTCATAGGACTGCGATGTGATCAGGGGATCCGACATATACATCGTGCCCCAGATGACGACGGGATATCCTGCCGCCACGACCTTGCACAGATCGGACAGAGAGGTCCCCGAGGTGTTGATGGCCGCGATGTCAAGATTTTTTTCCTTGATGTACTTCTCGGCGGCGTTCACAATTCCTCCCGCAAAAACGCCGGCGCCGCTTTCTGTGTGGGGATCACCTGCGTACTGGTAAGCGAGATTGTCGCCGTATTCCAGATAATTATCGGCAATTTCTGTTTTCTGAAGGTCACATCCAAGGGAATTCAGAGCGATTGTAAGAGCAACGGATTCGCAGCCGGTGGGAAGCTCGGGATTCTGCAGAATCTCGGGAACATCGAGGACTACCTTGCTGTCGGTGAGATCTGAGGACAGGATGGAATCCAGAATCGTATCCGCGGAATCGACGGACCAGTCTGCGTCGGAGACCAGATCCGCATCCGCTGCAGGATCATCAGAATTCGCGTCAACTGCCGCGGGAGATAACTGTGTCTGGGCACTGACCTCGGTGGAAGATGAGGAGCCGCATCCGGCAAGCATCGCCGTGGCAAGAGCGGGTACAAGGAGTAAAGATAAGATTCTGTAATTTTTTATCATAATTTTCGCCTTTTCCCTTCCTCAGCTGTGCTGAATGGAAGGATTTATGCATGACCTTCGTCAGCTGCGCTGTATCGAAGGCCTTTCTTCCGCGAAAGACCCTTCTTTTCATCAGTGTCAGAATTCTTCATTAACGAAAAGAATTTTAGCACAAACGAGGCGTGAGAAAAAGCGAAAATGTTGTGAACAATGTCAGAGATTCCAGATTATGGTGAACAGTACCACCAGAAATGAGAGGCAGGACAGACGCACCATAATTGATATTCTCTTCTGCGGGGACAGCTTTTTGGAGGAGAAGATACGGGACCTCCGTATTGTGTTATTGGTATTAGCTGTACTGTTTATCATTGTATTTGAAGTATTCGAAATGGTATTCGTAGTCGCATTCAAAGTAACACCTCCTGCTATCTTTATGATAGTAAAAGGTGTTGTGCGAATCTATCACCGGACAGCTAAATGTGCGTTAAAGGGAAGTTAAAATCCGGATTGTAAAAGGAAAACCGGATTCGGGCATGCCTGTGACTCGGGGCACTGCGTTCCGGCAGGCCTGTGAGTCAGAGAGCTGTGTTCCGGCAGGCCGTCTGTTCTGTCAGCCGGGAAGCTGGGACGCATACTTCTCGTAGAGTTCGGAAAGCCGGTCATATTCTTCGGTACTGAGATTTTCTTTTGCGTACTGCATCAGCCCGTCGTAGTCGCGGTTCTGGATGTAGGAGCCTGCGGCAGCAATGGTGGACGGCGTCAGGTGGTTCTGCAGAATCTGTGCGGCCTCTTCCTTGTCGGAATCGGAGATGGAGCCAATCGCCTGCTGAACGGCAGAGGAGTCCGGACTGTTTCCGGCAGCCTCAAGGATCTGCTCTGTGATGGTATCGCTGAGCTTATCCGTGATTGCGTCCGCGGCCAGCTTCTGAACATGGCTGCGGTTCACATAGAGAACAGCAGCTGCGACAATGAGCAGCAGAACGAGTGTGAGCAGAACGTTTCCGAATATATGAGAGCGGCGTCTGCGCCGGCGGTATCTTGACATAGTATTCCTCCTTTAATATAAATTAAATTGTAACACAAAAACGCCGAAGCGACTCTGACTCACTTCGACGTCTTTTTTTAAAAATGAGGGGGGAGATGTGACAGCCGGTATGTCTATCAGCTGTCTGACTTATACATTAAGGGATAATTGTGTCGAAAGTGTGGACTTGAGGTAAAAGAATTCTAAAAAACCGGGGAGGATTGCTGCCCTGCGGGTAACTGTCCATTGCTCCTTCCAGTAACTGCCCATTCCTTGACAAGCCATATGAAATTCAGTAAAATTATTTTGCATGAAAAGCACGAAAATACGTGCCTGCTTCAAAACCGATTTGTTGGTTTTGCCAGTAAAGACGGAGGCGCTCCGACAGGATAGTCAGAACGGGAATCCCCTGTTTTCGGGCGGCAGCCGACCCATGCAAATATCCGGAATGATAAGGAAGAACGGAGGAATCAAATGTATCAGGACGATTACAAACGCTGGTTAAATGCGGATCTCATTGATTTTGATCTGAAGAAGGAACTTCGTGATATTGAGGGTGATGACGAGGCGATCAAGGACCGCTTTGCAGTGAAATTGCAGTTCGGAACGGCAGGACTTCGCGGAACGCTCGGCGCCGGCACAAACCGGATGAACATTTGGGTTGTAAGACAGGCCACCCAGGGTGTGGCGGACTGGGTGAAGACCCAGGGCGGAACGCAGACCGTGGCAATCAGCTATGACAGCCGTCTGAAGGGATGGAATTTCGCAAGGGATGCGGCAGGCGTGCTCGCAGCAAACGGAATCAAGGTGCGCATCTACGATGAGCTGATGCCGGTTCCGGCACTGAGTTTTGCGACCAGATACTACAAGTGCAACGCCGGCATCATGGTGACAGCATCTCATAACCCGGCAAAGTATAACGGATATAAAGCTTACGGACCGGACGGATGCCAGATGACCGATGACGCGGCTGCTGTTGTATACGATTCGATTCAGAAGACCGATGTGCTGACAGGCGCAAAGTATATGTCCTTTGCGGAGGGCGTTGAGAAAGGGCTGATTCAGTTCGTCGGCGACGACTGCAAGGAAGCATTATATGCCGCGATTGAGGCTAGACAGGTCAGACCGGGTCTTGCAAAGACCGCGGGACTGAAGCTCGTGTATTCCCCGCTGAACGGAACCGGACTCGTACCGGTTACCCGCGTGCTGCAGGATATCGGAATCACGGATATCACGATTGTTCCGGAGCAGGAGTACCCGAACGGATATTTCACAACCGCTCCGTATCCGAACCCGGAGATTTTCGAGGCATTGAAATACGGACTTGAGTTGGCGAAGAAGACCGGTGCGGATCTGATGCTGGCGACAGATCCTGACGCGGACCGTGTCGGCATTGCCATGAAGTGTCCGGACGGGTCCTATGAGCTGGTATCCGGAAATGAGATGGGTGTGCTTCTGCTGGATTACATCTGTGCCGGACGCATCGAGAAAGGCACCATGCCGAAGAACCCTGTGGCGGTGAAGTCCATCGTATCGACTCCGCTGGCGGATCTTGTGGCAAAGCATTACGGCGTGGAGCTGAGACATACGCTGACCGGATTCAAGTGGATCGGCGATCAGATCGCGCAGCTGGAAGCTGCCGGAGAAGTGGATCGCTTCATCTTCGGATTTGAGGAGAGCTACGGATATCTTGCCGGTCCGTATGTGCGGGACAAGGATGCCATCATCGGATCCATGCTGATCTGCGAGATGGCAGCGTATTACAGAAGCATCGGCTCCTCCATCAAACAGCGTCTGGAGGAGATCTACAAGGAGTACGGCCGTTACCTGAACAAGGTGGACAGCTTCGAGTTCCCGGGACTTTCCGGAATGGACAAGATGGCGGGAATCATGGCGGAGCTTCGCCAGAATCCTCCGGCAGACTTCGCGGGCAGGAAGGTGGTAAGCATCACCGATTATGAGGAGCCTGAGAAGACAGGCCTTCCGAAGGCCAATGTACTGATCTACGGTCTCGAGGACGGCGCTTCCGTTGTTGTGCGTCCTTCCGGCACGGAGCCGAAGATCAAGGCGTACTATACGACAAAGGGAAAGGATCTTGCGGAGGCCGAGGCCGAGAAGGAAGAACTCGCGGCAGCGCTGAAGCCGATCTTTGAGTAAGCAAGACAAGGTGCGTACAAATACAAAGCGTGTACAAATGCGTTGAGGATAGGCAAATTCTCTGAAAAAATCAGTCAAGAAAAATGCGGTCATAAGACCGCATTTTTCTTGTACAGGCGGCATACAGACGGCGCCATGATATTTGACAGGGGCATAAAATTAAAAGTAAGCTTGTCTGGTTCCGGATATACATCTCGAATCGCGGAAGAACAAATGAATGATATCGGGATGATATCTGGTTTATCTTGTTGTATTCGCGATTATTTGTTATATCTTGTGTTAAGGTAGAAAGAAAAAGTCATGTAAGCCGTTGAAGAGGGCGGCCGCACAGGCTACAATGAATAAGGAAATAATAAATCCAAAAGCATCCGGTTGAGTTTGTGTCGAAATCATTAGGCAAGTAAAAGAACCGCAAAGCAGAAGAACCGCAAAGCAAAAGAACCGCTAAGCAGAAGAACAGCAAACAGAAGTACAGCAGAGCAAAGGAAGCACAAACGGCTATATGATTCATTATGGCGCCATACTGCCACATACTACCGTATACTGCGTCAGAAGCGTTATAAGCGAAACAGGAGGACATCGATGAGGATTGCGCAGATTCAATCGCATGTGTACAAAAACAAACAGGAAAATCTGGACATGCTGGCGGAGAAGCTGAACCGACTCGACGGGAAAGCAGTCGATCTGGTGGCGGTCGGAGAGATGTTCACGACGCCCTATGAGACGTCCTGTTTTCCTGAATACGCGGAGCCGGAAGGCGGCGAAAGCTGGAGACAGCTTTCTGATATGGCGAGAGAGCATCGGATCTATCTGTCTGCCGGGTCCGTCCCGGAGGTGGACACAGAGGGCCGCGTATACAACACGGCTTATGTGTTTGACCGGGAGGGAAGACAGATCGCAAAGCACAGGAAGACGCATCTGTTTGATATCAATGTAGAGGGCGGGCAGCATTTCCGGGAATCGGATACGCTGACAGCTGGAAAAGGGGCGACCGTCTTCGACACGGAGTTCTGCAGGATGGGTATCTGTATCTGTTTTGACTGCAGGTTTTCGGAGATGGTGCGCGAGATGGTCCTGTCCGGCGCGAAGGTGGTGCTGGTTCCGGCATCCTTCAATATGACCACGGGTCCTGCGCACTGGGAGCTGATGTTCCGTTCGCGGGCGGTCGACAACCAGTGCTATATGGTCGGGACATCGGATGCCAGAGATCCATCCTTTTCCTACGTGTCCTGGGGACATTCCATGGTGGTTTCACCGTGGGGAGATGTCGTGGCAGAGATGGATGAAAAGGAGGGCGTGCAGATCACGGATCTGGACCTGCCGCTGGTGGACAAGGTGCGCCGGGAGCTTCCGCTGCTGCAGTCACTCAGAGGCTGACGGCTTCAAAGAAGCTTGAAGTTTTATGCCGTGACCGTTTATTCGGTTAATGGTTTCTGCAGTTATTCAGAGGCTGACGATTTTGACGAAAATAAAATTTTCAGACCAGATTCAGACGATATATAGTAAGATAATACTAGAACGCTATGCCCCGCGGACGGTGCATCAGAATATGAACGAGATAAAACACGCTGCGCGAGTTTTATCTCGCTATCGCGACGCTCGCCGCACACGAATACTTCGCATTCGGCTGCGGCTCACTGTTCGCGTAAATAACTCAGCTGCTTTGTTGCCTTGCAGCTCCCGCAGCTGCCACATATATGAACAGGAAGGAATCAGATATGGAAATTTCCAGCGCAGTATATATTTTCCTTGAGGACAAGAAACGAATCGACAAGTTCGGACCGGAGGATGGACATCCGGCGATGACCGGCCTGAACATCCTGCATTTCCTGCAGGAGCGGCTTCGGAATAATGAGATGGAGAAGTTCGCAGAGATTGTCCAGGGGTGTCAGTTCATTCCCTATGATGAGACGCAGACGGACGCGAGAACGGACCGGTCGGGCGATATCCTGGGGCTTCTCTGGAGAAAGGGCTCGATGAAGCTGTATAACAGCGAGGACTACGCAGATGTCGTGGACTATGTGTACATCATCGATCTGGACAGCCGATACCTTCGGATTATCAATAACTATGAATACACCATTTCATTCGATGAGATGGAAACGCTGTCGGACGATGATTACCTGGAGAAGATTGCGGCGTATGAGGGAGACGAGGAGGAGTCATGATCGCAACAGTAACGATGAATCCCTGTATCGACAAAACCCTCACCATCCGTGGATTTTCCTACGGCGGGCTGAACCGCGTACAGACGAAGCGGTCAGATTTTTCCGGAAAAGGAATTAACGTCTCCATCGTGCTGAATCAGCTTGGAATTTCGGTGCGGACCTTCGGTATCAATTACACGAAGAACGGGCAGGATTTTTCGAAGGGGCTGGAGGCGCTCGGCATTCATTATGAGGCATATATGGCGGAGGGAGAGGTCCGGGAAAATATCAAGGTCATGAACGAGGAAGACCGTGTCACGACCGAGCTGAATCAGAAGGGAGATCCGCTGGACGAGAAAACCATACGGGCGTTCACGGATCAGCTGATGGAACAGCTGTCGGATCCGGAGATCGACATGGTAGTGATCACCGGAAGCGTACCGCTGGGCGTGCCAGCCTCATTTTACAGAGATCTGACCGCTGCGTGCAGGAGGATTGGGAAAAAGGTGATTCTGGACGCGGAAGGAGAGCTTTTTCTGGAAGGAATCCAGGCCTGTCCCGATGTAATCAAGCCGAATCTGTATGAGTTTGAGACGGCATTCGGCCTGGAAAATCCGGGCAGGGAGGAGATCCTGCGAAAGGCGGGAGAAATCATCGATGGAGGGGTCGGGATCATCTGCCTGTCTATGGGCGCGGAGGGCGCCATGATCGTCGGCCGTGAGGGGGCATGGATCTGTCCGCCGGACAGAATTGATGTCAGAAGCACACAGGGAGCCGGAGATTCCATGGTGGCCGGAATGTGTGTGGCGATGGAAAAAGGCCTCCCGCTTTCGGAGATCCTCCGTTATGGAGTGATTGCCGCGGATGGGTCGCTGATCCGGGAAGGCACGCAGCTTTGCACAAGAGAGAATTTTGAAAGGTTCCGGAAGGAAGTCCGGGTCTTCAGAGCAGATTGACTAAGAAAAAACTGGAGGGACTGGAATTTTATGAGATGTCCATATTGTGGTGAACAAAATCCGGATACTGCGAGGCGATGTTCCCGCTGCGGCAGACGGCTGGATAAGGTTCGGGTAAAAAAGAGAGAGCGCCAGCTGCTGCTTATGGGAATTATCCTGATTCTGGTGATTCTTGCCGCGGGAATCGGCGCGATGTTCGGCATATCGAAATTCCTGAAAGACGGACAGAACAATTCTCCGCAGAAGGTCACGATTAAGGCAACGCCGACTCCGGAGGAGGAATCGGTCACAAGTTCCTCGTCTTCGGTTTCTGTCTCTTCCACCTCAGAGCCATCTGTGACGCCGGGGGCAGAGGAGGACAAGCTGACAGCCTCCATTGTGGACGCAAGCCGTCAGTCGCAGATTGATCTGCTCGGGTATTCACAGGTAACCGTGGCGAGCGCCGATGCGACATCGACGATTTCGCAGGCGGGAATCGACAACACACCGCATGTTCTGTACGATGGATCGAAGGACAGCAGCTGGCAGGAAGGAGTGGACGGATCCGGAATCGGTGAGAGTGTCACCTATCATCTGGATCAGGTCTGCAAGGTGAGATTCCTTGTGCTGCGCCTCGGAAACTGGTACGGCTCGGATGATAATTACACCATGAACAACCGTCCGAAGACGATGACCTTCGAGTTCGGCGATCAGAGCGTTCAGGTCACCTTCCCGGACGAGAAGAAGGAATTCTGCGTGGAGCTCTCGAAGGATGTCGAGACATCCGAGATCAAGATGACCATCGACGAGGTGTATAAGGGAACGGATTATGATGATACCTGCATCAATGAGGTTGACGTCTACGGAGTTCCGACCGGAGAGACAGCGGCGGGAGCGGGAACGGATACAAACGGTGCGGCAGGTACAGGGACGCAGTCTGCCGGAGCCTCAGGATCCGGTACCGATGCTTCCGCGTCCGGAACTGCGGGAACGGCAGGCGGCGCAGCTGGCGGAGCAAATGGAAGTACAGGAGCAGGAAACACAGCCGGCGGAACCGGAACCAACGGCGCGGGAACGAACGGTACGGATATCTACGGAGGTGCAGGAAGCTACGGCGGAACAGACAGCAGCACATATGGCAGCGGCAATGCCGGCGGCAGCTACAGCAGCGGCAATGCCGATGGCACCTATAACAGCGGTTACGGAGCAGGGGCCGGCTATGGGGACGGCACGTACGGTGGGACTGCGAACTACGGACAGACGAATAATTACAATGGATATTAAAAACTGCCTTCAATTCATACAGAATTCATGGTATGATGAAATTTGTCCGGAGGACATCAGGCAGGATGAGTTTTATTTCATACAGAATTCATAGCGCATTGAAATTTGTCTGAAGGACATCGGGCAGGATGAGTTTTTGTCCCAAGAATAAGAGGACAGGATCATCAGAAGAAGGTAAGCAGTAGAGAACAGTATTGGAGGTGTACAACAATGAAACTGCAGAACATTAAGGATGTAGACGGTTTTTTCAAGGTGATTGATAATTGCAAGGGCCGCGTAGAGCTGGTTACCGCAGAGGGCGACAGGCTGAACCTCAAATCTAAGCTCAGCCAGTATGTATCACTGGCAAATATCTTCTCGAATGAGGCAGCAATTCCGGAGCTGGAGATCGTAGCTTCCGAGCCGGAAGATATCAAGGCACTGATGGATTTCATGATCCAGGGAAACTGACGGATTTCGAGATCCGGCAACGGACGGATTTCAAGATGAGATTGCAGAGCAGAAAATAGCATAATGAATAGGAAGGATAACCGCCGGGCGGATGCAGAGATGTATACTCCCAGGCGGTTATTTTTTTGCCGGGGAAAATGGTATTACCAATTGTTGGACAATACATTATTCAATAAAAAATAATTCAGATACTTGCATATTGATGAAAATGGTTTTATATTAATAAAAAACCATACCTTGGAAACATAATATTCGTGAAGGTACATAAGGTACTGTAACAAAGACAGGCAGGGATACAGCACTTTTGTATCGGAAATGAACAGCAATTGTGCAACCCATAAATAAATATCAGCAGGCATTATCAGAGGATTGCTTTTCAGATTGCGGGAAAAGCGGTCCTTTTTTGGGACGATTCACGGAAACGTTTTCGGAAGGCCTGCACAGGTTTCAGGGATGGTGTGATTTAAGAGAAATCATGCATATGAGAATAATCAGCTATTGCAGTATTTGAATAGGAACAGGATGGGAAGGGAGAGAGATAGATGAGAGAGAAGAAGAGCTACAGAAAGCTGTTGCTGAGGGCTTCTGCACTGGCTATGTCGGCCTTTATGATGACAGCGGCGGCACCGCCGGTGTGGGCGGACGGGACGCAGGAGAACAGCGTTGTTTCGGAGTCCGCCGGGAGCACGGATGACAAAACCGGGGTAAAAGCGGGTTCAAATGACAAGAAGGGTGAATATACGATTACCTTCAAGGACGAAAGCGGCAATGTTCTGGAGACATTCGATGCATCGAAGGGTGAAACCTGGGGACCTTCCGGTAATATATCGGTGCGTTCCACCTTCTATAATAACGGGAAAGATTACGATATCGTGAGCGGACCGGACGGGGCACTCAGCGCGGAATCTGATAGTATGCAGGTTTCCTTTAAAGATGACATTAAAGGCGATATGGTTTTCATATACCGCGAGCATCCAAAAACTGTGGATTCTACGGCTTCACAGAAGACCTACAAGTGCATGACCGAGGATAGTGGCATGCTGCTTTATATGTTCACCGGGTCTGAGGACAAGATTCCGGAGACGCTGGCGCCGGGAAACAAGCTGTACACCAGATCCTCAAAGGAGAATGACAGCAAGGATACCGCAGTTGAGAACGTCTACTACACTCTGACCAAGGATACTGACACGCGTTATCCGGTCACCGTCAACTATGTGAACGCAGATGACGGAAGCACGATTACGTCCAGAACCTTCTATGTAAACGGAAAGACAAAACCCTTCGTGGCTCCGAATGCATTCTCCGTGACCGAGGATGGAAAAACAGTGAATTATCATGCGAAGGATCCAACGACGATTACACATGAGGTTTCCGATACCACAAGGACTTATACGATCCGGTATCAGAAGCAGACGGCAGATTCGGGACAGAGCTACAGCTGGTACATTCTTCTGTACAACTCCGAGACAAACCGCTGCATCGATTCGAAGGTTGTCAAGGTGAAACCGGGCAAGGATGGAACCTTCACGCCGGAGAAGAAGATCACGAAGAACGGAATTACTTACACGATCAATAAGGCGTTTGACAAGTCGTTCACCCATTCGTATGACGACAGCAATCACACGATGTATGTCTACTATGATCCGGAAGGCTACAGCAATTCGTCCGAGGTCAAGAGTAGAGAGATCAATATCCAGTATGTAGACATCGCAAACGGAAATGTGCTTCAGAGCCGGACACAGACCGTAACCTCAGAGGGTGATACGAGAATTGATTTTCCGGACAGCTTTGATATCGATAACGTACATTATCTTCGGATCGACGGCCAGGCTGCGTATGTAGATCACAACTTCTATTCCCCGAAGGAGACCTATACCGTTTATTACTACGATGAGAACAACACCGCATTCCAGAAAGTGGTCATCACCAGAGAGGAAGTGCAGGAGGTGACCGTCACAGACGGCGGTACAACGTATCGGGTCATCCCGGGAATTACAAGAACGGTTATGCGGAATACAGACACAGGAGTCAGTACGGTAGTGTCAACCAATGATTCCACAGGCGCAGCGATCGCACCAGTTGCTGCCGGGAACGTATCGAATGGAACGGCGAATACCGGAAACAGCACAAACGCGAACGCAGGAAACGGCACTGCAGGAACGGATGAAACTTCTTCCGCTGCAGGTGCAGGAACAGCCAACACTGCAGGAACGGATAACAACGCAGCGGGAAGCGACAAAGATTCCGGTGATGTTTCCATTGATGGTGTTCAGGCAGACGAGATTCAGACACCTGAGAGCAATATCAAGCTGAATTCCGACAAGGACAAGAATTCCACAAGGAACCTTGTCATCATGGTGATCAGCATTGCGGCTCTTGCTGTGTGCGCGGTTCTTGCGGTTCTGCTTGTACGCAGAAGAAAAGCCCTGAAACACTGACGGTACTATGCGGGAGGAGAGAGAACGATGAAGAACAAGAATACATTCCGAAAATGGATGGCGCTGTTTCTTTCCATTTCCATGGTGGCGGCAAGCGGTATTACATCCAATGTAAGACTCCGCGCTGCTGAGGATACACCGGTACAGGAGACAACCGCCGAGGGAACGACGAGTGCAGATACCGATGCTTCCGCTTCGGAGAATGCGGATGAAACAACGGTAGCAAACGTAGATCAGAACGATACCACCAGAACCGAGGAGATCGGTCTGAACGGTACCGAGCAGGCAGCGGAGGAAAGTGCGGCTCCGTCTGAGGAAGAAAATAAAAATGCGGAAACCGCAGCAGAAGCTGAGCAGGGAACGACACCTGCAACTGTTGCCGACTCCGAAAATAAGGAAACGGCGGCGGATTCTACAGCATCTTCTTCCGTATCCTCATCTTCTGAGGAGGAAGACAAGAACCTTACTGCATCTGAGCAGATCGATGAAGCCCGCAAGGACGCGACCAAGAGAGAATATTCTTATGAGGATGATCTGGTAAGCGTAACAGCAACCCTTGACGACCCGAAGGCAGTTCCGGATAACGCAGAGTTCCGTGTAACGCCGGTCACAAAGGACAGCACGGATTATAATTACGATGCTTACATGAACGCTCTGAACGACGACGCAGCAGCATCGTCTGATTCTGATACAGAAAAACAGTACACCGACGAGAACACCCTTCTGTACGATATGGCCTTCATCTATCCGGTAGAAGAGAAGGATGAAGACGGCAATGTAACACAGAAGGAAGTAGAAGTACAGCCGGCAGAAGGCGCGGTAAAGATCAGCGTAAACTTCAAGAAAGATCAGCTGACCAAGAGCCTTGACGCAGACAAGGATTCCGATGTTGAGATCAAACACCTTCCGCTGACCGATGCGGTGAAGGAGAGCAACGACACAACAGCAGATGCTACCAATATCAATGCAGATGATGTGAAGGTAGAGAATGTAAAAAATGCGGATGTTTCTGTAGAAGACCGGACTTTGTCATTTCAGGCAAACGGTTTCTCTGTTTATGCTGTTTCAAGCATCGAGCAAACGCATACTGACATTGCGGAAGGTACGAGCAGAGATTATAAGTCAATATTAGGAAATGCTGTAGAATATGGTATTGTAGCAGACACATATACACAGAAAAATCATACACAGACTAATTTTGCCGTAAATAAATATAATAGGGAGAACGATCAAGTTGTAGAAGCAGACATTGCTGGACCGCAGGATGTACCGTTCTATATTGGGGATTTTTCAAAAGCTGGTTTGAGATTTGGAGGAAGTACAAACTCAAATTCCGTTATCTATGATGTATATACGCAAGACACCACATCAAATATTACTATCAATAATACACAAAAAATTACTGTTAACAGACTTACAGACGAATACGATAACAACTATGTTAATCATCTGATTGCAACAGTTGCGGATATGTCTAATACGCTGGCAGGGGAGAGCGAGAGCAATGTCAACACATTAAAAGAAGAAAATGTTGATCAAAATAAATATATAATCGATACGAGAAGTGCTGGTGACAACGCAACAATTTATTTTAAGGTAGATAATAATGATACAGGTTTCCTTAATGCGATGAATTGTTCCGGCGGGATTCATATTAGAAAAAAGTCAGGACAAACAATCATCTTCAATATATTAAAAGATAGTGACGTAACACTTAAGCAATTCCAGTATGCTGTTGGCGATGACAATTATACTGTGACAAGCACAGATCAGTCGGATAGCGATAATAATAAGAAACTTGATCAACAAGTCTGCCAGAAGATTATCTGGAACTTTGTAAATGCAACAACGGTGAATCTGGATACCACAGCAGGTACTATTCTGGCACCAAAAGCAAACGTGAACAGTAATAATACGTCACAGGGATGGGTTGTTGCCGGTGGTACAGTGATTACAAATTCTGAGTGGCATTTTGCTTATCAGGCTAGACAGTATCATTCCAAGGGAAATGCTTTCTTTACGGCGAAGAAGGTTCTCCTGGTGAATAATCAGAAGCAAAGCTTATCTGATGGAGAGTTTACATTTGCGTTATATAAGGGCGAAAAGCCATCAGCAGATGCTAAACCTGTGGAAGAAGCCACCAATAGTTCGGATGGATCGATCTCGTTTGGCAAGTTGGAATATAATGAAAATGATGTTAATGGCGGGCCAATTACATATACGGTAAAGGAGATCGCTGGGAAAGATAAGGCAATCAAATACGATACAACAACATATACAATAAAAGTCTATTTGGCAGACGATAATAATGGAAAAATTAACACAAAGGTCAAACTTGTAAATAAAGATGGTACGGAAACGCCTTTGACATCGGCTGAGCAGATGACGTTCACGAATACTAAGAACAGCGAGGCGACCGGAAGTGTAACCTTCAGTGGAACGAAGACGCTGGAAGGCCAGGCGCTGACCGGCGATGAATTTAACTTCAGCGTAAAGGAAGGGGACAATGTAGTTTCTACAGGCAGCAACGCGGCGAATGGAACGATTACGTTCACACCGATCAGATATACACAGAAGGATGCTGGATCACATACGTATAAGATATCGGAGGATATCCCGGCTGATGCCTCGAAGGAGACGGACGCCCAGGGCAATAGTTACTATGTGAAGAACGGCATTCGCTACAGCAGCCAGACATACACCGTAACCGTGGATGTGAAGGATAACGGTAAGGGCGGACTGGAAGTACAGGCAAGCAAAAACGCGAATGCACTGAACTTCAAGAACAGCTATGCGGCGAACGGAAGTGTAACCTTCAGTGGAACGAAGACGCTGGAAGGCAAGACTCTGACCGACAATGAATTCAACTTCAGCGTAAAGGAAGGCAAAACTGAAGTTTCGACAGGTAGCAACGCGGCGGATGGAACGATTACCTTCACACCGATCAGTTATAAACGGAGTGATGTTGGAAAACATACGTATACGGTATCGGAGAAAATTCCGGACAAGGCCGTTGAGAAGAAGGATGCGCAGGGTAATACTTATTATGAGAAGGACGGCATCTGCTACAGCAGCCAGACATACACCGTAACCGTCACTGTAACGGATATCGGTAACGGAACGCTGAATGTAGAGGCAAGCGACAACGCGAAGAAACTGAACTTCACGAACAGCTATGAGGCGAGCGGAAGTGTAACCTTCAGTGGAACGAAGACGCTGGAAGGCAAGACTCTGACCGACAATGAATTCAACTTCAGCGTAAAGGAAGGCAAAACTGAAGTTTCGACAGGTAGCAA
>NZ_JBQKGL010000016.1:0-68563 GCF_052118825.1 Bilifractor sp. LCP21S3_A7 | reverse complement strand
TGCGTTTTCGAAGCGTGTCGTGTATAAGCTACGGATTGCTCCGTGCTTCGCACTCTCGCAATCCTACAGGCATGAGCGTTTTCGCCGTGTTTCACACGGCTTCACGCTCATACCTGTTGCCTTCGAAATCGCATACAGTCTCTTACGCGCGCTTCGCGTGCGACGAGCCTGTTTGCGTTTTCGAAGAGCTTATACACGAATATACATCACTGATGTATGAAATGCAAGGGAAAAATGCATTTAGTTGAAATAATATGCATATATTGTAAATGTAATGCATATTTATACATAATTCACTCTTTACATATCCGAAAAAGAAGTTTATTCTTAACAGAGAATCGACAAGGAGGAGGTTTTATATGAATATCGGACATGATGGTGTGACAGCCGCTATGGGATTTAAGGCTGCGGGCGGACACACTGGCATTAAAAAGGGAAATACAAAGGATATGGCGATGATTTACAGTATTGTGCCCTGTGTTGTTGCGGGTACTTTTACGACGAATCTTGTCAAGGCGGCTCCGGTGAAATGGGATCAGCATGTGGTGCATGACAGTAAGAGCGCACAGGCGGTTGTGGTCAACAGCGGAATCGCAAATGCGGCTACGGGTGCACAGGGCTATGAGGCCTGTCGGAAAACGGCTGAGGCAGCATCAAGAGAGCTTGATATTCCTGTGGACTCGGTGCTGATCGGTTCGACCGGAGTGATCGGAGCGCAGATCCCGGTAGATGTCATTGAAAAGGGAATCCATCTTCTTGCTCCGATGCTGGACAATTCCCGGGAAGCGGCTTCTATTGCGGCACAGTCCATCATGACCACGGATACGCATCCGAAGGAGGTATCGGTGCAGATTGAACTGGGCGGAAAAACAGTGACCATCGGCGGAATGTGCAAGGGAGCAGGCATGATTCATCCAAACATGTGCACGATGCTTTCTTTTCTCACCACGGATGCGGTGATTTCCGGGACGATGCTTCAGGAAGCCCTGTCAACGGTGGTGAAGGATACTTACAATATGATCTCGGTCGATGGAGACACCTCTACGAACGACACCTGCGTGATCATGGCGAACGGCCTTGCCGGGAATCCGGATATCACCTCCCGGGGAGAGGATTATGACAGATTTGTTGAGGCTCTTTTTGCGGTGAACCGCGAACTTGCGAAGATGATTGCGGGCGACGGAGAGGGAGCAACCAGACTTTTCGAAGTAAAGGTTGTGCATGCAAAGACGAAGGATCAGGCTGTAACATTGGCGAAATCGATTGTCACATCAAACCTTACGAAGGCGGCAATCTACGGAAGAGATGCAAACTGGGGCAGAATCCTCTGCGCAATGGGATATTCGGGTGCAAAATTTGATCCGGAGAATGTGGATCTTTATTTTGAAAGCAAAGCCGGCAGGATTAAAATCGTAGAGAACAGCGTTTCGACGGGCTACAGCGAGGATGAGGCGACAAAGATCCTCTCTGAGGATGCGGTAACGTGTATTGCAGACGTCAAGATGGGAAGTGAGGAGGCGACAGCCTGGGGCTGTGACCTCACCTATGATTATATTAAGATCAACGCAGATTACAGATCCTGATTTCTGCATGGCTCCGGAGGTGAAAGATGGTTAATCAGAAATATTTAGACAAGGCGGAGGTTCTCATCGAGGCACTCCCTTATATTCAGAGATTCAACCGCAAGATTATAGTGGTTAAATACGGCGGAAGCGCGATGATCGACGATGAGCTGAAGAAAAATGTCATCAAAGATGTGGTTCTTCTGAAGCTGGTCGGATTCAAACCGATTATCGTTCATGGCGGCGGAAAGGAAATTTCAAGGTGGGTCGGAAAGGTTGGCATGCAGCCGAGGTTTGTCAACGGACTGCGCGTGACGGATGAGGATACCATGGAAATCGCCGAAATGGTTCTGAACAAGGTGAATAAGGAACTGGTGAGTATGGTTGAGAGCCTTGGCGTAAAGGCTGTAGGAATCAGCGGAAAGGACGGAGGACTTCTTCAGGTTGAAAAGAAATATTCCGACGGTGAGGATATCGGCTACGTGGGTGATATTCGCAAGGTGGATCCAAAGGTTCTGAACGATCTTCTGGAAAAGGACTTTCTCCCGATTGTCTGTCCGGTTGGCGCCGACGACGAGTATCATTCCTATAATATTAATGCTGATGATGCGGCCAGCGCAATTGCGGAAGCGGTGAATGCGGAGAAGCTGGCGTTCCTCAGTGATATTGAGGGCGTATATTATGACAAGGATGACCCGTCCACACTCATCTCTCTTCTCACGATCGATGAAGCGAAGAGCCTGATGGAGAGCGGCCATGTGGCGGGAGGAATGATCCCGAAGCTTCAGAATTGCATCAATGCTATCAATAACGGAGTAAACCGGGTGCATATTCTGGATGGAAGAATTCCGCATTGTCTGCTGCTGGAAATCTTTACAAACAAGGGTATCGGCACCGCAATTCTGAGAAATGAAGAGGAAAAATTTAATCATGAAGACTGAAGAAATCATGCAGGAAACCGATCAATATGTTCTTCACACGTACAACCGTTTTCCGGTTGTATTCGAAAGAGGTGAGGGGGTTCATCTCTATGACACGGATGGGAAAAAATATCTGGATTTTGCGGCAGGCATCGCTGTTTTCGGCCTCGGATACGGAAACCGGGAATACAATGACGCACTGAAGGACCAGATCGACCATATTATTCATACCTCCAATCTGTATTACAATGTTCCGATGGCGGAGGCAGCGAGAAAAGTAGCGCAGTCCTGCGGCATGAGCAAGGTATTTTTCACAAACTCCGGAACGGAGGCAATCGAGGGCGCGATTAAAGCTGCTAGAAAGTATGCATGGCTCAGAGACGGGAGTTCGGATCATGAAATCATTGCCATGGAGCATTCCTTCCATGGCAGGAGTCTGGGCGCACTCTCCGTCACCGGAAATACCTCCTATCAGGAGCCGTTCAAGCCGCTGATCGGCGGAATTCGCTTTGCCAGATTCAATGACCTCAAGAGCGTTGAAGAAAGCATCAACGGAAAGACCTGTGCGGTTATCATGGAAACCGTGCAGGGTGAGGGGGGCATCTATCCGGCCAAAAAGGAGTTCCTTGAGGGAGTTCGGAAGCTTTGCGATGAGCATGATATTCTGCTGATTCTGGATGAGATTCAATGTGGAATGGGGCGTACCGGCAATCTATGGGCATGGCAGGAATTCGGCGTACAGCCGGATATCATGACCTGTGCCAAGGCGCTTGGCTGCGGAGTTCCTGTCGGCTGCTTTGTGCTGAACGAGAAGGCGGCATCCCGGTCTCTGGTACCGGGCGACCATGGCAGCACTTATGGAGGGAATCCTCTTGCGACGCGTGCGGTCAGCACGGTATTTGATCTGTTCGAGAAAAATCACATTGTCGAACATGTGAGAAAACTGACTCCATATCTGGAACAGCAGCTTGACGCACTTGTAGACAGATATGATTTTCTCTCGGCGCGCCGCGGCAGGGGATTTATGCAGGGGCTTGTTGTGACAGGAAGACCGGTGGGTGAAATCGTCGGAAACGCCTTGAAGAACGGGCTTGTGGTTATCTCAGCGGGATCGGATGTGATCCGTCTGGTTCCTCCGCTGATCATCGAGAAGGAAGATATTGATGAAATGATCCGGAGACTGGAAGCCTCGTTTTAAGCTTCTGAATCTTTCGTGAAAGTCTTGTTCTGAGTCTTTACCCTTGTAATTGTTACAAAAATTCGCTACAATATTTATGGTCGGGTATCTCTTTATCGGAAACATTCAGGAAATGACGATGATCGGAGAGATACAAATGATAAATAAAATCAGAAAGCGGATCCGCAATGCTTCCGTGCTGCTTTTTGTCGCGTTTACAGCCGCGGCTCTTCTATCAGGCTGTGGAGAGGATGAGGGCATCTATCGATACGGGTCTGCTGTTCTTGAATCTTCAAATGGCCGGGTAGAGGGCTTATCTTCGCGGGAGGATGCTTCCGGCGAAGCGCCCGCCACAGGTGAGGCGGAAAATACTTCCGCCAAAGCGGCTGCCGCACGTGAAGCGGGTGATGCTTCCGGCGAAGCGCCCGCTGCAAAAGCAGGAGATGCTTCCGGTGAATCACCCGCTGCAGGAGAGGAGAATGGCGCACCGGAGACGACATGTTATGTATATGTCTGCGGAGCAGTAAACGCGCCGGGGGTCTATGAACTGCCGGCAGGAAGCCGTGTGTACGAGGCGATTGCGATGGCCGGCGGAATGACCGGAGAAGCAGACGGACGAAGCCTGAATCAGGCGGCACAGGTCGCTGACGGTCAGCAGATCACCGTGTATACGAGAGAAGAGACAGAGAAACTTCAGAAGAACGGCAGCAGCGCCGCAATGGCAGGACAGGCTGGAGAGTCGGAAGGCAATCTGTCTTCAGGAGAATCCGGGAAGGCAAAGGTAAATATCAACACGGCCGGCAGGGAAGAACTGATGACACTGCATGGAATCGGTGCTGCGCGGGCAGACGCGATTCTGTCGTACCGCGAGGAGCATGGGACTTTTTCCAGAATCGAAGACATTATGAATGTCGAGGGAATCAAGGAAAAGGCTTTTGCGAAGATTCGGGACGATATTGTGGTATGAGGATGTACATTTAGAGGCAGGGGTCTGGAGATGGCAAATAAGGTTCTGGTAGTTGACGATGAAAAGCTTATCGTAAAGGGTATCCGGTTTTCGCTGGAACAGGACGGGTATGAGGTGTCCTGCGCCTACGATGGAGAGGAGGCACTCAGTCTGGCGAAGGAGAATGATTATGACATCATACTTCTGGACCTGATGCTTCCGAAAATGAGCGGCCTTGAGGTCTGTCAGCAGATTCGGGAGTTTTCCAATGTTCCGATTATCATGCTCACCGCGAAGGGTGAGGATATGGACAAGATCATGGGATTGGAATACGGAGCCGACGACTACATCACGAAGCCGTTTAATATTCTTGAGGTTAAGGCCAGAATCAAGGCAATCCTCCGGAGAACGAGAAAAACGGAAAAGACCGAGGAGAAGACAAAGATCATTCAGGCAGGGGATCTGCGGCTTGACATTGACAGCCGCCGGGTCTTTATCGGAGACCGGGAGGTCAATCTGACCGCGAAGGAATTCGATGTACTGCAGCTTCTTGCTTTTAATCCGAACAAGGTTTACAGCCGGGATAATCTTCTGAATATCGTGTGGGGATATGAGTATCCGGGCGATGTCAGGACGGTGGACGTCCATATCCGGCGGCTTCGCGAGAAGATTGAGGACAATCCATCCGAACCCCGGTACGTTCACACAAAGTGGGGAGTCGGCTATTATTTTCAGGCATAAAATTTATGGACAGACCTGCTTTCCACGGGCAGGCGGCAGAAGTAAAGTTCCCACCGTTGGCAGAGGTTAACGGTGGGACTTTCTGTCAGAGTGCGGCATCCTTGTGGAAGATGCGGCGCGGCTTTGCTATAATAGCATTCAGCAGTTATTGGAGGAGAAACGAATGACTGGAAGGAAACGAGTCTTTAACAACCGACCGCTCAGGATCATCATGGCAATTCTGATCGCTGTGATGCTTATACTTTTTATCCGTTATATGGCATCTCCCTCTGGCAGAAACAGCTCTCCGGAGAACAGAGAGGCGGTACAGAGCACATCGGCGTCAGCATCTGCCGGAACAGAGGACGCAGCGGCATCTTCTGAGAGCAGTCAGGCCATCCTGCAGGCAGTGGCTGCGGACTCCTCTGATTCTTCTTCCGGAGGCGGAACAGCGGGATCCGGAGAAACGGTGCAGACATCTTCTGCTGCATCATCCGCTTCTTTGTCTTCCGATGGTAATTCTGACAGGGATTCCTCCGGAGAGAGTGCGGAGTCATCATCTTCTTCCTCGGACAGCGGGACGGACGATTCTGCCGTAAAGGGAGATACTGCAGTGCTTTCCGACGGGAACGGCAATACGGTGACGGTTACCTATGACAGCGGAGTTGCGTGGTACGATGAGAATCAGAATGTATATTCTCCGTTGGGATCCGGGAACTGGATGGATGAATCGGGAAATATTTATACGGAGGAAGGCAGCTCGAATACTTCCGGCAACACAGCGGGAGGCGGAAACGGGATTAATCTTGTGCAGAACAGAGGTTGATATATGGAGAAAGAACATAAAGCAGGGGAATGGTATCGGCTGGATAATGCGGCAAAGCTGATACCTTCGACCATGGTCGGCGCGGATACCAGGGTCTTCCGGCTCGTCTGTGAGCTGAAAGAAGAGGTGAATCCGGAGATTCTTCAGAAGGCGCTGGAAGAAACCATGAGGGAATTTCCGTACATGAACTGCTGCCTGCGGAAGGGGATCTTCTGGTATTATATGGACCAGCTTCCGGGATGTGAAAAAGTACGGGAAGAAGATATACCGGCGCTGAAGGCGCTTTATATTCCCGGGAAGAAAAATTTTCTGTACCGGGTGAGCTATTTTCACAGAAGAATCAATGTCGAGATTTTTCATGTCCTTTCCGATGGAACCGGCGGATACATGTTTATTGAGTCACTTGTGACTAATTACCTGATTCTGAGGCATAGTCTTGATCGGTCACTTTTCCGGTCGGATCAGGGATCGGTGACGGAGAAGCAGCTCGATGCTTTCAGCAAGTATTATGAAAAGGGTGAACGGAAGAAAAGAAACTATCTGCGTGAGATGTTTCCGGTGAAGGCCTACCAGATCAGGGGTATTCAGGACGCAAATCTGGAAGAACATCTTCTGGAGGGAACAGTCTCTGTCAGAGAGATTCTCAGGGTTGCGCATGAGAACCATGCGACCGTCGGTATTCTGACCACTGCCCTCTGGATTGAGGCTATTCTGAAGGAGATGAAGCATTCGGAGTATAATCGTCCGATTGTGGTCAGTGTACCGGTCAATCTTCGTCAGTTTTTCCCGTCAGAGACGAGCCGGAACTTTTTCGGCGTTATCCAGGTGGTTTACTATGCGGGCGATTATGATGGTACCATGAAGAGCATTATGGATCCGGTCAGCAGAGAATTTTCAGAACAGCTGACGGAGGAGAACGTCCGGAAGACCATGAATTCTTATTCTGCGCTGGAACATAATCTTGCGGTACGTGTAATTCCTCTGTTTATCAAAAATGTGGCGCTGCAGGGAATCGCATATCGGATGAATACAGGAGTTACAACCTCAGTTTCGAACGTAGGTGTTGTGAGACTTCCCGCAGAAATGTCTCCGTATGTTGAGAAATTCTCGAGTTTTATGTCCTGCAAGACGGTATTTCTGTGCGTCAGCACATATGAGGACCAGATGGTATTTGGCGTTGTCTCCAGCTTCGAGAGACACCCGGTTGCCATGAATTTTTTTCGCAGGCTGGTACAGCTGGGAGTTCCGGTGGAAATCGCGAGCAATGACTGTGACGAGGGGGTGTAAGGAATGCAGGAATGCGGCAGATGCCATGTGAAGATCAGGGGAAATAAGCGCTGCTGTCCGCTGTGCGGCGGACCGCTTTCGGGAGAACCGGAAAATCCGGCTTTTCCGGCACTTCCAAAGAGAAAATTCAGCCGTCTCAGTGCCGTGAAACTGGCGGCCTTTCTTTTGATTGTCTTCCTGATTTCGGACGGGGCAATGATTTACATCATGGGAGGTGTGCCGTCATGGATCCCGCTCTCGGTACTGAGTGCTGTGGTAGGCTTCATCGATATCTGCGTGACCATGTATTACAGGAATAATGCGTTAA
This sequence comes from Bilifractor sp. LCP21S3_A7, assembly GCF_052118825.1. Taxonomy (NCBI): domain Bacteria; kingdom Bacillati; phylum Bacillota; class Clostridia; order Lachnospirales; family Lachnospiraceae; genus Bilifractor; species Bilifractor sp. LCP21S3_A7. Next base: position 60,818 of record NZ_JBQKGL010000016.1, on the reverse strand, counting down.
AAACCATGCAGGTGCAGGTGATTATCGGTATTTTTCTGAGTCTTGTCATCGATGCGGTTACAGGGTGGCACAAGTGGTCAATCCACTGGGTCATGCCGGTCGCCTTCGTCGGTGTTATGGTGGCTACAATACTGATCGGTATGGGGCTGAAAATGGCACTACAGGAATTTGTACTCTATCTTCTGATGGATACGGTTCTTTCGCTGCTGCAGTGGATTTTTTTGCTGAAACACATGAACTGTTTTCAGATACCTGCGGTAATCAGCAGTTCGGCCTGCATCCTGATGTTCCTCGGGATTCTGATTTTCCGCTGGAGGGATTTCACATCGGCGTCATCCAGATACTTTAACATCTGACCGGATATTGAGAGAAGACGTCAGGACCTGGAGTTTTTTATGAAAAAGAAGATAAAGCATTTTGCTTTTTACAGAAGTATCCGGTTTTATATTATGATACTTCTTTTCATCATGGGCATTGTGCCCTCTATCATTGTGGAAAGCGTCATTGTACAGAGCTACGAGGACCGTGCGGTGAGCCAGAGAACCGTGATGGTCAAAAATCAGTGCGAAATATTGGCGGATCAGCTTTTTAACCGGAATTATCTGTCTGATACCAGTGATGACGTGATTAACGGGGAGTTTAATATGCTCACCGGAATCTACGGGGGACGAATCCTCGTAATCAACCGCGACAGCAGAATTGTCATGGATACGTTCAATATTGATAACGGAAAATATTCTCTGTCACAGGAGGTTACGGACTGCCTGAACGGGAAGGAAACGAGTCATTACGACAGAGCAAATAATTATATTGAGCTGACTTTCCGGATCAAAGATCCGGACAAGAAGAGCAGTGATGCAGAAACGGCCGGCGTACTGCTTGTCAGTGTATCAACCACGGAAATCAGCATCAGTAAGGGAATTCTGGAGGAACGGGGCACAATGATTCTCGCGATTATCACGGTCGTTATCCTGATTCTCGGATATATTCTTTCGGGAATTCTTGTCAAGCCTCTGCAGAAAATCACACGCTCGATCGAGGGAATCACGGACGGGTATCAGGATGAGAGTATTTCCGTCAATGATTATCGTGAGACGAAGCTGATCACCGATGCGTTTAACCGGATGCTGGCGAGGGTGAAGACAGTGGATGACAGCCGTGAGGAATTTGTGTCTAATGTGTCGCATGAGCTGAAGACGCCGCTTACTTCGATGAAGGTGCTGGCGGATGTTCTGAATCAGAACCCCGATGCTCCCATTGAGGAGTACCGTGATTTTATGAAGGACATCTCGGCGGAGATTGACCGGGAGAACTCCATCATTACGGATCTGCTGGCTCTTGTGAAAATGGACAAGAAATCCGCGGATCTGAATATCACGGACGTCAATATCAATGATGAACTGGAGCAGATTATCAAGCGGCTGAAACCGATTGCCGATAAGGCACATGTGGACCTGATTCTTGACAGCTTCCGTCCGATAACGGCTCAGGTGGATGAAACCAAAATGTCTCTGGCATTCACAAACATTATCGAGAATGCCATTAAATATAATAAGCCGGAGGGCGGATGGGTGAGAGTCTCCCTGAATGCGGATCGTAAATACTGTTATACGACGATTGCGGACAACGGAATCGGAATTCCGGAGGAATCCCTGAACAATATTTTTGAGCGTTTCTACCGCGTGGACAAAAGCCATTCCCGGGAGATCGGAGGAACGGGTCTGGGTCTTGCAATCACAAAGAAGGTAATCGTCATGCATCGGGGAGCAATTCGTGTCAAGAGCAAGCTTGGAGAGGGAACCACTTTTTCCATACGGATTCCGCTGGTTCACATCGTTTAAAGGAGGCAATGGACGGATGAAGAAGCTTCTCAGCTGCCTGATGATTCTCAGCCTTATCGCCGGCCTGGCGGGCTGCGGATCGACGGTCAGCAGTTCATCGGGCGTTCAGCCCAGTGCTTCTGTTCAGAAGACGTATCTTTATTATCTGAATCAGGAGGAGGACCGGATCAGCTGGGTGGAATATCATTTTAATGAACCGGATACAGAAGGACAGGTTGTTGAGATGATCGCCCTGCAGACACAGAAGCCGGGAAATAAGGAGGATGTTCTCCTTCTGCCGGATGGAGTGAAGATTCAGAATTATAAGCTCAGTGATCAGGTACTCACGCTTGATCTGAGCGCGGGCTTTCAGAACCAGGCACAGACAAGAAAAGTGCTCTGCATCGGCGGTCTGGTGCGGAGCTTTGCCCAGATTGACGGCGTCGACAAAATCCTGTTTACAGTGGACGGCAGGGATCTTACTGACAGCAGCGGAAATGCAGTCGGTGCTCTGACAAATGACAGCTTTGTGGATAATGCCGGAAAGAATATCAATGCTTATCAGGAGATGGAAATGACGCTGTATTTTACGGATCAGACCGGGTCGAAGCTGGTTCCGGAAACGAGGGAGGTCTATTACAGCAGTAATGAGCCTGTGGAGAAAGCAGTTGTGGAAGAGCTGATTCAGGGCCCTTCTGAGGAGGGGCACTACCCGGTATTCTCCACGGACACACAGGTGCTCAGTGTTATTTCGCAGGCGGGAATCTGCTACGTGAATTTTGATGACAGTGTTCAGAATTCGATTCTGAGTATCAGTGAGGAGATTCCCATCTATGCTATTGTGAATTCACTGGCGGAGACCTGTAATACCAAGAAGGTTCAGTTCTCGATCGACGGCGAAAGTGACACCGTCTTTCGCAACAGCATGGATCTGAGTGTGCAGTATACCAGAAACCAGGATCTGATTTCTTCGTGACGGCAGATTTGTATTCTCGTGCCGCTGACGCGTCACTTCATGCTCATACCTGTTGTCATCGTTAATGTTCTTGCCCACTGGTGAGAAGGCTCCCCGTGGGCCAAGAACATTGCGGCTGTACTTATGCAGTAGACGGCCATACGATATATTGTGCCACACACTGTATAAGTTACGGATTGCTCTGTGCTTCGCACTCTCGCAATCCTACAGGTATTCGCATTTTCGCCGTGTTTCACACGGCTTCACGCTCATACCTGTTGCCTTCGAAATCGCATACAGTCTCTTACACACGCTTCGCGCGTGACGATCCTGTCTGCGTTTTCGAAGAGCTTATACAGGATACATTGTGCCACAAACTGTATAAGCTACGGATTGCTGCGGTTTTGTGAGAATTGCATATTGCGTTTTTTACGGCCGGGTGTTATGGTGTATTTATGTCAACACATCAGCCGTTCTGATTACTTTTCAATTTTGTTTTGCTTTTCGTTCTCTGCTTTTCTTTTTTCCCTTTTTCCTCTCTTTCCTTTTTATTTTTTCTTCTCTTCCCTTGCTTTCTTAATGAAAGCGGCTTTTATCATTGCGCTGCAGTTTCTTTCGTGCATTTCATATGTTCCAATTTGTTCTTTTATTTACGCGAACAGTGAGCCGCAGCCGAATGCGAAGTATTCGTGTGCGGCGAGCGTCGCGATAGCGAGATAAAACTCGCGCAGCGTGTTTTATCTCGTTTCTGCTTTTATGTTTTGACATTTTTTCATTTCCACAGCTTTTTCATTTTCACATTTTTTCAAGGCATCGGTGTAATGACACGATGATGGAATCGGGGTGATGGGATTTGAAATACCGGCCTGTCTGTATTGCCTGTGTGCTGCTGATTCTGGGGATTCTGTTCTGTCGCTTTGCAGGAATCCCTGTTTTTGGACGCCCTAAGATTCCGGAGAGCGCGCAAAGCGTTCTGGAGTCTGGAACGACTGCCAGCTGCTCCGGAGAGATTGTGGAGAGGAATCGGAAGAAAAAATCTGTTCAGTATATCATTAAGGATTGCAGAGCTGAATTCCGGGACGATAAGAATCAGGTTTGCCGTATCCGGATTGGTTATCTGAAGGTTACAGTGCTGCCGGAAGTTACAGTGTTGCCGGAGACGAATTTTGCGGACGATAATAAACTTGCCGGGACAGGACTGTTAACCGAAGAAGAATTGAAGGAGCGCGATATTGGACAGCTTCCGGTCGGGAGCAAAGTGATATTCCGGGGAAAACTATCGGAAATTGACGGACCCTCAAATCCGGGTGAATTTGACAGCAGGAAATATTATGCGTGCAGAAAGATTTATTATGAAATGCTGAACGAGAAAGTCATGGTGACAGACCCGGGTGGAGGCTTACGGGAGCATCTTGCAGCGTTTCGGGAAGGAGTCAGCGCCCGGCAGGCGAAACTGATGCATCCGAAACAGGCCGGGGTTTTGTCGGCTATGCTGCTTGGAGACCGCTCAATGCTGAGCGAAGAGAGCAAAGAACGGTACAGGTACGGCGGAGTCATGCACGTTCTGGCAATTTCCGGACTGCATATCTCAGTGCTTGGGATGATATTTTATGAGCTGCTGTTCCGTGTTCTTCTTTCAGGCATGCCTTCTCACATCCGGGCAGGACAGGCCATTGCCGCTGCCGGCGCAGCGGCGGTGACAGGAATTTACTGCGTGTTTGCGGGCTCCCCGGTCTCTGCTGTCCGTGCGATGATCATGTTCGGACTTGCCCTGGGGGCAAAAATTCTACGAAGGTCTTATGACGTGCTGTGCGCGGTCGGGATCTCGGCCATTCTTCTACTGTTAACAAGGCCGGGATATCTTTTCGATGCCGGATTCCAGCTTTCCTATGCGGCGGTTGGAGGCGCAGCCGTTTTTTACCCGGCATTGCTTGGACTGGTACCGAAGAATTATTGGCACAGAGGAAGCCGGATCAAGAAAATTTTTGAAAAAATTCTCGAGGCATTTCTGATGTGGGTGGCAGTCATGCTGTGCACGATCCCGGTTGCCGCTTACGCATTTTCAGAGATTCCGGTGCTGCCATTCGCAACATTGCTGATTGTTCCGGCGATGGGAGCGATACTGATCCTTGGTATCGCCGGAAGCACTGCAGGTATGCTGTGTTCTCCGGCAGGGTGGCTATTGTTGATTCCAGTTGATCTTTTACTTCAGCTGTTTGAGAGAATTGCGTTGTTTGTGAAAACCATCCCGGGATCGGTATGGACGGTCGGAAAACCGGAACGGTGGCAGCTTATGGCCTATGGATTCTGCCTTCTTCTGGTATGGATTTGCCTCAGACACGGTATGGGAAGGCGCGCGGCGCTGGTGGCGGCTGCGGCCGTGCTGGTTCTTTCTCTGAAATGGAGTCCGGCGTTGTCAATTGCTATGCTGGATGTCGGACAGGGAGACAGTCTCGTCATCTCCCGGGGACTCGGAATGTGGAAGCCAGGCGGGGATCCGGTGTATCTCGTCGACGGAGGAAGCAGCAGTGTGAAGCAGCCGGGGAAGTACCGGATCATTCCATATCTGAAATCTCGAGGGGTTACAAGGATCCGGGGAATTTTTGTCAGTCACGGAGATCAGGATCACCTGAACGGGATCGAGGAGCTGCTGAAGGAAATTGTCGGACAACGGATACGGATCCGGGTCGATGCGCTTTATCTGACTCCGCAGATGCAGAATGACGCTGCAGGCGGACACCTTATAAAATTATGCAGGAAGGCAGGGATCCGGATCGTGTTTTTGAAAAAAGGAAATACACTTCAGGATGGAAAGCTCCGAATCCGGGTGCTGCATCCGGATACAGAGCCGGAAAATGGATCGGGGACCGGAGGGACAGATGGCCGCGCTGCCGGTGCGTCATTGGGGGACACAAGTCGTGGCGCATCTGATGGCATGACTGGAGGGAGAAATGAGGACAGCATGGTTCTGCTGCTGTCTTTCGGGGATTTCGATGCACTCCTGACGGGAGATCTGGAAGGAGAAGGAGAACGAAAGGTTCTGGAGGAGGCCGAATCCGTGGAGTATCTGAAGGTTGCGCACCACGGCTCACGCAATTCTACTTCAGATTCATTTCTCCGAAAGGTATCTCCTGTTGTCTGCATGATTTCCGCGCCGGAAAAGAGCAGGTATGGACATCCTGCGGGAGAGACGCTGACAAGGATCCGCGAGGCAGGAGCGGAATATTATGTGACGAGAGATTGTGGTGCCATCTGTCTGGAAACGAAGGGAAGAGGAAGCTTCCGGATCAGAACTTTCCGGAGAGAAGCGGATATGGTAAGATGAGACAGTGAGCAGAAAATCCCGGGAAAGGGAGGTTGCAGAAGGTTGAAGACAATTCGGGAAGATATCAAAGGCGGCAATTTCAAAAAGGTTTATCTTTTGTACGGGGAAGAAGCGTATCTGAGAAACCAGTACAGGGATCTTCTGATCCGGGCGCTTGTTCCGGAGGGGGATACCATGAACTTTACCAGATACACCGGTAAGGACGTGGATGAGCAGGAGATTGTGTCGCAGGCAGAAACGCTGCCTTTTTTTGCGGACCGACGGGTTATTCTCGTCGAAAACAGTGGATTTTTCCGCCGGAAGACCGAGAGACTGGATGACTACATGGATCATCTGCCGGACTACCTTGTGATGATATTTGTGGAGGACGAGGTTGACAAGAGAAATCGTCTCTACAAGCAGATTCAGAAAAAGGGGCATGTGGCGGAGTTTGCGGCGCAGACAGAGGAGACCCTTACCCGGTGGGTGCTGACACGTATGACCAGAGAGGGGAAGAAAATCACCAGGAAGGATATGAGCCACTTTCTAGATATGACAGGAACAGACATGGCAAATATCAGCAGTGAGCTTGAAAAACTGCTCTGCTATACCATGGGCAGGGAGGTCATCACAAATCAGGACATTGACGCGGTCTGCGCTCCCCAGATCACAAACCAGATTTTTGACATGATACGGGCAGTTACGGAACATCAGCAGAAAAAGGCGCTGGATTATTACTATGATCTTCTGGCACTCAAGGAAGCGCCGATGCGGATTCTGTATCTCCTGGCGAGACAGTATAATCAGCTCCTGCAGGTGAAGACACTGGCGGCAGATGGAATGCCGAACCGGGAAATCGCACCAAAAGTTGGCATGCCGCCGTTTGCAGTCAGCCGCACGCTCGGACTGTGCCGGAATTATTCAATTCCGCAGCTTGAAACCATTGTGAGGGAATTTGTGCAGGTTGAGGAAGAGGTAAAGACGGGGCGGCTGGATGACAAGCTCAGCGTGGAGATGATGATTGTGAAATGGAGCCGGTGAAAACTGCAGGTATGAGCACTTTCGCCGTGTTTCACACGTCTTCACGCTCATACCTGTTGCCTTCAAAATTGCATACAGCCTCTTACGCGCGCTTCGCGGAAGGCGGCCTGTCTGCGTTTTCGAAGAGCTTATACAGTAAACGCCCATATGATAAAACGTGCCACATACTGTATAAAGCCGGCTGCTCCGTTGCTTCGCAACTCTCGCAGCTGCCACATGTGACCGACTTCGTCGGTCTGTCGCGGCGTTCGCCCCACCGCTTCACACTTTGTGTGAGCGGGTGTGGCTCACTGCCCGCGCATATTCGCATTCTCGCGGTGTTTCACACCGCTCCATGCTCATACATGTTAGCGTCGTTCAAGCATGCAGTTTTCTGTGCATGCTTCGCATGCCCAAAAACTGCCCGCTTGACGACGGCTTTATACAATAAAAAAACACGAGGCGACGACTCCTCGTGTTTGCTCGTTTATTTATGTTTGTTTATTGAATAGAGTTTACAGCTTTGCTTAAGCGGGAAACTTTTCTGGAGGCGTTGTTCTTATGAAGAACGCCCTTTGTCTCGGCTTTGTCGATGACAGATGTTGCATTCAGCAGAGCAGCCTGTGCAGCTTCCTTGTCATTCGCAGCAACTGCAGCCTCTACCTTTTTCATAGATGTTTTTACTGCAGACTTGATGGCCTGATTTCTCTCAGCCTTTGTTTTGTTAACGAGAATTCTCTTCTTCGCGGATTTGATGTTAGCCAAACTGTACACCTCCTTTTATTTTATATTTATGGGATGTTCTTTATAGGATGACACTTTTCCACTTCCGAACATGCTTATTCATATTATTCTATTTCATATGGGTTTGTCAACTGAAATTTTCAAAAAACGTGAATCTGTAATTATCAAAAAACGTGAATCTTTTGACCATCTTTAGACCATCGCCTGACGGTTGCTGAACATCTTTTTGCCGTCAGCCGGCTTTTTTCGAAGATTTTCACGTTTCCTGCACCTTGCGGCCCCAGACAAAGTCGAGTATAATCTCACTGTATATTTGCCGGAGTCTGTCTGAATGCGGGGAAAGCGAAAAGAAGAAAGACCCGGTGACAGATTCCGGAGGGAGAATCTGCAGATGTTTATATGATACATAATCTCAAAAACCGGAGGTAGTACCTTGTCATTAATAGATCAGAGCAAAATCAGAAATTTTTGCATTATCGCGCATATTGATCACGGAAAATCAACACTGGCGGACCGGATCATCGAGAAGACGGGCCTTCTCACCAGCCGCGAGATGCAGAATCAGGTTCTTGATAATATGGATCTGGAGCGGGAACGCGGAATTACCATAAAAGCACAGGCATGCCGTACGGTCTACCGGGCGAAAGACGGTGAAGAGTATATCCTGAATATGATCGATACCCCCGGCCACGTGGACTTTAATTATGAAGTTTCCAGAAGCCTTGCTGCCTGTGATGGTGCTGTTCTTGTGGTGGACGCGACACAGGGAGTGGAGGCACAGACGGTGGGAAATGTATATCTTGCCATGGAGCATGATCTGGAAATTTTCCCGGTGCTGAACAAAATCGATCTTCCGAGCGCACATCCGGAGGAGGTAAAAAGCGAGATAGAGGACGTCATCGGCCTGGACGCAGAGGATGCGCCCGAGATTTCGGCGAAGACAGGTCAGAACGTTGAGGATGTGCTGGAAGCGATCGTGCACAAGATCCCGGCTCCGGAAGGAGACGTGAAGGCGCCCTTGAAGGCACTGATCTTTGACTCCATCTATGATTCCTATAAGGGAGTGATCATCTCCGTCAGGCTTCGGGAGGGCACGGTGAAGCCAGGAGACCGGATCCGGATGATGGCGACCGGGGCGGAAGAAGAGGTGGTTGAAGTCGGTTATTTTGGCGCAGGGCAGATGATTCCGTGTGATGTTCTTGAGGCCGGTATGGTGGGCTATATCACTGCGAGCATCAAGAACATCAAGGATACCCGCGTTGGAGATACTGTGACAAATGCGGACCGTCCCTGCGCAGAGCGGCTTCCCGGTTACAAAAAGGTACAGTCCATGGTATACTGCGGTATCTACCCTGCAGATTCAGCGAAGTACCCGGAGCTTCGGGACGCATTGGAAAAGCTGCAGCTCAATGATGCGTCTCTGTATTATGAGCCAGAGACCTCAGCGGCGCTGGGCTTCGGGTTCCGCTGTGGCTTTCTCGGTCTGCTCCATCTGGAGATCATTCAGGAGCGGCTGGAGAGAGAATATAATCTGGATCTGGTCACAACGGCGCCGGGAGTTGTATATAAGATTCACAAGACGAGCGGAGAAGTTGTGGAATTGACGAACCCATCCAATCTTCCGGATCCTTCAGAGATCGAATACATGGAGGAGCCGATGGTAAAGGCAGAGATCATGGTAACCACCGAGTTTGTCGGTCCGATCATGCAGCTCTGTCAGGAGCGCAGGGGCGAATACCAGGGTATGGAGTATATCGAGACGACCCGTGCGCTTCTAACCTATCATATTCCACTCAATGAGATCATCTATGATTTCTTCGATGCTCTGAAATCGAGATCCAGAGGGTATGCGTCTCTGGATTATGAGATCATTGGGTATCAGAGAAGTGAGCTGGTGAGACTTGATATTCTGGTCAATAAGGAGCCGGTAGATGCCCTGTCATTCATAGTATTTGCAGATTCCGCCTATGACCGGGGCAGAAAGATGTGCGAGAAACTGAAGCAGGAGATTCCGCGGCAGCTTTTCGACATTCCGATTCAGGCTGCTGTCGGCTCAAAGGTGATTGCGAGAGAGACGGTAAAGGCTCTCCGTAAGGATGTACTTGCAAAATGCTATGGCGGAGATATCTCCCGCAAGAAGAAGCTCCTGGAGAAACAGAAGGAAGGAAAGAAGAAGATGCGGCAGATCGGAAACGTTGAAATCCCAAAGGACGCCTTCCTCAATGTTCTGAAGCTGGATGAGAACTAAAGCCGGCATGGAATTATATATTCACATCCCATTCTGCGCAAAAAAATGTGGATACTGCGATTTCCTCAGTTTTCCCGCTGAGTGCGGAACACAAGACAGATATGTGGAGGCATTGGTGCGCGAGATCCGGAGTTTTTCCGGTATGAGGCAGAGTGTTTCTTCTATATATATCGGGGGTGGAACCCCTTCTCTTCTTCCCGCAGAGATGATTGCGGAGATCATGCATGCGGTCAGAGAGACCTTTCATCTGGAGCCGGGTGCGGAAATTTCGATGGAAGCCAATCCTGGAACCGTGCAGCCGGAAAGCCTGTCCGTTTATCGAAGAGCGGGAATCAACCGGCTGAGCTTCGGGTGTCAGTCCGCCGACGACGGGGAATTGAAGCGTCTTGGCAGAATCCACACGTTTCAGGCGTTCCGGGAGAGCTTTGCGTACGCGAGGGAGGCGGGATTTTCCAATCTGAATGTCGACCTGATGTCCGGACTCCCGGGGCAGACAGAGGAATCCTGGGAGAAATCACTCCGGCGGATCGCAGAAGCAGGTCCGGAGCACATATCTGCGTACAGCCTGATCATCGAGGAGGGAACACCTTTTTACGAAAAATATCACGAGGTCTCCGGGATGATTGCCGAGGGAGATACGGAGACTCATGTAAGAGAACTCGAAGAAGGACAGTATCATCTGAGCTCTGAGGAGATCCTCCCCTGTGAGGAGACAGAGAGGCGGATGTACGATCGGACAGAGGAGATCCTTGCCGGCTATGGATTCCGCCGGTATGAAATCTCCAACTACGCAAGAATCGGGAGGGAATGCCGCCACAATGTGGGATACTGGACCGGGATTCCGTACCTCGGACTGGGGCTCGGAGCATCCTCTTATACGGGTTATCTCCGATTCCGAAACACGGATGATATCGAAACGTATCTTCAGGCACACGATGAACCGATGAGCGATGGAAGAATAAAGATGTTGTATAGCGGAGGGCATCTGTCCGTTGAAAAAATCGAGGATATTCTTTCGGAATCCGGACGGGAAGAGCCGGAATATCTCGGAAAAGGGGACCGGATGGCAGAATTTATGATTCTGGGACTCAGAATGACGTCCGGCATCAACGAAGAGGAGTTCAGATGTCGCTTCGGAGAGGATGTAATTGAGGTATACGGCAGTACAATCCGCAAGTATGAAGATGCAGGCCTTCTGCGGGAGGAAAGAGGAAATCTGTTTCTCACCCGCCGGGGGCTTTCCCTGTCGAATACGGTCATGGCGGATTTTCTGTAGGAATGCGAGCGTGTGAAGCACGGAGCAATCCGTAGTTTATACAGTATGTGATGCTGTTTACAGCATGACAGAGCCACAGATGAGTAAAGCCGTCAGAAGGGTCAGGTGTTTAAGATTGACAGAAAAAAATCATTTTATCAGGATCAGAGGTGCTTCGGAGAATAATCTGAAGAATTTGAATATAGATATCCCCAGAGACAAGCTTGTGGTGCTGACCGGGCTATCCGGATCGGGAAAGAGCTCTCTGGCGTTTGACACCATTTATGCAGAGGGACAGAGACGTTACATGGAGAGTCTCTCCTCCTACGCGAGGCAATTCCTCGGGCAGATGGAGAAACCGAAGGTGGAGAGTATCGAGGGCCTGCCGCCCGCCATTTCCATCGATCAGAAATCGACCAACCGGAACCCGCGATCCACAGTGGGAACGGTCACGGAGATCTATGATTATTTCAGGCTTTTGTATGCAAGAGTCGGGATTCCGCACTGTCCGAACTGCGGACGTGAGATCAGCAGACAGACGGTGGATCAGATGGTGGGCCAGATCATGGAGCTGCCGGAGAAATCCAGAATCCAGCTGCTTGCGCCTGTGGTGAGAGGACGGAAGGGACGTCATGAGAAGGTTCTGGAGCAGGCAAGAAAATCCGGCTATGTCCGCGTGGTCATAGATGGAAACCAGTATGACCTGTCGGAGGACATCGTACTCGACAAAAATCTGAAACATAACATTGAAATTGTGGTGGACCGCCTTATTGTCCGGCCGGGAATCGAAAAGCGACTGACGGATTCGGTGGAAAACGTGCTGAAACTTTCCGGTGGACTTCTCGTAGTCGATACAATGGACGGGCATACCCGGAATTTCAGCGAGAGCTTCTCTTGCCCGTATTGCGGAATCAGTGTAGACGAGATCGAGCCGAGGAGCTTTTCCTTCAATAATCCATTCGGCGCCTGTCCGGAGTGCTCCGGCCTTGGCTATCGGATGGAGTTCGCGGAATCGCTGATGATCCCGGATCCATCGAGATCCATCGACGAGGGAGCCTTTGCCGTTCCTGGATGGCAGTCGAGCACGCAGAAGGGAAGCTTTACGCGGTGCATGCTGGAAGCACTGTCGGAGGAATACCATTTTTCTCTGTCCACGCCGTTTAAGGATTACCCCAAAAAAATCCACGATATTCTGATTTATGGAACAAAAGGGCATTCAGTGAAGGTCCATTATAAGGGTCAGCGGGGAGAAGGTGTCTACGACGTTGCCTTTGAGGGGCTGATCAAGAATGTGGAGCGGCGGTATCGGGAAACCGCGTCGGAATCTTCGCGTCAGGAATACGAGAACTTTATGAATATTTCTCCGTGCCCGGCATGTCACGGGCAGAGGCTGAAGCCGTCTTCGCTGGCAGTCACCGTTGCGGACAAAAATATCTACGAGGTGACGAATCTGTCGATTGAGAATCTTCTGAAATTTCTGGACGATATCCGTTTAAGTGATCATCAGATGCTGATCGGAAGACAGATCCTGAAAGAAATCCGGAACCGTGTGAGCTTTCTCCACGAAGTCGGACTGGATTATCTGACGCTGGCGAGAGCCACCGGATCGCTTTCCGGCGGTGAGGCACAGCGTATCCGGCTTGCCACCCAGATCGGATCGGGACTTGTCGGAGTGGCTTACATACTGGACGAGCCGAGCATTGGCCTTCATCAGAGAGACAATGGAAAGCTTCTCGGAACTCTGATGCATCTCCGGGATCTTGGAAATTCCGTTATCGTTGTCGAGCACGATGAAGAAACGATGCGGGCGGCAGACTGTGTGGTAGATATCGGCCCGGGGGCGGGCAGCCACGGCGGCGAGCTGGTCGCCATGGGAACCGCAGAGGACATCATGAAATGTCCGGAATCCATCACGGGGCAGTATCTGTCGGGAAAGCGTAAGATTCCGGTTCCCGATGTAAGAAGGAAGCCAAAGGAATGGCTGATTGTCAGGGGCGCCGAGGAACACAATCTCAAGAACATCGATGTAAAATTTCCGCTCGGTGTGATGACCTGTGTGACCGGTGTTTCGGGCTCCGGCAAGAGCTCTCTTGTCAACGAGATTCTCTACAAGCATCTGCAGAGGGAGCTGAATCATGCTCTTGTGATTCCGGGAAAGCACAGGGGAATTGAAGGAATGGAGCACCTGGACAAGGTGATCAATATCGATCAGTCCCCGATCGGGCGTACGCCGAGATCAAATCCCGCGACATACACAGGTGTATTTGATATGATCCGTGATCTTTTTGCCGCGACACCGGATGCGAAGGCACGCGGCTACAAGAAGGGACGTTTCAGCTTCAATGTCAGGGGAGGAAGATGCGAGGCATGTTCCGGAGACGGAATTGTGAAGATTGAGATGCATTTTCTTCCGGATGTCTACGTCCCCTGCGAGGTGTGCGGCGGAAAACGCTACAACCGGGAGACACTGGAGGTCAGATACAAGGGGAAAAATATCTTTGAGATTCTGGATATGACCGTGGAGGAGGCGCTTCCCTTTTTTGAGAAGGTTCCGTCGATCTACCGAAAGATCAGGACGCTGTATGATGTCGGTCTGTCGTACGTGAAGCTCGGGCAGCCTTCTACAGAACTATCGGGCGGTGAGGCTCAGAGAATCAAGCTGGCGGCTGAACTATCCAAGAGAAGCACAGGAAGGACCTGCTATATTCTGGATGAGCCGACAACCGGTCTTCATTTTGAAGATGTGCACAAGCTGGTGGATATTCTTCAGAGATTCACGGAAGATGGCAATACGGTTATCGTCATTGAACACAACCTTGATGTCATTAAAACTGCTGACTATATCGTTGACATGGGCCCGGAGGGCGGCGACAAGGGCGGCACGGTGATCGCGAGTGGTACGCCGGAGGAGGTTGCGAAGGTGCCGGAGTCGTACACCGGTCAGTATCTCAGAGAATATCTGAAGGGATGACGGCTGATAAGCGTCACTTTGTGCTCATACCTGTTGCCTTCGAAATCGCATACAGTCTCTTACACACGCTTCGCGGCAGGCGGCCTGTCTGCGTTTTCGAAGAGCTTATCCAATAAGATAGAAAGGAACATTATTATATGCCGGTTACTGACATTGGAATTGATCTTGGAACGGCGTCAATTATTGTATATGTCAAGGGGAAGGGAATCTTCTGCCAGGAGCCATCCGTTGTGGCCTATGACAGAGACGCGAACAAGATTCTGGCATTCGGGACCGAAGCGGCGCAGTGTATCGGACGAATGCCGGGCAATATTGTCGGGATACGTCCGCTGAAGGATGGCGTGATCTCGGATTTTGTCGTTACCGAACGAATGCTGCGGTATTTTATTCGAAAATCTATGGGAAACTGGAATATTCTGAAGCCGAGGATCTGTATCTGTGTGCCGAGCGGCGTTTCGGATATCGAGAGAAGAGCGGTAGAGGAAGCTTCGTACCGCGCGGGCGCGAGGGACGCTGTGATCGTCCGGGAACCGATCGTTGCCGCGATGGGAGCCGGTGTGGACATTATGCGCGCGAGCGGCAGCATGATCGTGAATATCGGGGGAGGCATCAGCGAGATTGCCGTTCTGTCGCTGGGAGGAATTGTGATTTCTCAGTCCATCCGGACGGCAGGAGAAGCATTTGACGAGGCAATCTGTCAGTATATTCATGATATCTACGGATTGATCATCGGAAGCCAGACCGCAGAGGATATCAAGATTCAGATTGGATCCGCAGATCCGGACCGGAGCCTGAGACAGGTTTCTGTGACGGGACGCGATGTGGATGCGGGATTTCCGCGGACGGTCAGCATTACCTCGGATCAGGTAAGAGAAGCCGTCTCTCCGGCGGTGCGCCGGATTATCGAGACAATCCGTGTAGTGATGGAGAAAACACCCCCGGATCTTGCGGCAGATATAGCGAAACGGGGAATTGTTCTGACCGGAGGAGGCGCGATGCTGGACGGACTGGAAGGAGAAATCGAGAAGGCAACCGGAATCCGGACCCTTCTAGCGGACAATCCGCAGCAGGCAGTCGCTGTCGGTACCGGGTTGTATATTCGTGCAATGTCGGATTTTGAAAAGCAGAAGAGCTTCCGCTGAGGAAGCCGGCTGCGTTCCGGTAAGGCCGGACGTTTGGAGATGAGCATGTCGGAAAAAATAGAAGGATATGTGGAGCATATCATCTATCGAAATGAGGATAATGGTTATACCGTTCTGAATCTGTCCGCGCTGGACGAGGATGTGACCTGTGTCGGCAGCTTCTCCTCGGTCAACGAGGGAGAGTATATCGAGGCGGAGGGAGAGTATAGTGTTCATCCAAGCTACGGAAAGCAATTCCGGGCAGAGAATGTCCATGTTACAATTCCGAGAGACAGTGTAGCCTTGGAGAGGTATCTGGGGAGTGGAGCCATCAAGGGCGTAGGAGCAGCGCTGGCCTCACGTATTCTGAAGCGGTTTGGCGATGACACCCTGCGGATCCTGGAGGAGGAGCCGGAGCGGCTGGCCGAGGTAAAGGGGATCAGTGAACGGAAAGCCCGGGAGATCGGAGAGCAGGTTGAGGCAAAATCACAGATGCAGAACGCTATGATTTTTCTCTCCCAGTACGGGATCTCCCTTTCTCTCGCCATCCGGATTTATAACCGTTACCAGGACAGGCTGTATACGGTGATGCGTGAGAACCCTTATCAGATGGCAGATGATATTGACGGGGTCGGATTTCGGATCGCCGATGAGATTGCTTCCAGGGCTGGAATCCGGCCGGATTCAGAATACCGGATCCGGAGCGGAATCCTGTACGCGCTCAATCAGGCTGGCGCGCAGGGCCATATTTACCTTCCGAAGGAGATCCTGGTGCAGAGAGCCGGAGAACTTCTGGGAACAGATCCCGGTGACATCGACCGGTATCTGATGGACCTTGCTCTCGACAAAAAAATAAAGGCCCTGGTCTTTGAGGATGAGAACGGAGATTCTCACGCGAGAATATATGCGGAGAGATCGTACCTGACAGAACTCAACTGCGCAAGAATGCTTCAGGATCTGAATCTCCATATCAGTGAGGACGAAGAGGCGGTAAATGAGAGGATCCGCAGGATCGAGAAGTCCGACCGGATTATTCTTGACGATCTTCAGCGCAAGGCGGTGGCGGAGGCTGCCACGAACGGTATTTTTGTATTGACGGGAGGGCCGGGAACCGGAAAAACCACAACGATCAATACGATGATCCGGTATTTTGAATCGGAGCATCTGAGTATCGCGCTGGCTGCGCCGACCGGACGCGCGGCGAAGCGGATGACGGAGGCAACCGGTTATGAGGCGTCTACGATACACCGGCTGCTTGAGATTTCAGGTGCGGCTGATGAGGAGTCGATGAATGTACGCTTTGAACGGAATGCTGAAAATCCGCTGGAGCAGGACGTGATCATCATTGATGAGATGTCGATGGTTGATATTTTCCTGATGCATTCACTTCTTTCAGCGATTGTCCCGGGAACACGGCTGATTCTGGTGGGTGACCAGAACCAGCTTCCGAGCGTCGGACCGGGCAGTGTGCTCAGGGACATCATACGGTCCGGATGCTTTCCGGTTGTTATGCTTACCAGGATTTTCCGGCAGGCGCAGGAAAGCGATATCGTGGTCAATGCACACCGGATCCATGCCGGGCTTCCCGTTCGCACGGATAATCGGAGCAGGGATTTCTTTTTCCTTGAACGGGAGGATGTGCGGGTGGTACAGAGAGTTGTGCTCGCTCTGGTGCAGGAAAAGCTCCCAAAGTATGTAAAGGCAGATTCTTCGGAGATACAAGTCCTGACACCGACACGAAAGGGAGCGCTTGGCGTTGAGAGTCTCAACCGGATTCTGCAGACTTATCTGAATCCGCCGTCTCCTGCCAAGCAGGAGAGAGAAACCTCCCGCGGAATTTTCCGGGAGGGAGACAAGGTCATGCAGATCCGAAACGATTATCAGCTGGAATGGCAGCTGAGGGGAAAATACGGAATCGTCGCGCAGCGGGGCCTCGGGGTCTTCAACGGTGATATGGGCATCATCCGGAGAATTGATGCGCCGAACGAGCTGCTTACTGTTGAATATGAAGAGGGAAAGACTGTGGATTATACCTTCCGCCAGCTGGATGAACTGGAGCTGGCATATGCTACGACGGTTCACAAAGCACAGGGAAGCGAATACCCTGCCGTAGTCATTCCTCTCCTCGGTGTTCCGCATATGCTGCAGACACGGAACCTCCTCTATACTGCTGTGACAAGGGCCAGGAAATGTGTGGTTCTGACAGGAAGCCGACAGGTGTTCCAGGCGATGATTGAAAATGCAACCGAGGAAAACCGCTACACGTCATTGGCGGAACGGATCATCGAGCTGAAACGGCAGGAGATCTGAGGTGGATTTCCGGTGGCAGGGACGGGCGGCAGGATGGGCAAGCCTGCGGAAGAGGGCATGCCCAGCTGCTTCGAATGCTGTGGATGCGCCTTACCGGAGGGTTTGCGGAGCACAGAGATAATATGCGGCGGAAAGAGACCGAGACAGGCCGAAAGCATGGTGCATTGCGTTAGCGGTTCCCATTGACAGAGGTGTTGGGCGGCGGAAAGAGACGCGGACAGGAGGGAGAGCCTTGCGGAAAAGCCCGGACAGGAGAAAGGAAGATGGATTCCCGCAGAGAAAGAATGAAATATGGCGGGACGGAATGCTGCGCGCGGAAAAAATTGCCGGCTTGCTTTATCCGCGCCGCTGTCCGTTTTGCGATTGTCTGTTGTCTGCCGGAGAGCCATATCTGTGCCGGAAATGCGCGGGCATTCTGAACTTTATCACAGGACCGGTCTGCATGAAGTGCGGAAGACCTCTGGAGTCTGATACCGCGGAATACTGTGATAATTGCCGGAGAAGAGAGCACCGCTTTATTCAAGGCTTTGCACCCTTTACGTATCGGGGGATGGTGCAGGATTCGATCACCCGTTTTAAGTACGGAAACCGGGCAGAATATGCCGGGTTTTATGCGACAGCGATCTGGAAACACGGCGGCATACATCTGAAAGAGTGGAAGCCGGAGCTGATTCTTCCTGTTCCGATCCATCCGGACAGGTACCGGAAACGGGGATACAATCAGGCGGAAGAGGTTGGCCGGCATCTTTCGGAGAAACTCGGAATTCCCTGTGCGACGAATGAAATATACCGGAGAAAAAACACCCGGCCGCAGAAAGGGCTTACTCCTTCGATGAGGAGAAAAAATCTTTCAGGTGCATTTGCGGCGAGAGACGGTGTAAGCCTGCCGGAGAGGGTGCTTCTGGTTGACGACATCTATACCACAGGGGCAACGCTGGATGCGCTTGCGGAGACGGCAGCGAAAGCCGGGGCATGCAGGATATGGTTTGCCTGCGTATCCATAGCGCCGGGTCAAAGTGTATGACTGATTCAGACGGGTTGTAGGGGAAAGCAGGCGTCAGAACACACACTTTCAATGGCTCCGGAAGTATGATAAAATAAACTGATGTTTTTTTTATACCGTTATGCCCCGAAAGCGGGGTGCCACAAATTGTATAGGCTGCGGATTGCTCCGTGCTTCGCACTCTCGCAATCCTACAGGTGACCGGCTTCGCCGGTCTGACGCGGCGTTCGCCCCACCGCTTCACACTTTGTGTGAGCGGATGTGGCTCACTGCCCGCGCATATTCGGATTTCGCGCGTTCGCGCTTCATCCTCATACCTGTTGCCTTCGAAATCGCATACAGTCTCTTACACGCGCTTCGCGTGTGACGATCCTGTCTGCGTTTTCGAAGAGCTTATACATAATATAGAGGACAGGAAAATGATTGACAAGAAAAGACTGTACCTGATGATCGGTCTGGCGAGATTTGAGAAGAAACACGCGGACGGGTCTTTCCGGATCAGCCGGTATTATCAGAGAGATTATACGGCTTTTGCGCTGATCCGGAATCTGCTGCTGAGCACCATTGCGTATATTCTGCTGCTCGGCGTACTGATGCTGGCAAATATGGATACCTTCTTATCCCGGCTGAATGCCGGGGATATCCGGCCTGTTATTGCGGTGCTGATTGTGAGCTATGTTATTTTCGTAGGTATCTATTCTGTCATCGCTTATATACTGGCGCGGATCCGCTATGTTCGGATGCAGAACGACATGGAAGAATATGAGCGCGCTCTCGCAAGGCTGGGACGCATGTACCGGCGGGGATATCACGAGGAAAGCAGCGAACGGGAAAAGCAGGAGGAAGAGGAAGAATGAACGAATTGCTTGAGTTAAGAGAGAGACTGATCCGTTTTTACACGGATTATGACGTATATATACGTCCGCTTTTCCGGTTTGCGCTGGCGGTGATCACGTTTATTACACTGAATGACAAGATCGGATATGTGAGTCAGTTGAACAATCTTCTCGTGATAATCATTCTGTCTGTTATCTGCGCGATCCTTCCGGTTAACGGGATCGTCTTTATCGGTACCGTGCTGATTGTAGCGAACAGCTTTGGATTGAATGTCGGAGTCGGCGCATTCGCTGTTGTGCTTTATCTGCTGATGCTGCTTCTGTACTTCCGCTTTGTTCCGAAGGATGCGCTGGCGATTATTCTTACGCCGGTGGCGGGAGCTCTGCACATGCCGATGACGGTTCCTGTTGTGCTGGGGCTTATGCGAGGTCCGGTGTCGGCAATCACGCTGATCTTCAGCGTGCTCTCCTGGTCCTTTGTAAACGGTCTTCCGGATACCGTCGAAGCGGTCGCGAATACAAAAGGTGCCAGTATGATTGACATTGTTCAGGCAATACCCGGCGCGATGATGAATTCGAAGACGATTCTCATGCTTGTGACATTCGTGGTGGTATTTTTGATTGTTACCTGCATCCGGGAGCTGGTCAGCAGCCATGCCTGGGAGATCAGCATCATCGTCAGCGCGATTATATATCTCGGACTGATGATTGCCGGTGCCAGCATTCTGAATGTGAAGATAAATCTTGTGATGACCGTGATCGAAACCGCAATCTCAGCTGCCGTCGCATTTGTCTTTGAATTTTTCTGCTATAATGCGGACTATTCCCACACGGAGTTCCTTCAGTTTGAGGACGACAACAACTATTATTATGTAAAGGTGACTCCAAAGCGCAGACCGAGATATAATCTCGAAGAGGAAGAGGACGAAACGGAAGAGGTGGAGGCAGACGCGGATGAGAAGCGTTTTGTCACCCGGGAGAACAATATCTATGAGAAGAAATTTGAGGGGATCAATCTTCAGTCCAGGCTCGAAGAATCCCTGAAATCTCTGAATACAAACCAGAACGGCCGGAAAAATGGCCTTGACGGTTCTACACCTGGTACTGCCCGGAACACAGACAAAGATGAGAAGATGACAACCATAAACCTTACCGTAGACAGTGAGGACCGTCAGACTCGTGCAGATGCTCATAAGGACAGGAATTCGGACATTGGGGGAGAGACAATCCGACTGGATCCGGTTTCTCCTGAGAGCGGAGATGAAGCAAAAGCCGGAGATGAAGCAAACGCCCGGGAAGAGGATATGGGACAGACCAGGATCATCAGAAGGTAAACGGATGTGCCATATTGTTGTACATGGCTGCAGGCTGTTTTCTGCCACAGGCTGTACAGGCTGAGGATTGCTCCGGGCGTCATCCGGCTTAAGTCAGAGAAGAAGGAGAATCATATGAATGCTTTTCTGAGCAGGTTTCAGTATTACATCCTTTCATGGCTGAAGCCGCCAAAGACAATTCAGGTCATTGATATTATCCAGATTCTGCTTCTGGCTTTTCTGATCTACCGGCTGATCATCTGGATGAGGAACACCCGCGCGTACACTCTGCTGAAGGGAATTCTGTTTATCGGAGCGTTTGTCATTGTCGCGAACATTCTGCATATGGAAGTGATCGTCTGGCTTCTCGGCAATCTGAGCGTTGTCGCTTTTACGGCAATTGTCATCATCTTTCAGCCAGAGCTCCGAAAAGTACTGGAGCAGATGGGACACAGCAACGTACTGCGCTCCTTTTTTTCCATCAGCAAAACCGGTGAGGACAATAAGCGATTCAGTAACCACACGATAAACGAGCTGGTCAGGGCCTGTTTTGAAATGGGTGATGTGAAGACAGGCGCTCTGATCGTTATCGAGAAGGAGACGCTGCTGGATGAGTATATCAGCACCGGTATTCGTCTGGACGCTATTGTGTCGGGTCAGCTGCTGATTAATATTTTCGAACATAACACCCCGCTTCATGACGGCGCGGTTATTATTCAGAATGACCGGATTGCGGCAGCTACCTGCTATCTGCCGCTCTCTGACAATATGGAGCTGAGCAAAAAACTCGGTACCAGACACCGCGCCGGTGTCGGTATCAGCGAGATCACAGATTCTCTGACGATCATTGTGTCGGAGGAGACCGGGAGCGTATCCTACGCCATGAATGGACGGCTTCACACGGCGATTTCTCCGAGCCAGCTGCGCGAGGTTCTGCAGGATGTCCAGGTGCTGTACAATGATAAAATCCGCATACTGAAAGGGGGACGCAGAAACCGTGATACGAAGAATCCTAGCTAGTCTGCGTTCCAATATCGGATACAAGCTGCTGGCATTACTGATAGCGATTGTCATCTGGTACTCGGTAGTGGACATCAATGATCCTGTGGAGACAGAGTCTTACAGTGTTCACATTACGGTGGCGAATGAATCGTACATCTCAAACGGAAAACAGATCTACATGATCGAGGATCAGTACAAGACAGTTACCGTGTATGTGAAGGGAAACCGGTCGGAGCTGAAGAAAATCTCCGCGGACAATATCACCGTTACGGCCGACCTGACGCAGATTGTTGATCTTGACCGCGATCCTGTCATGGTTCCATTATCGGTCACTGTTCCCGGTATTTCGGCTTCAAATGTGACACTGTCCAGAACGGCAATACCGATTACGATTGAAGATGTCGCGAGCAAGGAATTCGCTGTGAGTGTGGACACAGGAAGTTCGGTTCCGGGATCCAGTTACGAGGTGGGAATCGCGACTCCGAATCCGGAGAAAATAGTGATCAACGGACCGGAATCCATCATCAATGAGATTGACAGCGTGGTCGCCAAGATTGACGTCACAGGCATGACGCAGGATGGAAACCGAAAGGCAGAGCTCGAGATCATGGACAAGAACGGCGAAGCGCTGTCCCAGGAGACAGTTCAGGATGATCTGACGTTCGATGGCGGTGTGCCGGATGTTTCGGTATATGTAGATTTGTGGAAGAAGCAATCCGGTGTTGGGATGAAGGTTGAGTACTCCGGAGAACCGGCCGAGGGATATAACGTAACGGCTGTGAGCACGACACCGGAGACAATTACCGTGGTTGGAACAGACGACGCACTGAACCAGCTTGCGGCAAACGGGAATATTATCACGATTCCGGAGGGGTATGTATCTGTGTCAGATGCCTCCTCGGATGTTACGGCGGAAGTTGAACTCAGTGACGTGCTTCCGGACGGTCTGCGGCTGGCATCGAGCACGGCAGGGACGGTCACGGTAACCGTTACGATTCTTTCGGACGAAACCAAGGAATTCACGCTGGATGTGGATGATATCGCTACAAACAACCTGGATCCGGATCTGACGATCTCGTATGACCAGACCAGCATACAGGTGCGGCTGAACGGAGCGGGATCTGTGATCGATGATCTGAAGACGTCAGACATCAAGGCTTCCATCGATCTCAAGGGCAAGGATACAGGCGATTATGCCGTAAATGTATCGTTTGTGCTTCCGGCGGGAGTATCGCTGGATGATGAGGTTTCGATACCGGTACATCTGAAGGAAAAGGCGACAGCAAGCTCCTCTTCCGGGAGTGATAAAGGCGGAACCAGTTCGTAGGCAGCCGTTATGAGCACATGAGAAAAGCATTCCGGCAAGTGCCCGGCAGATATATGCAGCAGGAAACAGAAATGGTCAGCAGAACAATGGTAATAAAAGGAAAAAACGGGCTGCATCTGAGACCCGCCGGCAGGATCAGCGAGACGGCGCTCCGTTTTCAATCCGAGATCCTTCTAGAATACAACGGAGGTCTTTCCACAGCAAATGCCAGAAGTGTACTCAGTCTGCTTGCGGCAGGTCTGCAGGATGGAGATGAGGTTGTACTTTGCTGCAGAGGCTGCGATGAGAAAGAGGCCCTGGATGCGGTTGCAAAGGTATTTTCGGAGGAAACGGAGGCTGTTCCTCTCCGGAAGAGGTAAAGGTGCCTGCCGATGGCCCGGTATGCTGCTGGACGTGGGCATGAGAAACGGATATAAGCGGATAATGGAAGGTGACCGTATCGATTGTTAGCGTTTAATGGAAGGCAATCGTATCGATTATACAGATACTGTTACCCTGATACTATTATCCAGATGCGCATGGATATGAGAAATGCATAGCAGAAGGTGACAAGAATGCCCCGGAAAGCCGTATGGAAACGGCTGCCGGGGCATTCTCTGCACATGCGGCGAGTCTCATCTGTGCCGATATGGCATAAGGTGGAGCTTATGCCATGCATGTCATGACAAAGTGCATGGGGTTTCATCTGTGCCAATATGGCATAAAGTGGAGGGCAGACCATGTAAATAAGCTATGCTGATGCGACACGCAGATGATTGCCTCACACATATTTCCTACATCAGTAGGGCCATCCGGTATGTGTTCGCAGCACAGAGGATTACCGCAGTTTCGATTACTGTTTTCACATATTTTACACAAATAACGGGTAAAATACGTATATCAATGGGCTTTCACGCTATACTGGCGTTGAGAACGGAGGAGCTTGCATATGAGTGATATACACAACGATAGAAATTCCGTTTCGTCATCGGAAGAGAACACCGGAACACCAGATTCGTCTCAAAAGGAAAAGAGCGGAAATCGGGATGCGGAAGCGAAGACGACCTACAGCTGGGTGAATCCCAAACTCCGGCAGGGTGGATCGGAACAGACAGGAAATAATCCCTGGTCCGGCGGAGGTGACGGAAATTACTGGAGATACAGTGACCATACCGGAAACGGAGAACAGCACAGAGGGGAAGAAGATGCCGACGCTCATCAGGAGGAGGGATGGAGAGATCCCTGGTCCGGCCGGGGCAGAAATGACTATTCTGATTATTCGGCTGGGAGCAGTCGAAGGGACCGGAAAGCACGGAAAAATCTTGATCAGGATCACCGGGTGAAACGACCCCGACGCAGCGGCATACAATGGGCAAGCGTTGCAGCCATGGCAGTGGTGTTCGGTTTGATTGCGGGGCTGGTTGCCTATGGCGTTAATTATATCGGCAATCGGATCCATCCGGTCTATTCATCAGCATCGGCAGGAGAAAAAACAGATACCCCGAACCATTCCGGCAAGGATGCTTCGGATGAGACGGAAAATGTCACGGCTTCTTCCGGGACAGCGCTTACGCCGGATATTGCGTCTACAGGCAAGGATCAGGAGATGTCGGTCGCTGAGGTCGCATCGGCCGCTATGCCGTCGCTAGTGACGATTTCTACCATGTCCGTAGAAGAGATGCAGAGCTTTTTCGGAGGCACACAGAAATATCAGGTCCAGGGAGCCGGCACGGGCGTTATTATCGGAGAAAATGATTCAGAGCTCCTGATCGCTACAAATAATCATGTGATAGAAGGCGCGACGCAGGTATCCGTAGGGTTTGTGGATGAGTCGGTTATTTCCGCACAGATCAAGGGATTTGACGAGGATCATGATCTTGCAGTGGTTGCGGTAAAACTCTCGGATATCTCGGATGATACAATGGGTCAGATCCGTGTGGCAACCGTCGGGGATTCTGATAAGCTTGTTCTGGGTCAGCAGGTGGTGGCTATCGGAAATGCGCTCGGATACGGCCAGTCGGTGACAAGCGGATATGTCAGTGCGCTTAACCGGTCGCTTCAGCTGTCTGATGGCACAAATACATTCAATTCAGACGGCCTGATTCAGACAGATGCTGCCATCAACTCCGGAAATTCAGGAGGGGCGCTCCTGAATATGAAAGGAGAGCTGGTCGGCATTAATGAGGCGAAGCGAAGTGGTAATGGCTCACAGGCTTCTGTAGATAATGTGGGTTTTGCAATCCCCATGGCAAAGGCGGAACCGATTCTGGAGGATCTCATGAATGAGAACACCAGAACACGGCTGGATGACGATGAGAGAGGCTATCTGGGAATCACATGCGCAGATGTCACCAGCGAGTACTCACAGATCTATAACATGCCGGAGGGCGTCTGTGTTACCTCTGTGGTATCCGGAGGACCTGCGGATCAGGCGGGAATCCGGAAGGGAGATGTGATTACAAAATTTGACGGCAAGAGTGTTACTTCATATTCCAAATTGGAAAACCGGCTGAAGTATTATTCTTCGGGTGAGGAAGTTCCGGTTGTGATACAGCGGGCGAGCGGGAGCTCCTATAAGGAACAGACGGTGAAGGTAACTCTGGGAACAAGTGATGCGATCAGCAGCATTCAGAATCCGGATTCGCAGGACCAGGGACAGGATAACAATTCTTCGGGTATGCCGGGAACAGAGCCGGGCGGAAACGACAACAGCGGAGATATCTTTGGACAAATTTTCGGATACTGAGAGGATAATTATGATTGACGATAAGGATATTATTGACGGAGATTTTCGGGAAGTGCCGGATTCCGGGGAGAAGAATGCGGATGAAGGGGATGCGGCTGATAAGGGCCAGAACAAAAAAACTCCGGACGAGGTAAATGGGGACGGAAAAAATACATCCGTTTCTGCCGGAACATGGAAAACGCGGGAAGAGGATACGGACGATGAAGAAAAACGTCACAGCGGGCATTACTGCATGATGTGTCATCGTCCGGAAAGCAGCACGGGGAAGCAGATCGAACTGCCCGGCGGGATGTACATCTGTACGGACTGCATGCAGAAGGGATTCGAGGCAATACAGAATCCCGGAATGAATGAGATGCTGAGCAAGCTTCCGCCTAACATCGGCATGATCGATTTGTCCGGACTTGGTTTCGGCATGCCTGCCCGCGACCATAAAAAGAAGGAAAAACAGAAGACACCAAGAAAGAAGCTCACAATGCAGGATGTGCCGAGACCGCATATCATTAAGGCTAAACTGGATGAATATGTCATCGGTCAGGAGCATGCAAAGAAGGTGATGTCTGTTGCAGTGTATAACCACTACAAGAGAATTCTTCAGACTCCGGAGCAGATGAAGGACGGGACAGAGATCGAGAAATCAAATATGCTGATGATCGGTCCGACCGGGTCCGGAAAGACTTATCTGGTTCAGACGCTGGCAAAACTGCTGGATGTGCCCTTGGCCATTACGGATGCCACGAGTCTGACAGAGGCCGGATATATCGGAGATGATATCGAAAGCGTTGTGTCGAAGCTTCTCGCGGCGGCAGACAATGATGTGGACCGCGCGGAGCACGGCATCATTTTCATCGATGAGATCGACAAAATTGCCAAAAAGAAAAATACCAGTCAGAGAGATGTGAGCGGCGAGGCAGTTCAGCAGGGCCTTCTGAAGCTTCTTGAGGGAAGTGAGGTAGAGGTTCCGGTAGGGGCCACAAGCAAGAACGCCATGGTTCCTCTTGAGACGGTGAACACGAAGAACATTCTCTTTATCTGTGGCGGCGCCTTTCCGGACCTCGAGGATGTGATACGGGAGCGCCTGAACCGCACATCGTCCATGGGATTCCAGGCAGAACTGAAGGACCGGTATGAAGAGGACCCTGATATTCTGCAGAAGGTAACGAATGAAGATCTCCGGGCCTTCGGAATGATTCCGGAGTTCCTTGGAAGGCTTCCGATTATTTTCTCTCTCGAGAGCCTCACCGAGGATATGCTCGTTAAGATTCTTCGTGAGCCCAGAAACGCGATACTGAAGCAATATGAGAAGCTTCTTGCGCTTGACGGGGTGAAGCTTGTCTTTGACGACGGTGCGCTGCATTCCATTGCAAAGAAGGCCCTTGATAAAGATACCGGTGCCCGTGCGCTTCGGGCAATTATTGAGGATTTTATGCTGGATATCATGTATGAGATCCCAAAGGATGACAACATCAGTGAGGTTGTGGTGACAAAGGAATATGTAGAGCATACCGGAGGACCGAAGATTATCCTGAGAGGACAGGAACGATCCGGCAGCCCGATTCCTTCCTGATTATGAAGGAAAAGAGGTATTCTCAAAGGTGGCAGTTATATGGATGAAGCCGTCAGCTTCAGAATTGCTGTGTTGCTTGCATTTTAGCAACCGGCAGGTATTCATTGTGAAAAAATGTATTTTTCAGGATACAATTGACAAATTTTTGTCGAAAACCACAGTTTTGACGAATGTTGGTGACATTAAGGTTGGAATCATGTAAAATGATTTCCGTAGAAGATTACGCAGTTATATTTGATCACACAGATATCGGAGAAGCTGTTTATCGTTCCGCTCTGCTGAAGACGCGGAAGATGCGGGAAACCTGGGAACGACTTCCAGATACCGGGTGATTCATGAGTATTTCTGTAAAAGGAGGAAGCAATTCAATGGCTAACGTAGATTTAACAAAGTACGGCATTACCGGAACAACAGAAATCGTATACAATCCATCCTATGAGAAGCTGTTTGAGGAGGAGACAAAGCCGGAACTCACCGGATATGACAGGGGTCAGGTTACTGAGCTCGGCGCGGTTAATGTTATGACCGGTATTTACACCGGACGTTCTCCTAAAGATAAATTCATCGTTATGGATGAGAACTCGAAGGACACAGTATGGTGGACATCCGACGAGTACAAGAATGACAACCATCCGGCTTCTCCTGAGGCATGGAAGGCAGTTAAGGAAATCGCGAAGAAGGAGCTCTCCAACAAGAAGCTCTATGTCGTTGATGGTTTCTGCGGCGCGAACAAGGACACCAGAATGGCTGTCCGTTTCATCATGGAAGTTGCATGGCAGGCACATTTCGTAAGAAATATGTTCATCAAGCCGAATGCTGAGGAAGAGGCAAACTTTGAGCCGGATTTCGTTGTCTACAACGCATCCAAGGCAAAAGTTGAGAATTACAAAGAGCTTGGCCTGAACTCCGAGACAGCCGTTGTCTTCAACGTTACCTCCAAGGAGCAGGTTATTATCAATACCTGGTACGGCGGAGAGATGAAGAAGGGTATGTTCTCTATGATGAACTACTTCATGCCGCTGAGGGGCATCGCATCCATGCATTGCTCCGCGAATACAGACCTGAACGGCAAGAACACAGCTGTATTCTTCGGCCTGTCCGGAACCGGCAAGACGACACTTTCCACTGATCCGAAGCGTCTGCTGATCGGTGATGATGAGCACGGCTGGGACGACAACGGAGTATTCAACTATGAGGGCGGATGCTACGCAAAGGTTATCAACCTGGACAAGGATTCTGAGCCGGATATCTATAACGCAATCAGAAGAGATGCTCTTCTTGAGAACGTAACGGTAGACAAGAACGGAAAGATTGATTTCACGGACAAGAGTGTCACAGAGAACACCCGTGTGTCCTATCCGATCGATCACATTGAGAAGATTGTAAAGCCGATTTCTCACGGCCCGGCAGCACAGAATGTCATCTTCCTTTCTGCCGATGCATTCGGAGTTCTTCCGCCGGTATCTATTCTGACACCGGAACAGACAAAATATTATTTCCTGTCCGGATTCACTGCAAAGCTTGCAGGAACCGAGCGTGGAATCACTGAGCCGACACCGACCTTCTCAGCGTGCTTCGGACAGGCATTCCTTGAACTGCATCCGACCAAATATGCAGAGGAACTGGTCAAGAGAATGGAGCAGAGCGGAGCAAAGGCTTATCTTGTTAATACCGGATGGAACGGAACCGGAAAACGTATCTCCATCAAGGATACCCGTGGTATCATTGATGCCATCCTGAACGGGGATGTTCTGAAGGCACCGACAAAGAAGATCCCGTACTTCGATTTTGAGGTACCGACAGAGCTTCCGGGTGTTGACAGCAGCATTCTTGATCCTCGCGATACCTATGCTTCTGCATCTGATTGGGATGAGAAGGCAAAGGACCTTGCGGCGAGATTCATCAAGAACTTTGCAAAATATGAGGGTAACGAAGCAGGTAAGGCACTGGTTTCCGCTGGTCCGCAGCTCTGATAGACAATTGTAAACTCCTGTGTGCAAGGCCTCTGTGGCCTTGCCACAGGAGTTTATTTTTTGCGTTGTGCGGCACAGGAGAATTGATTATAATCAGATTAAACCGGTACGTGCAGAACACCGGTAGAAACAACTGGTACAGCCCAGAGGAGGAAGAATCAATGAAGGGATTTATGAAGGAATTTAAGGCGTTTATTTCGCGCGGCAATGTCATGGATATGGCGGTCGGCATTATCATTGGCAGTGCTTTTACCGCCATTGTAAATGCGCTGGTGAACAATATCATTATGCCGTTGATCTCTGTGATAACAGGCGGCATCAGCTTTGATCAGTGGAATATTACGATGGGCGCCGGAAAGGATGCACCGGTGCTTGGACTTGGCACATTTATTGCTGCCGTTATCAATTTCCTGCTCATCGCGCTGGTGCTGTTCATGGTAATTAAAACGATCAACAAAATGCATGAGGGCGCCGACAAACTTGTCGGAAAGCAGAAGGAAGAGGAAAAACCGGTCACTAAGATCTGCCCGTATTGCAAGTCTGAGATTCCGCTTGAGGCTACAAGATGTCCGCACTGCACCTCTCAGCTTGATAAAGATGAAGCATAAAAAAGTATCCGGGTTGGAGTACTGGAGGTGAGTAAATATCTGTTTTTGTACGAAACAGTCAACGAAAATAGTAAAAACGCATAATAAAATATAAATGACAGGGCAATCCTTTGAACAACTTGCCATATCATGCGTGATGAACTATAATGTGATTGTTGGCTGTTGGCTGTTGGCTGTTGGCTGTTGGCTGTTGGCTGTTGGCTGTTGGCTGTTGGCTGTTGGCTGTTGGCTGTTGGCTGTTGGCTGTTGGCTGTTGGCTGTTGGCTGTGCGCGGTACGCAGCTGCCTGCAGGAGGCATTGGTACAGAGGCTGTCCGTGCAAGGTATCGGTGCAGAGATAACAGCATCAACACTGGCATCAGGATATCTTTGCAGAGATGGAGGATATCCTTACAAAGACAGGAATTGGGGGATTTGAACGATTGAGAAAGAAATATATTATGGCTTTGTTATGTCTGACGATTGGCGCAGGGCTTGCCGCAGGGTGCGGGAAGGCGGAAACTGTTGATGACTCGGTAGCACTGGTCACCGCTACGCCATCACCGACCGGCACTCCGACGGTTACGCCTTCTGCGACACCGACTTCGACGCCTGAGGAGACTCCGACGGAAGCTCCGAAGTCGGAGAGTACACTTCCGGAAGGGCAGATGTACAGTTACCTGACCGGAGAACCGATAGATACTGCCGCAGGGTCCAGAAGACCGATAGCGATCATGATCAATAACCTGCAGCCGGCGGTGCCACAATCCGGCATCAATCAGGCGGACCTCTTGTATGAAATTGAAGTAGAGGGAAATATCACACGTCTGATGGCAGTGTTCCAGGATCCTTCCAATATCGGGAAGATCGGACCTGTGAGAAGTGCGCGCCCGTATTTTGTATATTTTGCGATGGATAACGAGGCGGTCTATTCTCATTACGGCTGGAGTCAGCAGGCACAGGATCTGATCACTTCTCAGAACATGGAGGACATCAATGGAATGACTGCGGGCGGGTTTTACCGCTCGGAGGACCGCAAGGCACCTCACAATGTTTATGTCGCAGGATCCTCTCTGACAGGTGACGCAGACAGCCTTGGCTATAACAGGGCTTACCCCGAGGGCTACGCGCCGAATCTTGCGTTTAATACCGCGGATACGGACATCGGCGGAGAAGTTGCGAATACCGTTCACATTCCGTTCAAGTACGATGATCCCTATTTTGTGTTCAATACAGAGGACCGGCAGTACTATCGGTATGAGTACGGCTCGGAGCACATAGACCAGGAGACGGGTGAGCAGCTGAAGTTCAAAAACATCATCGTACAGTATGTCAGTCAGTGGCATCTGGACGATAATGTGCATCTCGATATGAATCTGTTCACCTCCGGGACCGGCGTATTCTTCACAGACGGAAAAGCGATTCCGATTACATGGGAGAAAGCCGATCAGAATGACAATACTGAATATTTTGACAGCAATGGCAATAAGATCATGCTGAATCCCGGCAAGACGATGTTTGAGATCTGTTCGGATAAAAATGCAGCAAGCTGGTCCTGATCCGGCCGGAGCAGAAAGCCTCATCCGCTCACACAAGGTGTGAAGCGGTGGGGCGAATGCCGCGACAAACCTGATGATGGTATCTTTGCGCGCAAGTCCGGTTTGCCATTTGAAAAATGTATGGCAGGTATGCCTTCCGGTTGACAACCTTTGGAACGATTTATAGAATAGAAGCTGAATGGAAATGCCTGCAGGAGCAGCGGGGATCTTCAGGATGGCAGCCTTGTTATCTGACCGTTGCGGCCGGCAGAAGATCTGTGAGAAACAGGTCTTTTTTTATTTACGCGAACAGTGAGCCGCAGCCGAATGCGAAGTATTCGTGTGCGGCGAGCGTCGCGATAGCGAGATAAAACTCGCGCAGCGTGTTTTATCTCGTTTATGAAAAGAGCGAATCGCAGTCAGGCACGGCGATCCTGTGTGCGTTTTTTAAGAGATTGTACAATGATGAGGTGTTTGGATAGTGAAAGCGATTGTTTGTGCAGATCAGAAATGGGGAATCGGGAATCAGGGACATCTTCTGGTGAACATCCCTTCTGATATGAAGTTTTTTCGGGATACGACGATCGGTCATGTCGTGGTGATGGGAAGAAGAACCTTCGACGGACTTCCGGGCGGTCGGCCTCTGGAGGGAAGGGTGAACATTGTTTTGTCCAGAGATCCGAATTTTCATCCGGCAGGTGCTGTTGTAGTCCGGAGCAAAAGAGAACTCTTAGAGGAGCTGAAGAAGTATAATACGGATGAGATCTTTATCATCGGAGGCACCTCGGTATATGAACTGATGCTTCCATTCTGTGATGAGGTTCTGGCGACGCGGGTTAATTTGATTTACCAGGCGGACTGTTATTTTCCAAATCTGGATTATATGCCGGAATGGGAACTGGCAGAGGAAAGCGAGGAACAGACCTGCTTTGATATCGAGTTTGTTTTTCGAAAATACCGCAGGAAGTATCACACCGCGTTTCCTGAAATGTAGAGGGCAGAAGGCAGAGGCAGATGCTGCAGCAAACGAAAGGATTTTATGATGAAGACGAAGACAGTACGCATCGGAGACAGAGTGATCGGCGGTGGAAATCCGATCCTGATTCAGTCCATGACAAATACGAGGACGGAGGATGTGGAAGCGACGGTTGCACAGATCCGGGCGCTGACAAAGGCGGGATGCGATATCATTCGCTGCACGGTTCCGACGATGGAAGCCGCGGAGGCTCTCACAGAGATAAAAAAGCAGATCACGATACCGCTTGTTGCGGATATTCATTTTGATTACCGGCTGGCGATTGCGGCGATGGAGCACGGAGCGGACAAGGTACGTATCAATCCCGGGAATATCGGAAGCTCCGACAGGGTGCGCGCGGTGGTAGACTGCGCGAAGGAGAGGAAAATTCCGATCCGTGTCGGAGTTAACAGCGGCTCTCTGGAGAAGGATCTGCTGGAGAAGTACGGAGGTGTAACTGCTGAGGCGCTTGTGGAAAGCGCGTTGAAGCAGACTGCCATCATTGAGAACATGGGGTATGATAACCTCGTCATCAGCATCAAGTCGTCGAATGTCATGATGTGCGCGAAGGCGCATGAGTTGATATCGAAAAGGACCGATCACCCGCTTCATGTGGGCATCACCGAGGCCGGGACACTTTATTCCGGCAATCTGAAATCGGCGATCGGACTTGGAATCATTCTGTATCAGGGAATCGGTGATACCATCCGTGTATCGCTGACGGGAGATCCTCTTGAGGAGATCCGGACCGCAAAGTTTATCCTTCGGACGCTCGGACTTCGGAAGGGAGGCATTGAGGTGGTATCCTGTCCGACCTGCGGACGAACGCAGATCGATCTGATCCATCTGGCAAATGAAGTGGAAAAGATGACAGAGAACTATCCGCTGAATCTGAAGGTGGCGGTGATGGGATGCGTTGTAAACGGACCCGGGGAAGCGAGAGAGGCGGATCTGGGAATCGCCGGAGGAAAGGGCGAGGGACTGTTGATCCGCAGGGGTGAAATCATCCGTAAGGTTCCGGAGAATCAGCTCCTCGATGCCCTCAGAGATGAGCTGGAACACTGGGTGGATCCCGAATTGTGATTGGAGAGTCAGATCTCAGATGAGTGAAACGCAAATTCTAGGAGAAAACGGAATGCAAGGGGGAACTGGAATCCTGGAAGAAAAGGGAATGCAAAGGGAAACTGAAATCCATGGAGAGAAGGGAATCCGGAAGGAAACAGATATCCGGCAGAATTCAACAGGAAGTGCGGCAGATGCGGAGGCGCCGGAGAGCAGAAAGCTGACAGAAGCTTTTCCAAATCTGGAGCTTGAGGGGGAGCTTGAGGAATATCTGCAGTTTGCGGTGGTGAGAAAGGCTGCCTATAACCGGAAGCGCGGTGTTCTGCACATTTATCTGGAGAGCCCGCAGTGGATTCACAAAAAATATATCGATCAGCTGGAGAGGGAAATCCATCGCCAGCTTTTTTCGGATGCTTCTTTTTCGGTGAAGGTCACAGAGAAATTCCGCCTTTCCAGACAGTATAATCCGGAGAAAATGCTGGAGGTGTACCGCACGAGCATTCTGTACGAGCTGAAGAAAAAGGACATCTTTCTGGCATACCTGTTCCGGACGGCGAAAATCAGTTTCCCTGAGGAAAACCTCATGCGGATCGGGCTGGAGGATTCTGTGATCGGACATGAGCGCTGCGCGGAACTGACCCGTATTCTGGACCATATTTTCACGTATCGCTGCGGACTGCCGATAGAGATCGCGACGGAATTTTATCCGGTGAAGGAATCGGAGGATCTGAAGCGAAGCGCGCAGCAGATGCGGGCGCAGGCAAAGCATATTTTCGAGAACTCCAGGGCAGGCCGGGAGAGGAACGGTATAGCGGAGACTGCCGGGGACGGAGACGGGAGTGCGGAGACCGGGAAGAGGGATGTTGCAGCTGTTTCGGGAAAGCCGGCGGACGGGGGAACTCCGGCATCGTCCGGGCGAGGCGGTTTCGGCATCAGACAGGGCACCGGCGGAAAAGGACGTTTTTCACGGAGATCCGGACGAGGCGGATTCGGCTTTGGCGACCGTCTGAAGATGGACGATGATCCGAATCTGATCTACGGAAGAAATTTCGATGAGGACAGCATTCCGATTGAGTCGATCGATGAGACAACCTCGGAGGCTGTCATCAGAGGTCAGATTCTGTCGATGGACATGCGTGATCTGAGAAATGAGAAGGCGCTCGTGATTTTTGCGGTCACCGATGATACGGACACCATCCAGGCAAAGATCTTTATTATGCAGTCGCAGAAGGAGGAACTTGCCGGAGAACTGAAGGCGGGGAAATTCATCAAGCTGAAGGGCAGGATCATGCTGGACAGCTACGAGCACGAATTGACGGTATCGACGGTGATCGGGATCCGGAAGTCGGTCAGTTTCCGGAAGGGACGCTATGACAGCAGCCCGGTGAAGCGCGTGGAGCTGCACTGTCACACAAAGATGAGCGATATGGACGGCATTACAGACGCCTCAAAGCTGGTACAGCGGGCGTACGACTGGGGGATGCCGGCGATCGCGATCACCGACCACGGGGTGGTTCAGGCCTTTCCCGAGGCAAACCATGCCCTCGAGGCCATTGATGAGTCTTATCAGAAAAAATACGCCGAGGAACATCCGGATGCGGACAAGAATGAACTGAAAAAGGTCAGGGCACCCTTTAAGGTCATCTATGGCATGGAAGCGTATCTGGTGGACGATCTGAAAGGAATTGCCACCGACAGCAGGGGACAGAGTCTTGAGGACAGCTACGTGGTTTTTGATATCGAGACAACCGGTCTGTCCAACCTGACATGTAAGATCATCGAAATCGGTGCGGTACGGGTGGAGAAGGGGGAGGTTGTCGACCGTTTTTCGGAATTCGTAAACCCTGAAGTCCCGATCCCTTTCCGGATCACGGAGCTGACCAGCATCACGGATGAAATGGTTCAGGACGCGCCGCCGATTGAGGTGATTCTTCCAAGGTTTCGTGAATTCTGTAAAGGAGCTGTTCTGGTAGCCCACAATGCGGATTTCGATACCGGATTTATCAAGATGGAGTGCCGGAGGCAGAAGATTGACTGGGAATTCACTTATGTGGATACAGTGGCGATGGCACAGCTCCTTCTGCCGAACCTGTCCCGTTTCAAGCTGGATACGGTTGCCAAGGCGGTGGGAGTTTCTCTGGAACATCATCACCGTGCCGTGGATGACGCCGAATGTACGGCCTGGATTTTTGTGAAATTTGTGGCGATGCTTCGCGAACAGGGGATTAATGACCTGGATTCGCTGAACCGGGAAGGAAGTGTGAATCAGAACGCAATCCGCAAGATGAAATCCAGCCACGCGATCATTCTTGCAAAAAACGAGGCGGGCAGAGTAAATCTGTACCGCTGTGTATCCGAATCGCATCTGAAATACTTTAACCGTCAGGCGAAGCTTCCCAAGAGCTTTGTGCAGGAGCACCGCGAGGGGCTGATCATCGGGTCCGCCTGTGTGGCCGGAGAGCTCTACCAGGCATTGTTGAGGGGAGCGCCGGATACGGAAATTGCGAAGATTGTGAACTTTTATGATTATCTTGAAATACAGCCGCTCGGAAACAATCGTTTTCTCATTGAGGACGAGAAAAACCCGGCGGTCAGCAGTGAGGAGGATCTCCAGGAGCTCAACCGGAAAATCATCCGGCTGGGAGAGCAGTTTCACAAGCCGGTCGTCGCTACCTGCGACGTTCATTTCATGGATCCGCAGGACGAGATTTACCGGCGGATTATCATGGCCGGAAAGAAATTCGCGGACGCGGACAATCAGGCACCGCTGTACCTTCGCACCACGGAAGAAATGATGGACGAGTTTGCTTACCTCGGAGAAGAAAAGGCGAGGGAGGTTGTCATCGACAACACGAACAGAATCTGTGACATGATTGAGCGGATGAGTCCGATTTACCCGAAAAAATGTCCTCCGGTTATTCCGCACTCTGACGAGATGCTGCGCACAATCTGCTACCGCCGGGCGCATGAGATCTACGGACCGGATCTTCCGGAGATCGTTCAGGCAAGACTGGAGCGGGAGCTTACCTCCATTATATCAAACGGTTATGCCGTGATGTACATCATCGCTCAGAAGCTGGTGTGGAAATGCAATGAGGACGGATATCTCGTAGGATCGAGAGGTTCTGTCGGGTCATCCTTTGTGGCAACCATGTCTGGAATCACAGAGGTAAATCCGCTGCCGCCCCATTATCTGTGTCACCACGACTATCATGTGGAATTCGATACGCCGGATGTTGTGAAATACCGCAAAATGGGGTACTCCGGATGTGATATGCCGGACAAGAAATGTCCGGTCTGCGGCAGAGTCATGGATAAGCTGGGCTTCAACATTCCTTTTGAAACCTTCCTCGGCTTCAAGGGGAACAAGGAGCCGGACATCGACCTTAACTTTTCGGGAGAGTATCAGACGAAGGCACACGCGTACACCGCGGTTATCTTCGGCGCGGGTCAGACGTTCAAGGCAGGGACCATCGGTACGCTGGCGGACAAGACAGCCTTCGGATTTGTGAAGAATTACTATGAGGAAAAAGGCATACACAAGCGAAGCTGCGAGATCGACCGGATCGTACAGGGCTGCGTAGGAATACGAAGAACCACCGGACAGCATCCGGGCGGCATCGTTGTACTGCCGCAGGGATGGGACATCAATACCTTTACGCCGGTGCAGCATCCCGCTGATGATCCGGATTCGGATATCGTCAGCACACATTTTGATTATCATTCGATTGATTCAAACCTTCTGAAGCTGGATATTCTCGGACACGATGATCCGACAATGATCCGTATGCTGGAGGACCTGACCGGAGAAGACGCGACAAAAATCCCTCTCGATGAGCCAAAGGTCATGAGTCTGTTCCAGAATCTCAGCGCGCTGGGACTTCAGCCGGAGCAGATTCATGGCATCAGGCTGGGCACACTCGGGATCCCGGAGTTCGGCACAAGCTTCGCGATGCAGATGCTTTTTGATACGAAGCCGCAGAACTTTACAGATCTATGCAGGATCTCAGGCCTGTCCCACGGAACAGATGTCTATCTCGGCAATGCCGAGACGCTGATCAAGGAGGGAAAATGTACGCTGGGAACGGCCATCTGCTGCCGTGATGACATCATGGTCTACCTGATCAACAAGGGAATGGATTCTGAGGAGAGCTTTTCCATCATGGAGATGGTGCGAAAGGGGAAGGTGGCGAAGAAACAGTGTAAAAACTGGCCGGAATGGACGGCCGACATGAAACAGCACGGCGTTCCCGACTGGTATATCTGGTCGTGTGAGAAAATCAAGTATATGTTCCCGAAAGGCCACGCCGTGGCCTATGTGATGATGGCCTACCGCGTGGGGTGGTACAAGGTGTACCGGCCGCTTGCTTATTACGCAGCATATTTCTCAATCCGCGCGAAGGCGTTCTCCTACGAGAAAATGTGCCAGGGACAGCGCCACCTGGAAGAGATCATGGACGAGTTCAATTCCCGCAAGGATTCTCTGTCAAAGATGGAGCAGGACCAGTATGGAGACATGTGCCTCGTCGAGGAAATGTACGCCCGTGGTTTTGAGTTTATGCCGATAGATATCTACCGGGTGCAGCCGCATCGTTTTCAGATTATTGACGGAAAGCTGATGCCTTCGCTTGATGCCATTGACGGCCTGGGTTCTGTTGCGGCAGACAGTATCGTACTGGCGGCGCGGGACGGAAAGTTTTTGTCCAAGGATGATCTGCGGCAGCGAGGGAAGGTCGGCAAGAGCATTACGGATACACTGGACCGGCTGGGAATCATATCCGATCTGCCGGAGACGAATCAGATCTCGCTGTTTGATTTTCAGATGGAGGCGGGGTAGATTCATGGCGGCATAATCACAGGCTGGGTGAGCAGAATCACAGATCTGGGCGGAAGAACCAAAGACAGGGTGAGCAGAAACACAGGCCGGGTGAGCAGAATCACAGATCTGGGCGGCAAAACTACAGAGCGGGCAGGAAGAATCAAAGACCAGGCCAGAAGGTACCTGGAAGAAGGGGCGTAAACAGGGAGGACTTTTACATGGAAAATCTGGAACTGAGATACCTGCAGCGGCTGGCGGAGCTGTATCCGACCATTGCCGCTGCGTCAACAGAAATTATTAATCTGGAAGCTATACGAAACCTGCCTAAGGGTACCGAGCATTTTATCACGGATATCCACGGAGAATATGAGGCCTTTTCGCATGTGCTGAAGAACGGCTCCGGTTCGGTAAAGAAAAAGATCGATGAGGTGTTCGACCATACGCTCAGTGAGGCGGACAAGAGTGCTCTGGCGACGCTGATCTATTATCCGAATGAGAAGATGGCACTCATCCGCCAGACGGAAGAGAACATGGACGACTGGTACAAGATCACGCTGTACCGGCTGATCGAAATCTGCAAGAAGGCATCCTCCAAATATACGAGGTCAAAGGTGCGTAAGCAGCTGCCGAAAGACTATGCCTATGTGATCGAGGAGCTGATCACGGAGAAGCCGGATGTTCTGGACAAGGAGGCGTACTATAATTCTATTGTTGATACGATCATCGATATCCAGAGAGCTGAAGATTTTATCGTGGCACTCTGCCATCTGATTCAGCAGATGGTTGTGGATCATCTGCATATTCTGGGTGATATCTATGACAGGGGTCCGGGTCCGGAGAGAATCATGGACCGTCTGATGAGCTATCATTCTCTGGATATCTGCTGGGGCAACCATGACATTGTCTGGATGGGAGCTTCCGCAGGATCGCTGCCCTGTATCGCCACGGTTCTCAGAATTTGTGCGAGATATGGGAATCTCGACATTCTGGAGGACGGATACGGCATCAATATGATCCCTCTGGCAACGTTTGCCACCCGGGTCTACGGCGATGATCCCTGTTCTCTCTTCAGGCTGAAGGGAGAAAACAGCACCCGGCTGCCCAATGAAAATGAACTGAACATGAGAATGCACAAGGCAATTTCCATCATTCAGTTTAAGCTGGAGGGACAGCTCTTTAGAGAGCGTCCGGAGTTCCATATGGAGGACCGGATGCTTCTTGACAAGATTGATTACGAAAGAGGGGTCATACGGCTGGACGGAAAGGAATACGCACTTCTTGATCATAATTTTCCGACAATTGATCCATCGGATCCGTATCGCCTGACGGTGGATGAGACGGAGGTGATGGAGCGGATGCAGCGGGCGTTCACGCAATGTGAGAAGCTCTATCAGCATATGAATCTTCTCCTGAACAAGGGAAAACTGTACTGTATCTACAACAACAATCTTCTCTATCATGGCTGTATGCCGCTGACCGGAGACGGAGAATTTATGAAGGTAGACGTGTACGGGAAAAAACTGTGCGGGAGGGAGCTGTACGACGAGCTGGAAAAGTACGTCCGGAAGGCGTTTTTCGCCGTAAACGAAGAAGAGAAGAAAAAAGGACGTGATATCATCTACTGGATCTGGTGCAGCCCGCAGTCGCCTCTGTTCGGGAAGGATAAAATGGCGACTTTTGAGCGATATTTCATCGCGGAGAAGGAAACACATGTCGAGCATAAAAATCCGTACTACCAGCTTTTAAACAATGAGGAGATCATGAACCGGGTTCTTCGGGAATTCGGTCTTCCAGAAGACGCGCATATTGTGAACGGACATGTACCGGTGCTACAAAGTTCCGGAGAAAGTCCCGTGAAATGCAGCGGGAAGGTGCTCATCATCGACGGAGGCTTTTCGAAAGCATATCAGGGCAAGACGGGAATTGCAGGGTATACTCTGATCTACAATTCGTACGGAATGCAGCTGGTAGCGCTGAAGCCTTTTACCTCTGCGGAGGACGCCGTCCGGAACGAGACAGATATTCACGGAGACAGGATTCTGGTTATGAACGCGCCGCACAGGCTTCATGTCAGCGATACAGATATCGGACGCCGGCTGAAGGAGAGGATTGATGAGCTGAAGGAGCTGTTGAAGGCTTACCGCAGCGGCGTGATCAATGAGATGGTTTAGACACATTCGTGCCGCTGGCGCGTCCCTTCGTGCTCATGCTTGTTGCCTTCGAAAACATATCCAGTCTCTTACACACGCTTCGCGGAAGGCGGCCTGGATATGTTTTCGAAGAGCTTATGATCGATTGTGACTGTATAAGCTGCGGATTGCTTCGTGCTGCGCACTTCCGCAATCTTACAAGCATGAGCACTTTCGTGCCGCTGGCGCGTCCCTTCGTGCTCATGCTTGTTGCCTTCGAAAACATATCCAGTCTCTTACACACGCTTCGTGGAAGGCGGCCTGGATATGTTTTCGAAGAGCTTATACATTCACGTCTCTGCGGAGTTGGGCGAGGAGGCGGTCATTGTCTTCGGGATTCATGAAGCAGAACCGGAAGTATTTATTGGAGAGGAAGGGGAAGGTGGAGCAGTTGCGGATCATGAGCCCCTTCCGGATGCAGTGGTCGAAGAGAATGTCCGCGTCCATATCCTCGCGGAGAATCCGGACGAGGATAAAATTCGCCTTAGGCTGGTATACCTTGATAGAATTCCAGGCCTGAAGTTCCCGGAAGATCCGGGTGCGTTCGGTGTCGATCAGAGTACGTGTCTGATTGATATATTCCGTATCGCTGAACATCAGCCTTCCGGCGACCTCGGCGATGGAGCTGATAGACCAGGGGTTCTGCAGGGAGATGACCTTACGGATCAGATCTGTGTTGCCGGTGATCGCGTAGCCGAGACGGAGACCCGGAGCAGCAAAGAATTTGGAAGTGCCTCTCAGTACAACGATGTTCGTGTACGAGTCGGTGAGCGGGACCGAGGAGATCTTTTCATCTGCGTGCGTAAATTCTACATATGTCTCGTCCACCATCACAAAAATGCCGTGAACCATGCAGGCGTCGAGGATGGTGCGCATCTTATCGTTAGAGATCGCGGTTGAGGTCGGATTGTTCGGATTACACAGAATCAGGAGATCCAGGTCGTCCGTCAGATGACGGCAGAGATCGTCAGGATTCAGCTGAAAATCCTCCTCCTCTTTCAGAGGATAATAGACGGTCTGGCCGCCTCTCAGAGATATTTCTCTTTCATATTCGGAATAGGAGGGACCGAGAATCATTGCTTTTTTCGGTGCATCTGCCTGAATCATCAGGGAGATCAGCTCGGTGGATCCGTTTCCGACAATGACATTTTCGTA
The DNA here is from genome assembly GCF_052118825.1 of Bilifractor sp. LCP21S3_A7. Lineage (NCBI taxonomy): Bacteria > Bacillati > Bacillota > Clostridia > Lachnospirales > Lachnospiraceae > Bilifractor > Bilifractor sp. LCP21S3_A7. The sequence goes on along the minus strand of NZ_JBQKGL010000016.1, from coordinate 18,960 downwards.
GGTGGTGCCCGCGTACTCTGCGATCACTTTTCGAAGGTCTTTATACTCCCGGTCAGGATAGGTCTGAATGACGTCGATGTGCTCGCTGATGGATTCCCGAAGATTGCGGGAGATTCCGAGTGGATTGATGTTGGCGGAAAAGCTGGTGATCTTTTCCTTTGGGATATGGTAGATCTCTTCTATTTTTTCCAGGTCGCTTCCATGAAAATGATCCTTGTGCTTCAATGTAAACTGAGCCATAGATGACACCTCGATTTCTAACTTAGAGCGTTTTTCTGCCTTGTCAATTGCACATACACATGAACAGATATCACGTGCACCGGTCAGAACATTGCGCAGGTTCTGTGGATGTTGTATACTTCAATGTGGATGAGACTCCAAAAGGCGTTCTCATTCGGAACTAAGTTTAATTCGAATGCGGATATTCGTCAAGCGTATGTGCTGTTCGGGGCAGAGAGCATTGTATATGCGCTGTATCTGGTCGATAGGCCGGAGAGCGTCGTATATGTGCTGAGTCAGAGAACATCATATATGTTCAATGGGCCGGAGAGCGTCATATATGTAGTGAGCCGGAGAGCGTTTTAAGTGCAAGATGGGTCGGAGAACACAGTATATAGGTTGCCTTGCAGAGATGACATCCCGGGTTCTCCCGGGCAGTCTTTCCGGAAAAGGACGGCATGACGCGTATCCGCTTAGGATAAGGTGGGAGTATTGAAGAATAAGGACGGAGTAATTGAAGCCGGGTTCGTGTATGATCTTCCGAAGCTGGTTTTCTCTGAAGAAGAATATCGTATTGTAGTAGGAGAGGGGGAGGTCCGCAGAGGGACCTTTCATGTCTGCGCATCGGACGGCAGTACCATCCGGGGAAGCGTATTGTCGGAGGATTACAGGATTCATCTTCTGACAACGGAATTTGAGGGAGAGGACTGTGAGATCAGCTTCCTTGTGATTACCAAAGGGCTGCTCTCCGGGCAGAGTATCCGTGGCAGTATCCTGGTCAGCAGCAATATTGCCGAGAAAGAATATCCTGTGTACGCGGAGATTGTGGATGTTCCGGGAGATGGAGAAGAATCGGAGGTCCGGACACTGGATGATTTCTCCAGGCTTTGTCAGAAAAGTCTTAGGGAGGGATTTCTGATGTTTACGGATCCGGGATTTGTGAGAATCCTGAACGGGAACAACCGGCAGTATCTGGGACTGTACCGCGGGATGTCACACAATCCGGTTACCTACCAGCATCTTGAGGAATTTCTTGTTTCGACCGGCAAGAAGGAACCGATCGAGATCACTCTCGATAAGCAGCAGAAGGCGGTTTATCACCTGGATGTATCTCAGAAGGATACTCTGTACGTCTATCGCAATACATGGGGATACATCCGTCTTGAGGTTGAGGTGGAGGGCGATTTCCTCGAGGTGACGAAAAAGGTGATTACCACTGAGGACTTTATCGGGAAGGTCTACGGACTGGAATATGTTGTCCACAGTGACAGACTCGGTGAGGGAAAATCGTTTGGAAAAATCCGGATCCGCAGTGTTCACCAGAATCTCGAATATATCGTTGAGGCATCCCGAAAGGAGGAGTCGGAGATCCTTCCATCTGCAGTTCGGAGCAGGAAGGTTGCCTGGCTGATGAGAGATTTTCTGAGCCTTCAGCTTCACAAGCTGGATTACCGCAGCTGGCTGGAGTCATCTTCCATGACGGTGCATGAGATGCTCGAGGAGAATCCAGACGATTCCGCCGCAATTCTTTATGCTGCCTATCTGGAGTTTTCCAGAGACGACAATGGTAAGGCAATGGAGCGGCTGTGGCCTATGAAAGACGGACGGGTCAGCCCGGCGAACAGCGAGGAAAAGGGAATTTATCTCTCGCTGGCAAAGGAGGTGGGGCTGCTGCCTGAGGAGAAGCGTGACATTCTTCCGCTTCTTGCAAAATATTACCGGAAGAATCCGGGGAGCTATCTTCTGCTGAAACTTTGCCATCAGGAAGAGAACACAGAGATCATAAATTCGGCGGACCGCATGCAGGAATATGAGGACTGCTTCAACGCCGGATCCATGAGCCCTTTTTTGTACCTGGATGCGTGGAACCTTCTGGCGAGGGAGGAGTCTCTCCTGCGCAGACTTTCACCGTTCATGATTCAGGTTCTGAATTTCGGCCTGAAGCACAATTTTATCACCGAGGGACTGCTTCAGAGAACTGCTTTTCTGAGCGATAACGAGAAGAGTTTTAACCGGCCGTTGTACCGGATCCTTTCTGCCGGGTACCAAAAATATCCGAACGATGCGGTTCTTGAGGCGATCTGCAAGCTGCTGATCAAGGGAAATCCGGTGGATTCGCGCTGCTTCCCGTGGTACGAGAAGGCAGTGCTTCATGATCTCCGTATTACAAGGCTTTATGAATACTATATGGAGACATATCATAAGCCGGCGGGGGAGAGACTTCCACAGCAGATCCTGATGTATTTTGCGACAAATACCGAGCTTGCGGAGAAGAAACGTGCACTGCTCTATGCCAGTATCGTACTGAACCGGGAGGAAGACGATACCAGTTTTCTGAACTATGGGCGTTATATCCGGACGTTCGCGATGGAATCTCTGCGAAAGGGACGCATGAACGAGAATTACGCGGTTCTTTACCAGCAGTATTTCCGGAAACCGGAATCGCCGGAGATCGCGGAGCTGCTCGGGAATGTTCTGTTTGTACATAAGGTCACGGTCACGGATCCGATGGTGCGGCAGGTGGTTGTGAGTCATTACGCACTGAAAGTAGAGGAAACGGAGACAGTGAAAGACGGGGTGGCTTATCCCCGGATTTATACTGATGATGCCGCTGTGCTCATGGAGGATGTGCATCATCGGCGGTACGCGACAACCATTCCTTTTGAAGTAACGAGGCTGATGGACGCCAGGGACAGTGCGCATGCGATTTTGGAGCAGGGCGTGAGTCATCCTGGGGCTGAGCTTTCCATCTGCCGGGAGAAGGCGTTTCAGATGGACGTCAACAGCCGCACGGTTTCTGCTTACCGGATGGCAGTGACAGATGAGGCGTTTACCGATGAGTACCGCAAAATTCTGCGGAGGAAGCTTCTGGAATATGACATGGCTCATCCCGATGAAGAGGTACTTCCGCGGGACATGAGTGAGGAGGAAATCAATTGTTATGCAGAGGCGGATAAAGTGAGCACGATCGTGCTTTTGATCCGCGAGGGCAGATATGAGGAAGCCTTTCATGTGATATCCGAATTCGGATGTGAGGGTGTACCCACAAGGCTCCTGCTGCGTCTGTCCAGCCGGCTGATTCTCGGTGACGGAGAGGACGGGGAGAAGCTGTTGCAGCTGACTGAGTATGTATTTAAAAAGGAAAAATACGATGAGGTCATGCTGAGCTATCTCCGGGATCATTACCGGGGCTCTGTCCGGAATCTGTGCAGACTCTGGAGAAAGCTGAAGGGATTTCAGCTGGAGACGCTCAGTCTCGACGAGCGGATCCTGCTGCAGTCAATCCGGACGCATCAGTTCCCGGATGACGAAGGAAAAATTCTTTGTGATTACGTCCGTCAGCAGGGAAGACCGGAGGTAACAGCGGCATTCCTGGCCTATCTTTCGGATTATTATTTCCTCGGGGGACGCGCGATATCTGAGTCGGAGATTGTCACAATGGAAAATGCAATGGACCGCGGAGAGGTCGATTATACGATCTGCAAGCTGGCTCTTTTGCGGTATTATTCTACCCTGGATTCCCTGGATGCAAAACGGATGGAGAGAGCCGCCGTTTTGCTGAAGCAGATGGATGAGAAGGGGCTTCGTTTTGAGTTCTATCATAAGCTTCCGAAGCGGCTGATTCAGGCATATCAGATTGAGGATAAGGTGTTTGTTCAGGATCAGTTCCGTCCGGAGAGCCGGGTTGTTCTTCATTATCAGCTGACGGAGCAGGACGGCGAACAGACAGAATGGATCAGCGAGCCGATGAATAATGTCTACCACGGCATTTTCGTGAAGGAATTTCTTCTGTTCTATGGGGAAAGTCTTCGTTATTACATGAGTGTCATGGATGATGGAAAAATCAGCGATTCCGATACGTATGAGGTGTCCCTTGTAGACATGGACACTTCCGGCACAACGAAGTTCCGGCTTCTCAACCGCATGCTTGAGGCACGGGATCAGGGAGATGACGGAAAACTGCGGGAAGCGCAGGAGCAGTATCTGAGGCAGGAATGTTTTGTCAGCCGGTTCCTGAGGATGATGGATTGAGGAGGAACAGATGCAAAGTTATCAGAGCAGAACGGCAGGATCAGCTGCTGCTGAAGCTGATGAATTGAGGGGGAGCAGATGAGCGAAAGAGAATTGATTGTAGGGATAGATCTCAATCGAAATCAGCCGCAGATCTGTTACTATGAACGTGAGAAAGAAAATACGGTCACAGCGCCGATGAAGGTCGGAAATGACATGGCTTCCTTCCGGGAGATTCTCGATGGAATCGAAAATCTGGTTCATGATTTTCCGGACGAAGAGGAGAGGAACCGCCGGAGAAACGAGCTTGAGCAGAAGGCCGCGGAGACTATGAGGAAGGCACTGTACACGCTTGGCCTGAGTGATCCGGAGTCACAGATTGCGGGCATCACGATCACGGTTCCTGTCCTGACCCGCCCGGTGGTGCATCTGGTGAAATCGATCTACCGGGAGCTTGGTCTCGCAAAGGCACGCGCCTTTCTTCAGGATTATAAGGAGAGCTGTTTTTATCACACGATTTATCAGAAGAGAGAGCTCTGGAACCGGAATGTTGGATTTTTTATTTTCGAGGAGGAAAAGGTATCTTTTCTGTCGATGAATATGAATCCGCAGACCAGGCCGGTGACTTTTACAATGGAAGAGGGGATAACGATCTGCCTGAAACAGGACAGAAGTCTCTGGGATGAGCAGTTCTATAATATGATAAATGCGTCGCTGCGGCAGAATATGTATTCCTGTATCTTCCTGATGGGCGATACTTTTGACCGTGCGTGGGCGGGCCGATCCATTGCACTGCTGTGCCGGGCGGGACGGAAGGTGTTTGTGGTTGACAACCTATATGCGAGAGGCGCCTGTTATACGGCACGGGAGAAGGTTGTTCAGAGAAAATTCCCGGACTGTCTGTATCTTGGGGATGATATCATCCGCAATAATATCGGCATGAAGATGAACATTCAGGGGAGGGAGACCTATTATCCTCTGATCGCCGCGGGAGTGAACTGGTATGAGGCGGACAAGGTCTGTGAGATCATTCTGATCGGCAAGGAGCATGAGCTTCGATTTTTGATCAACCGCATGGATGAGAATGATCAGAAGGTATCGGTGATGCAGCTTCCTGAGCTCGATGACCGTCCGGACGGGACGACCCGTCTTCGAATTCACCTGACATGTGAATCTGCAAAACGGTGTGTCATCGAAGTAGAAGACCTGGGATTCGGAGACATGTATCCGGCAACCGGGAAAGTCTGGCGTGAGATTCTGGAGGAGTGAGACAGATGAACATCGGCAGGTTGTGCAGAGATTTTTTGCATGATGAGATTCTGGAGGAATGAGACGAATGAGCATGGCTGTGTTATGTCAGGTAAAGAGGGCGGAACATCCTTTTTATATTCGTGACATTGACCTGAATATCTATTCGATCGAGGAGCTCTGCTATTTTGCAGACCACAATCTGGCTCTGGTCGAAGAGGATTTTTTTGACGATGCCCTGATCGGATGGATTGGAGAGGAGCTGGAGGACCGTAACTTTGTGAGGTCTCTGGAGAGAATCCGCAGAGAGGGAGTGCAGACGCTTGGAAGAATGCTGCACGCACTGAACGCCGAGACGGGATGGATTTATGTACAGGACCGTGAGAATTTTGAGAAAACTCTCGAAGCCAACCGGAAGCTGCCGGGACCGGAGAGACTGCGTCTGCGGGCCGATTCTCTGGTGGGTTACGGGAAATATACGAAGGCAATCGAGGACTACAAGAGGATCCTTGCGATGAAAGACATGGAAGGACTCGGCGAGCAGTTTCTCGGGACGGTATACAACAATATGGGAGTCACATATGCGAGACTCTTCGAGATGGATGAAGCGGTCGAATGTCTGAGAGAAGCCTATAACAGTATTCATTCCAGGGAAACAGTGGAAAACTATCTCTGCGCTGTTTATCTGGCAAAAGGAGAAGATGCCTTTGAAAAGCTGGCGGATGACCTGAAGGCGGATACCGGAACCAGAGAATCCCTGGCAGAAGAAATCAGGAACCTGAAAGTAGACAAGCCGGAAGGAGATGTAAACTCCCTGCTGAGCGGCTGGGTGCGTGAATACCACAGGGAAACCGCGAGATAAACGAAACTCGATAGTTTATATCAAGTGCCGCCCGGGTCAGGGTATATGAGCAACGGTCAGGCTACGGAAATCAGGCCAAATGGTGGGAATTTCTCAGAAAGTTTTCTTGACAGAAGCTGTGAAACGTGGTTTAATATCAACATAATTTAAGACTACATCAGTTTAAACCGATGAAGTGGAGATAAAGCGGATGGGGCACTCACAGAGAGCCCGGGGAGGTGCGAGCCGGGCAGGACGCTGATCCGTAAATGGACCACTGAGGGCAGGGTGAAAATACCGGGATCATAAAACGGGTCATGGTATAAGTAGCTTCTGACGCAGGGCATACGTTACATGCCGGAGATATGATGGTATCTCATGAGTGTGTGGAGACACAAATACAAGGTGGCACCACGGGAATCGAAACTGTACGATTATACCCGCCCTTGACAGAAGAAAATCTGTCATGGGCGGGTTTATTATTTACGCGAACAGTGAGCCGCAGCCGAATGCGAAGTATTCGTGTGCGGCGAAAAAATTGAAGGAGACCTGGGGCATGCAGCCAGGTGTAAACGACTCGGTGCATACGTAAGCGGTATCAGGGAATTTGATTACGGAGGGAAGGCTATGAAGCAGACATCGTTCGAAGAAGTGAAGAGGATTGCATCATCAGGTGATTACAAGCGAATTCCGGTGACGAGAGAGATTCTCTCTGACATCCGGACCCCGGTGGAAACGCTGAGAGCTCTGCAGAATGTCAGTACGCACTGTTTTCTTCTGGAAAGTGTAGAGGACAGCCGTCAGTGGGGCAGATATACGTTCCTTGGATTTGATCCGTCGATGGAGATTTCCTGTAAGGATCATATCCTAACCGTGAATGCCGGGGGCAAAATCAGGATGGAGACCGCTCACCCGGGCATCTACATCAAACAGATTATTCATGAGAACAGATCACCCCGGATTCCCGGGCTTCCCACACTGACCGGAGGACTGGTGGGCTATTTTTCCTACGATTATATACAGTACGGAGAACCGGAGCTGAAGCTGGACGCGCCGGATGAGGACAGGTTTGATGATGTGAACCTGATGCTGTTTGACAAGCTGATCTGCTATGATAATTTCCGCCAGAAGATTCTCCTGATTGTCAACATCCACACGGAGTGCATGGAAACCGATTACAATAAGGCAATTTTGCAGCTCGATGAAATGGAGAACATCATCCGGAACGGGAAGCCGAAGAAAGTGCCTGCGGGACATCTGCTTGAGCCGCTGAAGCCGAAGCTCTCCCTGGAGGAGTTCACCGGGAAGGTGGAAAAAATAAAACATTACATCCGGGAGGGGGATATTTTTCAGCTTGTATTTTCAAATCCAATGAAGGCGGCATATGAGGGAAGCCTGCTGAATACGTATCGTGTTCTGAGAACGACAAACCCGTCTCCTTATATGTTTTATTTTTCCGGTGATGATGTGGAAATTGCCGGCGCTTCTCCGGAAACGCTCGTGAAGGTGGAAAACGGGGAAATCCGTACATTTCCTCTGGCGGGAACAAGGCCGAGAGGACGCGACGATCAGGAAGATCAGCGCCTTGAAAAGGAACTTCTGTCCGATGAAAAAGAGCGGGCGGAGCACAACATGCTGGTGGACCTCGGGCGGAATGATCTTGGAAGGTTATGTAAATTTGGAACCGTAGAGGTCGAAAAATATATGTGCATTGAGAAGTATTCTCACGTCATGCACATCGGCTCGGCGGTAAAGGGACAGCTTCGCGATGACAGGCAGGCTGTTGATGCGGTAGATTCCGTGCTTCCGGCAGGAACGCTATCCGGAGCCCCGAAATTCCGGGCCTGCGAGCTGATCAATGAGCTGGAACATGACAAAAGAGGAATATACGGCGGCGCAATCGGGTATGTGGATTTCACGGGAAACCTGGATGTCTGCATCGCTATCCGACTGGCTTATAAGCGGAACGGGAAGGTATTCGTTCGCTCCGGTGCCGGAATCGTGGCAGACAGTGTACCCGAGAAGGAATATCAGGAATGCCGGAACAAGGCAAGGGCTGTTGTAGAAGCTCTTGAGAAAGCGGAGGAAGAAGAATGATTCTGTTAATTGATAACTACGATAGTTTTTCTTATAACCTTTACCAGCTGATTGGCGCTCTGAATTCGGATATTCAGGTGATTCGGAATAATGAAAAAACCGTCGGGGAAATCAGAGACATGAAGCCGGACTGCATCATCCTGTCACCGGGACCCGGGAAGCCGAAGGATGCCGGTGTCTGCGAAGATGTTGTCAGAGAGATGGGAGGAGAGGTGCCGATTCTCGGGGTGTGCCTCGGACATCAGGCGATCTGTGAAGCATCAGGCGCCGTGATCTCTTATGCGAAACAATTGATGCACGGTAAGCAGTCCCGGGTGAAGCTTGACGTGACGGCACCGATTTTTACAGGGCTTCCGGAGGAGGTGACCGTCGGGCGGTATCATTCGCTGGCAGTTATCGAGAACACGCTTCCGCCGCATCTCAGGGAAATCGCAAGGGCCGACGACGGGGAGGTTATGGCAGTAGCAGATATCGAAAGAAAAATTTACGGATTGCAGTTTCACCCGGAATCGATTATGACGCCGGAGGGAAAACAGATGCTTCGCAATTTTCTGACGAGCAGCGGAATCGCTGCAAAAGAACATGGCGAAGATTAACAAAACGGCATAGAGATACGAAGAATAGGGGAACCAGATAGAAAAGCAAAGAGGAGCAGAGCAGCATAGGAAGTGAAGAATAGTGCAGCCGGATAGGAGGAACGAAAATGATTAAAGAAGCTATTGAAAAAATTGTAGACAAACAGGATCTTACCTATGACGAAGCCTATACCGTTATGAATGAGATCATGAGCGGAAAGACGACGCAGACCCAGAATGCTGCTTTTCTTGCCGCACTATCCACAAAATCCGCAAAGGCAGAAACGATCGATGAGATTTCCGGATGTGCGCAGGCAATGAGAGAATACGCGACTCCGGTCAGACATCCCGGGATGGAGGTCCTCGAGATTGTGGGAACAGGCGGCGACAAGTCCCATACCTTTAATATATCCACAACGAGCGCCTTTGTCATTGCGGCAGCCGGGGTAAAGGTCGCGAAGCACGGAAACCGCGCGGCTTCCTCACTTTCCGGAACTGCAGACTGCCAGGAAGCGCTCGGAGCGGATATCAATCAGGATCCGGAGAAGGCGCTGCGGCTTTTGAAGGATGTGGGAGTGTGTTTCCTTTTCGCCCAGAAATATCACACAGCCATGAAATATGTGGGAGGCATCCGCAAGGAGCTTGGCATCCGGACTGTATTTAATATTCTTGGGCCGCTAACGAATCCGGCAAATCCGGAGTACTTCCTCCTCGGCGTGTACGATGAGTATCTGGTGGAACCGATTGCCAAGGTACTGGATAAACTCGGCGTAAAACGTGCGCTCGTCGTATACGGGCAGGATCGTCTGGATGAGATCTCCGCAAGCGCTCCGACCACAATCTGTGAGCTCCGTGACGGATACTACAGGTCGATGGTCATCACACCGGAACAGTTCGGCCTGGCACGCGGCAAAAAGGAGGAGCTTTTGGGAGGCACCGCAGAGGAAAACGCGCGCATCACCAGGGAGATCCTGAGCGGAAAGATTCAGGGAACAAAGAGAAACGCGGTGCTTCTGAATGCCGGAGCCGCAATCTATGTCGCGGGAAAAGCTGACAGCATCGAAGAGGGAATCCGGAAGGCCGCAGAACAGATTGATAATGGGAGCGCAGAAAAAATTCTGGATGCTTATATCCGAGAATCCAATGAATAAAACAACGCGGATTCAAAAAGCAACCGGGATAGAGAAGATATATACTATAGAAAGACAACGCGGATTCAGGAAACAGCCTGGACAGGGAGGATACATGATATGATATTAGACGATCTGGCGGAAGCCACAGGAAACCGCATCCGGGAACAAAAGAAAAAGATTCCTCCGGAGGAACTTCGCCGTCGGGCGGAGTCCATGAACGCGGATAGCGGATTCCCCTTTGAGGCGGCACTTGCGCGACCGGGGATGTCCTTCATCTGTGAGGTCAAAAAGGCGTCGCCGTCAAAAGGACTGATCGCGCCGGATTTTCCGTATCTGAAAATCGCAAAAGAGTACGAGGCGGCGGGCGCGTCCGCGATATCCTGTCTGACAGAGACGGATTATTTTCTGGGCAGTGACAGGTATCTGGAAGACATCGCTGCTGAGGTGCATATACCGGTTCTTCGAAAGGATTTCACCATTGATCCATATATGATCTGGCAGGCCAGAGTGATGGGAGCCTCAGCGGTACTTCTGATATGTGCCATCCTGAGCGAGGAGCAGATCCGGGAATTTCGGGAGATCGCGGAGGAGCTTGGGCTCTCTGCGCTTGTGGAAGCCCACGATGAACAGGAGGTTGAGACGGCAGTGCGTGCGGGAGCGCGGATCATCGGTGTAAATAACCGGAATCTGAAGGATTTTACGGTTGATGTCCGGAACTCTGTAAGGCTCAGAGACCGGATACCGAAGGGAGTTCTCTATGTGTCCGAGAGCGGGATCTGTACCCCGGAGGACGTCGGAGAACTATTCCGGAACGGCACAGATGCCGTGCTGATCGGGGAGACTCTGATGCGCAGCCCGGACAAGAAAGCAGAGCTTGACCTGCTTCGCCGGGAGTGTGCCGTCAGATAACAAGAAACTGTTCGAAAGACAAAAACATATTTAAGATACAAAAACATATTCAAGAGACAGGAATATATTCGTAAGATTAAAAATTTTGATTGACATGTCCAATGCTGAGGCAAGGGATTCTACGGCAGCATTTGCAAAGAAATACACGAATACGGAGGAAAATTTGAAGGAAGAGCGCAAGGAACAGTGCAAGATTAAAATCTGCGGAATGCGCAGGAAAGAGGATATCCGGGCGGCGAACCGCTGGAGACCGGATGCGATCGGTTTCATCTGTACCTCCCGTTTCTGGAGGTACATCCCGATGGAACAGGCGGCGGAGCTTCGGGGTATGCTGGATCCCTCGATCACGGCCTGTGGCGTTTTTGTGAATGAGCCCTATGAGTATATCGCGGAATACCTGAAAAAAGGAATTATCAATGCTGTCCAGCTGCATGGAGACGAGGACGAATATTACATCCGGCAGCTGCGGAAGGTCATGATTTTTCAGGATACCCTGGTGCCTGTGATCAAGGCGTTCAAGATTTCGTCGGAGAGGGACATGCTTCGCGCAAAGGCAAGTATCGCAGATTATGTGCTGCTCGATAGCGGAGCCGGAACCGGAAAGCGTTTTGATTGGAAGTTGATCCGGGATATCGGCCGGCCGTTTTTTCTGGCCGGCGGCATCACACCGGAAAACATCCGTGGGGCGGCGGAACGATTCCGGCCATATTGCCTGGATCTGAGCAGCGGCGTGGAGACAGACTGGGTAAAGGACCCGGAAAAAATCCGCCGGGCAATTGAGAATCTGCGAAGGCAGGACAGCACCGGCTGCTGCGTAGATCCGTTGGGGTAGATTTTACAGAAGATTACGGAGTGTAATTAACCAGAAGATCCTTGCGCAGATCAGCCGGGATAGATTTTCCGGCCGCTGAGTAAATCCGCGCGGCAGATTTTTCAGGAAACAGCCATTCGATATTCATATTATGAACTGGAGGAAAAAATGACAAATCAAAACGGAAGATTTGGTGAATTTGGAGGACAATATGTTCCGGAAACACTGATGAATGAACTGATTCATCTTGAGAAGGCTTACAACCATTACAAGAATGATCCGGAATTCGTGGCGGAACTGGATTCGCTGATGAAGAATTATGCGGGCCGTCCATCCCGCCTCTATTATGCGGAGAAAATGACGAAGGACCTCGGAGGAGCAAAGATCTATCTGAAAAGAGAAGATCTGAACCACACGGGAGCCCACAAGATTAACAACTGCCTGGGACAGGTGCTTCTCGCGAAGAAGATGGGAAAAACAAGGGTCATTGCAGAGACCGGAGCCGGACAGCATGGAGTGGCAACAGCTACCGTAGCTGCGCTGCTTGGCATGGAGTGCGAGGTCTTCATGGGAGAGCTCGACTGCCAGAGGCAGAAGCTGAACGTCTACCGGATGGAACTTCTCGGTGCGAAGGTTCATCATGTAAAAAGCGGCTCCATGGTCCTGAAGGATGCTGTTAACGAAGCAATGCGCGAATGGGCAGGCCGCGTGGACGACACGCATTATGTGCTCGGGTCCTGCATGGGACCGCATCCGTTCCCGACCATCGTCCGTGATTTCCAGTCGGTTATCTCAAAGGAAGCAAGGGAACAGATCCTCGAAAAGGAAGGACGACTTCCCGATGTCGTGATGGCCTGCGTCGGCGGCGGGTCCAACGCAATCGGTGCCTTTTATAACTTTATTCCGGATAAGAGCGTCAGACTGATCGGCTGCGAGGCAGCGGGAAGAGGTGTGGATACGGGAGAAACGGCGGCTACTATGGCGGTCGGCAAGCTCGGCGTCTTCCACGGAATGAAATCATTGTTCTGCCAGAACGATTACGGACAGATCGATAAGGTGTACTCGATTTCCGCAGGCCTGGATTATCCGGGAATCGGGCCGGAGCATGCGTATCTGAAAAGTATCGGACGTGCCGACTATGTTCCGGTGACCGATGATGAGGCGGTGGATGCCTTTGAGTACCTCTCACGCACGGAGGGAATAATACCTGCCGTTGAGAGTGCACACGCGGTGGCCTATGCGAGAAAGCTTGCTCCGACCATGGACAAGGATCAGATTATCATTATCTGCCTGTCCGGACGCGGTGACAAGGATGTGGCATCTATTGCAAAGTACAGAGGAGTGGATATCGATGAGTAAAAAAATAACAGATGCATTTAAAAACGGTAAGGCATTCATCCCATTTATCACCGCAGGCGACCCATCCATCGAAAAAACGAAGGAATTTATCCTGACGATGGAAAAGGCAGGGGCAGATCTGATCGAAATCGGCATTCCGTTTTCGGATCCGATCGCGGAAGGTGTCGTGATACAGGAAGCGGATCTACGGTCTCTGGAGGCAGGTACCACTACGGATACGGTCTTTGATATGGTGGCGGATCTGAGAAAGGAAACAGATATGCCTCTTGTATTCATGACATACCTGAACATTGTATTCTATTACGGATATGAGAGATTTTTTAATCGTTGTGAAGAGGTCGGGATCAGCGGAATCATCATCCCGGATATGCCATATGAAGAAAAGGGAGAGTGCGCGGATATCGCCGCGAAGCACGGCGTCGACGTGATTTCCATGATTGCTCCGACATCAGAGGAGAGAATCCGGACGATTGCCGGCGAGGCGCGCGGCTTTATCTACGTTGTATCGTCCATGGGAGTCACCGGGGTAAGATCGAAGATCACGACAGGTCTCGGTTCCATTCTCGGACACATCAAAGAGGTCACGGAGATTCCGGCGGCCATCGGGTTCGGAATCAATACGCCGGAGCAGGCGAAGGAAATGGCATCCATTGCGGACGGTGTCATTGTCGGGAGCGCAATTGTCAGGCTTGTGGCAAAATATGGAGAAGATGCCGCACCATATATCTACAGCTATGTTAAAGGCATGAAGGATGCCATCCGCTGAAAAAAATACATGATTTGAGCACTTATGTGACGCGTATGTGGCACGTAGGTGCTCATTTTTTTTACGCGAACTGTGAGCCGCAGCCGAATGCGAAGTATTCGTGTGCGGCGAGCGTCGCGATAGCGAGATAAAACTCGCGCAGCGTGTTTTATCTCGTTGCCGCCGTTTCCGTTTTTTTTCTGCTCCTCAGAATAATCTTGCGTTGGCAAAACGTAAGGGTTGTGGTACATTAACATACAGATTTTACAGAAAAAGAGGTTATTACATGTTAGATGTTTGTCTGCTGGGCACCGGCGGGATGATGCCGCTTCCGAAACGGTGGCTGACGTCTCTGCTTACGAGATATAACGGAAGCTGTCTGCTGATCGACTGTGGCGAAGGAACACAGATTTCGATGAAGGAGAACGGATGGAGCTTTAAGCCGATTGATATCATCTGTTTTACGCATTTTCACGCGGATCACATCAGCGGTCTGCCGGGAATCCTTCTTGCGATGGCCAATGCGGACAGAACGGAACCGCTGACGCTGATCGGACCGAAGGGACTGCACCGGGTCATCGGCGGATTGAGGGTCATCGCGCCCGAGCTTCCGTTTGAAATAGAAATGATTGAGATTACTGAACCGGAGCAGATTTTTGAGCTGCACGGCTACCGTATCACAGCTTTTCGAGTTCAGCACAATATGATCTGCTACGGATACAACGTAGAAATTCTACGGGCAGGCAGGTTTGACGCAGCAAGGGCAAAAGCGGCAAATATACCGCTGAAGTTCTGGAATCCTCTGCAGAAGGGCGAGACGATGGAGGAGGACGGCACCATTTACACGCCGGACATGGTTCTGGGACCTCCGCGAAGAGGACTTAAGGTAACGTACTGCACAGATACCAGACCAGTAAAGCAGATCGCGGAGCACGGAGAGGGATCGGATCTGATGATTCTGGAGGGAATGTACGGAGAACCGGAAAAAGAACAGAAGGCCAGGGAGCATAAGCACATGACAATGTATGAGGCGGCTGGTCTCGCCGCAGAGGCAGATCCCGGAGAAATGTGGCTTACTCATTTTTCCCCGTCCATGGTGCATCCGGAGTGGTATATTAAAGAAGTACAGAAGGTTTTTCCGCGGACAGAGCTCGGAAAAGACGGAAAAACGGCAGAACTGAAATTTGATGAGGAATAACCAATAACCCGGCTTCCGGTCCGGGCATTGAAAATGACGGAGAAGAATATGTCAGATACATTGATCCTTGGAATTGAAAGCTCCTGTGACGAGACCGCCGCAGCTGTTGTCAGAAACGGGCGGGAGGTCCTGTCAAATGTGATTTCCTCACAGATTGATCTCCACACCATATACGGAGGCGTAGTCCCGGAGATTGCGTCCCGGAAGCATATCGAGAAAATTAATCAGGTCATTCGTCTCGCGCTGAAGAATGCTGGGGTGACACTGGATGATATCAGTGCAATTGCTGTGACGTATGGACCGGGTCTTGTGGGGGCACTCCTGGTAGGTGTGGCGGAGGCAAAAGCAATCGCCTACGCGAAGAACATTCCACTGATCGGCGTGCATCACATCGAAGGGCATGTCAGCGCTAATTATATTGAGCATCCGGACCTGGAACCGCCGTTTATGTGCGAGATTATCTCCGGGGGACATACGCATCTTGTCATCGTGAAGGATTACGGGGAATTCGAGATCCTCGGCAGGACGAGAGACGATGCAGCCGGCGAGGCGTTTGACAAGGTGGCAAGAGCCATCGGCCTCGGATATCCGGGAGGACCGAAGATTGACAAGGTGGCAAAAGAGGGAAATCCGCACGCAATAGAATTCCCGAGGTCTCATGTCACAGATACGGGGAAGACTTCGCTCACCTTTGCCAGAGGGAATCAGGAGATGACGGACTATGATTTCAGCTTCAGCGGCCTGAAATCTGCGGTCCTGAATTATCTGAACAAGTGTACGATGATGCATCAGGAGTGGAATCAGGCGGATGTCGCGGCATCGTTTCAGCAGGCGGTTGTGGATTCACTTGTGGACACAGCTATGCGCGGCGCCAGAGATTACCATGTGACAAAGTTTGCGATAGCCGGCGGTGTGGCGTCGAACTCCGCGCTTCGCGCAGCGATGGAGAAGGCCTGTGCAAAGAACGGGATGAAGTTTTACCGTCCGTCACCCGTATATTGTACGGACAATGCGGCAATGATCGCGGCTGCCGGATATTATGAATTCCAGAAGGGCGCGAGGAGCGGATGGGACCTGAATGCCGTGCCGAATCTCAAGCTCGGGGAAAGATGAAAAAACATTGAAGACATGTAGCCCGCACGGGTGAGGGAAAGTGAACTGGAGTCATGCAAGACACAGGGGCGGGGGAAAAGCGCTGAACACACGCAGCCCGCACGGACAAGGGAAGAATGTAAAAAAAATGTGCAGTCCCGCGCGAACAAGAGAAAAATGTAAAAATGTGCAGTCCCGCACGGACAAGAGAAGAATGTTAAAAAATGTGCAGTCCCGCACGGAGAGGGGAGATCATATGGCTGCAAATCTGGAAAAATGCACGGCTGTGATCGTTGCCGCCGGGAGCGGCAGGAGGATGGGCGGAAAGGTATCCAAACAGTTCCTGGAACTTAAGGGAAGACCTCTGCTGGCATATACGCTGGACGTGTTTCAGAATTCTCAGAGAATCGATGAGATCATTCTGGTTGTCGGAAAAGATACGACAGATTATGTCCGGGAAAATATCGTAGAGAAATACGGATACACAAAGGTATCCAGGCTGGTGATCGGAGGGGCGGAGCGCTACGAGTCCGTTTATGCCGGCCTGCTTGCCTGCGTGGATGCGGATTACGTTTTTATACATGACGGCGTCCGTCCCTTTGTTACCGGTGACATCATCGAACGGGGGTATCAGACGGCACGTCAGTATGGTACTGCTGTCTGTGCGGTGCAGGCTAAGGACACCATAAAGATTGTGAACGAAAAAGGCGTCGTATCGGAAACTCCGATCCGGACAAAGGTCTGGAGCGTGCAGACTCCGCAGATTTTCCGATACGATCTGATCCGGAAGGCATACGACACCCTGCAGATGTTTGATAAGGATGGAATCACCGATGACGCCATGGTTCTGGAGGAGATGGGCAACAGCGACGTGCATGTATTCCAGGGAGATTACTTTAATATAAAGATCACTACGCCGGAAGATCTTGATATTGCCGAGCGTTTTCTGGAGAAAAAAACCTGAATTGCTGAAATATCCGTTGAAATATACAAAATCGTATGGTATAGTATGATCTGTCGTTGAGAAACGGCAGGTCATACATATTTTGCAGGCAGCGTTATCGAAGCGGTCATAACGAGGCGGTCTTGAAAACCGTTTGCTGGAAACGGCACGGGGGTTCGAATCCCTCACGCTGCGCTTATAAGCCCGGAGGCAGATTGCTTCCGGGCTTATACAATTTCTGATGTTTTTTGAGACTGGTGCATATTGTGCCGTTTCTTGTATTGTGTAGATATTCCGGCTCAGAGGGACTGTGTACCCGTGGCATTTCTGGCACAAAAACTGCCGGGAATGCAAGAGTGGAGGAATGTATTGGAAGAGAACGTGATCAGAGATGGAGAGAATGTAATCAGAGATGGAGAGAACGTGAGTAGAGATGGGAAAAATATAATCAGCGAGGAAGAGAAAAAAATACGGGACAGATTTCTTGGCCGGACTCCGGGATATCCCGAATATCCGATGCGGCAGACGTCGGCTGTCCTGATTCCGCTGCTTGAAGAACACGGCGAGGTCAGAATTTTGTTTGAGAAAAGAGCTTCCTCTCTTCATGCACAGCCGGGAGAAATCTGCTTCCCGGGAGGACGGTTTGAAAAAGGAGAAAATGCAGTACAGGCAGCAGTGAGGGAGACGAAGGAGGAGCTTCTGATCGGAAGCAGGCAGATTGAGATTCTTGGTGAGATGGATGGGGTGATGGGTCCCGCGGGTGCCCCGGTGTGGCCGGTGGTAGGAGCCCTTCGTGATTATCAGAATACCTGGTCTGGCGATGAAGTGGATCATACCTTTACGATTCCGCTTGACTGGTTCCGGGAGCACAAACCAGAAACCTACGTGGCGCGTGTTGTTACGCAGCCATCCGAGGATTTTCCCTTTGAATTGATTCCCGATGGAAAGAATTACCCGTGGCATTCGAAAAAACACCTGGTATATTTCTACAGAACCGAAATGGGAGTAATCTGGGGGCTTACCGGACACATTCTGGCGTCTTTTATCAGCAGGTATGCGGGAACGGATATTCCGGATTATGTGCCGGTTGATCGGACCCGAAGCTGTATCTGAGAGACCGGTAAAACAGCCGCTAAGGTTCTGGAAGAGGTATCTTCCAATACGTATCTCTACTAATAAAAATCGTTTAAGATTTGTTTTGGCATTCCCCCACGCCCATGCGCCGTTTCGTGTGCTGTGGACGCGGTACTCTGCAAAAAGATAGGAGTTGGATGTTTCGTTTGATCCTGGGAAAAAGAAAATGAAAATAATGAAAAAAGTGCTTGCCAAAACAAATGTGTTGTGCTAACATATCATTTGTTCGCGCGAGAAATATTAACGCGGCATTGCAGTACAATTTAATTGGTCGAGATATTCGAGCAGAATGGAGATGTACCCAAGCTGGCCGAAGGGGCTCCCCTGGAAAGGGAGTAGGTCGTTAATAGCGGCGCAAGAGTTCAAATCTCTTCATCTCCGCTGGATCAGAATGTTGCGATGTATGCGACAGAACACTGATCCTGTCATGAACATTGACAACTGAACAGTAAAACACATCCTCGAAAATTCAAATGAAGTTTTATAAATTTTTGTTTGAACGATCGAAAGTATTCAACGGGTTATCGAACTGTACGCAGGGAGATAACGAATTGATTACGATCCTTTAAAACAGTAAAAAGGGATGAATTAGCCAAGTGTTAATTCTGAACGAATCAATCTTTTTTATGAGAGTTTGATCCTGGC